>CAZXCB010000089.1:0-12720 GCA_964639075.1 uncultured Bifidobacteriaceae bacterium | reverse complement strand
CCGACGCGGTGATGAGCGTCTGGATCGCCTCGTTCTTCAGCATCGCGCCGAGCCGGGCCCGCTCGACGTTCAGGATCTTCCCCCGGATCGGCAGGATCGCCTGGAACTCCGGGTTCCGCGCGCGCTTGGCCGAGCCGCCGGCGCTGTCGCCCTCGACGATGAACAGCTCGCAATCCTCGGGGTTCTTCGAGGAGCAGTCGGCGAGCTTGCCGGGCATCGCGGACGACTCGAGCAGCGACTTGCGGCGGGTGAGGTCGCGCGCCTGGCGCGCCGCGACCCGGGCACGTTGGGCCTGGGTGGCCTTGGCGAGGATCTGCTTGGACTCGGCCGGGTGCTCCTCGAGCCACTCGGCGAGCTTCTCGTTCGTGACCTTCTCGACCATCGAGCGCATCTCGGTGTTGCCGAGCTTGGTCTTGGTCTGGCCCTCGAACTGCGGGTTACGCAGCTTCACCGAGAGGATCGCGGTCAGGCCTTCGCGGATGTCCTCGCCGAGGAGGTTGTCCTCCTTCTCCTTCAGCAGGTTCTTGCCGCGCGCGTACTTGTTGACGACGTTGGTGAGCGCCTTCTTGAAGCCCTCTTCGTGCATGCCGCCCTCGGTCGTCGCGATGTTGTTCGCGAACGAGTGGATGCCCTCGTGGTATCCGGTGTTCCACTGCAGCGCGATGTCGACCTCGGAGTCGTTGGACGCGTCCTCGAACGCGACCACTCGCTTGAAGATGGGCTCCTTCGCCGCGTTCAGGTGGCGCACGAAGTCGGTGATGCCACCGGCGAACTTGAAGATCTGCTCGACGGGCTCGTCACCGCGCTCGTCACGGAAGCGGATCTCGAGGCTCTTGTTCAGGAACGCCATCTCGCGCAGCCGCTCGAGCAGCGTCTGCGCGCGGAACTCGGTCTCCTCGAAGATCGTCGCGTCGGGCCAGAACGTGACGATGGTGCCCGTGCGCTTCGACGGCGCCTTCTTGGTGAGCTTGCCGACGGGCTTGCCGCCCTTCTCGAAGCTCATCTCCCAGCGGCCGCCGTCGCGGTGGATCTCGAGGTCGAGCCGGCTCGACAGCGCGTTCACGACCGAGACGCCGACGCCGTGCAGGCCGCCGGAGATCTTGTAGCCCTCGCCACCGAACTTGCCGCCTGCGTGCAGGACCGTGAGCACCACCTCGGCCGCCGACTTGTTCTTGTAGTCGCGGTGGTTGTCGACGGGGATGCCGCGGCCGTTGTCGTGGACCCGGCACCCGCCGTCGGCGAGCAGCGTGACGTCGATCCGCGTGGCGTGACCGGCCATGGCCTCGTCCACGGCGTTGTCGACGACCTCGTACACGAGGTGGTGCAAACCGGACAGTCCGGTCGAGCCGATGTACATGCCGGGTCGCTCACGGACGGGTTCGAGACCCTTCAGGACCGTGATGTCTTTCGCGCCGTAGGCCACTCGCGGAGCACCTCTCGTCGGTCGTCGGAACTGGTCGTTGCGCATCGACTCGGCGTCGACGATCTCCGCGCATCCGCGCCGCCGCCGGGCGGTGCGGGGGGTCGCGGGCGCGTGGCCGCGAAACTGACCCGTTCGACGTGGGGGCGCGGACACTGAAAGTCCTGGTCAGACGGGCTTTTCGGGGCCTGACCAGTGTACCACGCGCCTGCGACGGGACGGGGGTTCCGGGGCCGCGATTCGGGCGGATCCCGGCGCCCGGTTCAGTCGGGTTTCGCACCCCCCGACGCCGGGTCCGAGACCACCGCGACCTCCCGCACCGCGGCCCGGGGCGCGGCACTCGCGAGCCGCTCGACGAGCTGGTCGGCCAGGTACCGGAAGTGCACGATCCAGGCCGGGTCGTCGACGGCGATCCGGAGCAGGTTCGCCCGCAGGTACACCGGCCGGCTGTGCGCGGCCAGGTCGGGTCCGACGAGCTCGGACCAGTCCTCGCGGATGCGGTCGAACTCGCTCGGCTCGGGCGTGCCGAGCTCGCGCCGCACGCGCCGGAGCGCGTCCCCCACGGGGCGCGGGTCATCCGGCGACGACACGGCCGTCCTCGATGCGTAGCCACGCCGCGGGAGCGATCCCCTCGGGCAGGGCACCCGCGGTGGTGATGAGCGTCTGGGTCGCCGGGAGATGTGCGACGAGGGCCGCGGACCGGCCCGAGTCCAGCTCGCTGAAGACGTCGTCGAGCAGCAGGAGCGGCTCGGCCCCGACGAGGTCCGCGACCACGCGGTGCCCGGCGAGGCGCAGCGCCAGCGCGAGCGTCCGCTGCTCGCCCTGGGACGAGTGGTGCCGCGCGTCGAGCCCGTCGAGGACGATCGTCCAATCGTCGCGGTGGGGTCCGCAGAGCGTCGTCCCCCGGTCCTCCTCGCGTCGGCGCAGCCGTTGCAGCGCGGCTTCGATCGCCGCTGTTGCCCCACCGCGCGCGACCGGCGCATCGCTCCACTCCGGTTCGTAGCTCGTCGCGAACCCCGGCGCACTTCCCGCGAGCGACACGTACGCGTCGAGCACGACCGGGGTCAGTCGATCGATCAGCTCGAGCCGCGCCTCGATCAGCTCCGCGCCGGTGGTGACCAGACGCGCGTCGAGCACGTCGCGAGTCGAGCGATCGTCCGCGTCACGGATCCCCGCACGCAGCAACGCGGTCCGCTGCCGCACCACCCGTTCGTAGTCGCTGATCACCGCGGCCAGCCGGGGGGTCGATGCGACCAGGAGATCGTCGAGCAGCTCCCGCCGGCCCGCGGGCGCGCCCTTCACCAGCGCGAGGTCGTCGGGCGCGAACACCGTCACCCGCAGGTACTCCGCCAGGTCGCGCCGGCGGGTGACCGCCTGCTTGTTGACCTGCACGCGGTTGCGACCCCCGGTACGGATCATCGCTTCGATCAGCACCTGTCGGTCCGCGAGCTCGACCTCCGCCCGTACGACGGCGTCGTCGTGACCCGCCCGCACCAGCGCGCGGTCGGGGACCCCGCGCAGCGAGCGACCGGTGGCCAGCCACGCGACGGCCTCGAGCAGGCTGGTCTTGCCCTGCCCGTTCCTGCCGGTGATGACGGTGCAGCCGTCGCCGAGCTCCAGGTCGACCTGTTCGTAGCACCGGAAGTCGGTCAGCCAGAGGTGACCGAGCTGCATCGTGGGCGCGCGGGTTCGGGCCGCGTCAGCTGATGCGGACGGGCATCAGCAGGTACAGGAACTCGGGGTGCTCGCTGCCACGCAACGTCGCCGGCTTGAGCGGGTCCATCGACTCGATCACGGCTTCTTCGCCCTCGATCGCGAGCAGGCCGTCGAGGAGGAACTGCGGGTTGAACGCGACGGTGAGGTCCGACCCCTCGAACTTCGCGTCGAGTGCCTCGACCGCGTCGGCGCGCTCCTGCGCGGTCGCCGAGAGCTCGAGCCCCGACGCGCTCATCGCGAGCCGTACCGGCGTCCCCTCGCGACCCTCGCCGACGATCTGCATGAGGCGGGCCGCCTCCTCGAGCGTGGCGCGGGACACCGTGAGGCGATTCGGGTACCCGTTCGGGATCAGCTGCTCGTAGTTGGGGAACTCGCCCTCGATGAGGCGCGTGGTGACCGAGCGTGACTCGGTCGAGAACTTCACCTCGCGCTCGCCGAGCGTGACGTCGATCTGACCCGACGAGAACACGCGCTGCACCTCGTTCAGGCCCCGGGCGCCGACGAGCACCTTCTGGCCCTCGCTCAACATGCCGACTCCCGCGAGGTCTCGTACCGCGAGGCGGTAGGAGTCGGTCGCGACCAGACGCATCCCGGTCCCGGTCGCGGTGAGGAGCACCCCGGTGAGGATCGGCCGGGCGTCGTCCCGAGACGCGGCCGGGATCACCTGGCGCAACGCCTCCGCGAGCGGCTCCGCGTCGACCGTCACGGTCACGCCCTCGGGATCGCTGACCCGGGGGAAGTCGTCGGCCGGGAGCAGGCGGACCCCGGCCCGGGCCGAGCCGGCCGAGATCCGCGCGTCGTCGCCCTCGACCTCGAAGGTCACGGTGCCGGCCTTGAGCCGCGTCGTCAGACCGTCGAAGAGCTTCGCCGGCACGACCGCCTCGCCGGGGTTCTCGACCTGGGCCGGGATCCTCACCCGGATCGTGAGGTCCAGATCCGAACCGACGAGCTCGACCGCGTTGTCCTTGGCCGTCACGTGCACGCCCGAGAGGACCGGCAGTGCGCCGCTGCGGACCGCGACGGCCCGCTGCGCGGTGCTGATCGCCTCGGCGAGGGTGTCTCGCTCGCAGCGGAACTTCACTGTCCACCTCCGGAGTACGAAGAGAATTGCTCTTCTAGTCTTGGTAGTAGGAGCTGTGGATTGTGGATCATGCAGTATCTCCGCAGGTGGGATGGTCTCTGGTGATCCACACCGTCATCACCCGTTTCCACCGTTCTCGAATCCGAATCGTGTGATTTCTCACGGTTTCCCACCGCGACCGGGAGATATCCACAGCTCTCCACAGGGTTATCCACCGGTCCCGAGCCGCACTCGACTCATCAGCTCGTTGACCTGGTCGAAGACCTGGTGGCGCTCGGTCATGAGCGCCTTGATCTTCTCCACCGCGTGGATCACGGTCGTGTGGTCACGACCCCCGAACTCCTCGGCGATCCGCGGGTAGGAGAAGTCGGTGAGCTCGCGGAACACGTACATGCCGATCTGGCGCGCGATGACGAGCGGCCGGCGGCGGCTCTTGCCGCAGAGGTCCTCCACGGTGAAGCCGAACATCTTGGCGGTCTCGTCGAGGATGAGCGCCGGTGTGACGACGCGCGGTTGCGACGGGGGCAGCAGGTCGGCGAGCACCGCCCGGGCGACGGGCTCGTCGAGCGTGGTGCGGTGCAGGCTGGAGTAGGCGGCGATACGGATCAGGGCCCCCTCGAGCTCCCGGACGTTGTCACTGATGTTGGAAGCGATGAAGGCCAGGACGTCGTCGGGGATGTTCTCGAGGCGCTCGGACTCGGCCTTCATCCGCAGGATGGCGAGACGGGTCTCGAACTCGGGTGGTTGGACGTCGGTGATGAGGCCCCACTCGAGGCGGGTGCGCAGCCGGTCCTCGAGCCGCGGGATCTGCTTCGGTGGGCGGTCCGAGGAGAGCACGATCTGGCCGCCGGCGCCGTGCAGCGAGTTGAACGTGTGGAAGAACTCCTCCTGGAGCTGTTGGGATCGTTCCAGGAACTGGATGTCGTCGACGAGCAGGACGTCGACCTCCCGGTACCGGCGACGGAAGGAGTTCGCGGCGTTGTTCCGGATCGCGTCGACGAACTCGTTCATCAGGGTCTCGGTGGACACGTACCGGACCCGACTCGACTGGTGGACGTCCTGGACGTAGTTCCCGATGGCGTGGAGGAGGTGGGTCTTGCCCAACCCGGCCGGCCCGTAGATGAACAGGGGGTTGTAGGACCGGGACGGGGTCTCGGCGACGGCCAGCGCCGCGGCGTGGGCGAACCGGTTCGACGCGCCGATCACGAAGTGCTCGAAGGTGTACCGGGGGTTCAACGCGGTCCATCCCGCGGCCGGGTCCGGCGATGCCGGGAGCGTGGCCGTCGCCTCGGACACCGGGGCGGTGGTGGTCGCGGCGGGCCGGGGCGGCTGGGTGACGACCACGGGATCGTCGGTGCGAGTGGTGGTCTCCACCGTGAGATCGATGACCAGCTCGTCGCCGGCGACCTGGTGCACGACGGCACCGATCAGACCGCGGTAGTTGGATCGGATGCGCTCGCACACCACTGCGTTCGGCGTGGTGAGGCGGAGGCGGTCGCCGTCCAGGTCGGCGGCCCGGACGTCACGGAACCAGGTGTTCCAGGTGGCCTCGGACAGCTGCTCCTGGAGCGCCGTCGTCGCCGATTCCCACACCTGGGCGGCAGCACTCATACGCCAGTCAGGAATTTCCACAACCCCATCCACAGGTGTGGAGAACCATCGAGCCAGGAACACCAGCCCAATTGCTCCGCCGAGGCCCTGGCCCGGATGTGGTCCGGGCGTGGAATCCGCCCCACCGAACGAGGCCGTTGGCGATCGGTGGAGGCGGCAACCTAGCAGCCGGACCCGGTCCCCTCAAGGGAGTGATCCCGAAGAACATCGGTGTGATTCCACCAGTCGGGTGGTGTCGTCCCCAGGGATCCGACTGGCGCGCGCGGTATGTGGTGGAGTTGTCCAGGATCGCGCGCTCGGTGATGCCCCCCGGACTCGTCCGCGACGTGTCGTCGGGATGTCCGACCGCGACCGATTGGGTCCCCGCATTGCGGTGCGAGTCGGCCGACCCATAGAATCCCCGGGTTCTCCGCCCCCTGTTCGCCACCGGGCCTCACCTCGCCCGATGTCGGGGCGGCTCGCTCTCTCGCCGAGGAGGCCATGCGTGAAGCGGACCTTCCAACCGAACAACCGGAAGCGCAAGAAGAAGCACGGATTCCGGGGCCGGATGCGCACCCGCGCCGGGCGCGCCGTGCTCAAGTCCCGACGGTCGCGGGGTCGCTCGCGCCTGTCGGCCTGATCCACCGCGTCCGCAGCCGTGTCACGTTCGCGCGTCTCGCACGCGCCCGTCCGGTTCGGCGCGGCACCGTGTGGGTCCGCCGCGTCGAGTCGACTCCCGGCCCACCCCAGGTGGCGTACGCGATCGGCCGCCCGGTGGGCAACGCCGTGACCCGGAACCGACTCCGCCGTCGTCTCCGCCACCTCGTGGCGCGCCACGAGGCACTGCTGCGCCCGGATGCGGCGTACCTCGTCGGCGTCCGCGCGGAGCTCGCCGCCGCCCCCGTCGCCGTGCTGGACGCTGATCTGCGCGCGTGCCTGGAGGCGACCCGGTGACCGAGCGGCGACCGTCGTGGGGCGCCCGAGCAGGGATGAGCGTCATCCGCGGCTACCAGGTCGTGATGGCGGGCATGCCGTCGCGGTGCAGGTTCGCACCGTCGTGCTCCGAGTACACGCGTGAGGCAATCGAGCACTTCGGTCTGCTGCGCGGCGCGGGTCGGGGCGCCTGCCGGATCGCGCGCTGCCATCCCTGGAACCCAGGGGGTTACGACCCCGTCATCGATCCGAACGTACGTTCGGCTTCGGAAGGATAGCCCGTCATGTGGGACGCAGTACGTGAAGGCCTCGGATGGCTCCTCGCGTTCTTCTACAGCATCATCCCGAACGCCGGCGTCGCGATCATCCTCCTGACGATCGCGGTACGGCTCGCGCTCTTCCCCCTGACCGCGAAGCAGGCGAAGTCGATGATCGCCATGCAGCGCGTGCAGCCGGAGATCAAGAAGCTGCAGGCCAAGTACAAGAACGACCGCCAGAAGCTCAACGAAGAGATGATGAAGTTCTACAAGGAGAACGAGATCAACCCGCTCGGCGGCTGTCTCCCCCTCCTGCTGCAGATGCCGGTCTTCATCGCGCTGTTCCAGACCTTGAACGGCATCCAGAAGTTCATCCCGACGGACTCCCAGATGTACCAGGACATCTGCAGCAACGCCGCGTGCAAGCCACCGCACATGAAGTTCGCGGGCATGAACCTCACCGTCTCGGCGAGCACGGCTTCGAAGCTCGGGTTCGTCGACCTGCTGCCGTACCTGATCCTGGTCGCGATCGTGGTGGTCACCGGATTCGTCCAGCAGCGTCAGACGATGCGGAACCAGACCCAGACCAACCCACAGATGGCGATCATCGGCAAGGTCTTCCCGCTGGTCTTCGCCTTCATCTCGTGGAGCCTGCCGTCCGGCGTCGCTCTGTACTTCGCCACGTCGAACCTCTGGCAGATCGGCCAGCAGGAGTACACGTACCGCAAGTTCGGCTCCGCCGCCGGTCCCCCGCCGAAGAAGAAGGGTCGAGCCGCGATCGAGGGTTCGTCGGAAGGGGGGACATCGACCGTGGTCGAGGAACCCGATGCGAAGCCCTCCAAGGGAAGCGGCGCCGCCAAGTCGCCGAGCAAGGGCTCGTCGCGAGGAGGCGGGCGCCCACCGGACGCCAAGAAGCCGCAGGGCGGGCAGGGCGGCTCGGGCTCGGGTGGCGCCCGGAGCAACCGAAAGCGAAAGCGCTAGATGGAGTGGGTGCAGACAACCGGGCGCACCGTCGAGGAGGCGGTGGAAGCCGCGCTGGACGAGCTCGGCGTGCACGAGGAGGATGTCGAGATCGAGGTGCTCGAGGAGCCGCGTCGCGGGTTCCTCGGTCGTCTCGGCGGCTCCGAGGCGAGGGTGCGGGTCCGGCTCAAGCCGATCTCGCGTGAGAAGCCCCAGGACCGACGGCGAGGCCGGAGCGGCAAGGGTGGCAAGGGTGGCAAGCGCAGTGGCGGTCCCGGTCCAGGATCCGGGCGCCGATCGAGTAGTTCGAAGCCGAAGACGCAACCGCGTGAGGAGACCAAGGCCGTGGACCAGGAAGAAGTTCCGATCGAGGAGCAGGCAGAGGCGGCCGAGGACTTCGTCGCCGGACTGGTCGCGGCCATGGGCCTCGACGGCGAGGTGACGAGCGAGATCGACGACGACACCATCGAGGTCCAGGTCGAGGGTTCCGAGCTCGGGCTGCTCGTCGGCCCGAAGGGTGCGACGCTCTCTTCGATCGACGAGTTGACGCGGGCCGTGGTCCAACGCGAGGCCGGGGGCAACGCGGCCCGAGTGAGGGTCGACGTCGCGGGGTACCGGGCGAAGCGCCGTGCCGCGCTCGAGTCGTTCACCCGCAAGGTGGTGGAAGAGGTCCTCGCGACCGGCGAGGCCCGGGCGCTCGAGCCCATGGGCTCGGCCGACCGCAAGACCGTGCACGACACCGTCAACGACCTCGAGGGTGTGGAGACGTCGTCCGAGGGGGAGGACCCCCGTCGGCACGTCGTCATCCGGCCTGCGTGAGCGACGCACCACACCAAACCGGGCCGAGTACATCCGTGCGGAGCGGGGCCCGAGCGGCCCGCCCCGCAGGGGCAGGAGCGGAAGAGGCGTGAGCGACGACGCCCTCGAGGGCGTCCTGGGTGATGCCCAGCGGATCGGCCTGCTCGGCCGGGACCCGGTGGTTCGCCACATCGAGCACGCCGCGGCATGGGCCCGCGCGTTGGTCCCCGGTCGGTTCCTGGACCTCGGCTCCGGCGCGGGAGTCCCCGGCCTGGTCCTGGCCGATCTCTGGCCCGAGGTGGAAGGAGTGCTCCTCGACGGGCAGGTGAAGCGCACGGCATGGCTCCGGACCGCCGTGGCCCGGCTCGGTCTCGGCGACCGGATCACGGTGGTCGAAGGACGTGCCGAGGAGCTGGCGCACCGGCCCGATCTCCGGGAGTCCTTCCCACTCGTGGTCGCCCGAGGATTCGGCCCGCCCGCCCCGACCGCGGAGATCGGGAGCGGGTTCGTCAGGGTCGGCGGACTGCTGAGCGTGAGCGAACCGCCCGAACCGGACCCCGATCGCTGGCCGGCGGCGGAACTTGCAGGTCTCGGCCTGGAAATCTCCGCGCAAGTAGTGCAGTCGGGCAGCCGGTTCGTTATTCTCCGGAAGCAATCACCGCTGGACGAGAGTCTTCCCCGGCGGCGAGCCCTTCCCCGGAGGAATCCGCTCTGGTGACGACGTTCCACGTGGAACGTCGGAGCCGAGAGGCCCTGGGATGTTTCACGTGAAACACCGCCCGTCAACCCCGGGCCTGAGGAGTGGAATGGATCCCGTCGATCCGAAGCGCCGCGGCCGCGGCCTGTTCACCCGCCGCCGGCACGAGCACCAGCCGGAGGCCACGTTGCCCGAGCATCAGGACGAACCGGTCGCGGCCGCGGAGTCCGACTTGTCCGCGCCCGACGCCCCGGTCGCCGCGGAGTCCGTGACGGGACTGGCGGCCCCGGCGCCGGCGGACGGCGTCGATGCGGTCGAGGGGACTGTCGAGGCGACCATCGAGCTGCGCGAGGAGCCCGGATCGGAGTCACCGCGCACGGATGCGGAGTCCGATACCGAAGCGGAACCCGAAACGGAGCCCAAACCCGAATCCGGAACGGAGCCGGAATCGGAGGCGGAATCGGAGGCGGTGCCGGAAGCGGATGCCGAGCCCGCCGATGAGGAGCCCGAGCCCTACGACCTGCCCCGGATCGTCGCGATCGCGAACCAGAAGGGCGGGGTGGGCAAGACCACGACCTCGGTCAACCTGGGCGCGGCGCTGGCGGAGATGGGCTACCGGGTCCTGGTGGTCGACCTCGACCCGCAGGGCAACGCGACCACCGGTCTCGGCGTGAACGCCCGCGAGCTCGGCGGCTCGATCTACGACGTGATCATGAACGACACGCCGGTGGAGGACTGCGTCGAGCCGACGACCCTGAAGAACCTCTTCGTCGCGCCGGCGACCATCGACCTCGCTGGCGCCGAGATCGAGCTGGTCCCGGCCTTCAGCCGCGAGCTCAAGCTCCGCCGGGCGCTCCACGAGATCCGGGACGACTACGACTACATCGTCATCGACTGCCCGCCGTCGCTCGGCCTGCTGACCGTGAACGGGCTCGCCGCGGCCGACGACGTGATCGTGCCGATCCAGTGCGAGTACTACGCGCTCGAGGGTCTGAGCCAGCTGATCCGGAACGTGTCGCTCGTCCAGAAGAACCTCAACCCGTCACTCGACGTGCGTGGGATCGTGCTCACGATGTACGACGCGCGGACCAAGCTCGCGGACCAGGTCGAGCAGGAGGTCCGCAACCACTTCGGCCGGACGGTGTATCAAACGGTGGTGCCGAGAACCGTCCGCCTCTCCGAGGCCCCGTCCTTCGGCCAGCCGATCATCCTGTTCGATCCCACCTCCCGCGGCGCAGTGGCGTACCGGGAGCTGGCCAAGGAGGTGAGCAGTGGCGCGACGCGGCGGACTGGGTAAGGGACTGGGAGCTCTCATCCCGGCCGGACCTGGTGCCGAGGCGGAGGGAGGGCTGCGCGAGATCGACACCGCGGCCGTCCGTCCGAATCAGTACCAGCCCCGCGAGCGCTTCGACGAGGAGCTGCTCAACGAGCTGACGGAGTCGATCCGCGAGGTCGGGATCCTCCAGCCCGTCCTCGTCCGCCCGATCGGCGACGGCTTCGAGCTCATCGCCGGCGAGCGACGGTGGCGAGCGGCGCGCCGGCTCGGTCTCGGCCGGATCCCCGCACTCGTGCGGGAGAGTGACGACGTCGCGGCCCTCGAGCAGGCGCTCGTCGAGAACATCCATCGAGCGGACCTGAACGCGCTCGAGGAGGCCGCGGCGTACCAGCAGCTGATCGAGGACTTCTCGCTGACGCACGAGGCCGTGGCCAACCGCGTCGGCAAGAGTCGGGCGACGGTCACCAACACGCTCCGGCTGCTCCAGCTCCCGCCCGCGGTCCAGAAGCACGTGCGGGACGGCTCGCTCTCGATGGGTCACGCCCGGGCACTGTTGGGAACGCCCGACCGCTCGCTCCAGGAACGGCTCGCCGACGCCGCGGTCAAAGAGGGCTGGTCCGTGCGGGCGATCGAGGACGCGGTCCGCGGACCCGCCACGCCGCCGGCCAAGACGCCGATCGATGCCGGCCGGGCGACGCGCGCGTTGCGCCCGCCGGGCCTCGCGGAGCTCGAGGGCTTGCTCGGCGACCACCTCGACACGAGGGTGACGATCTCGATGGGCGCGCACCGCGGCAGGGTCTCGATCGAGTTCTCCGACCTCGAGGACCTCGAGCGGATCTACAAGACGATCTCGGGCTGAGACCCGGGACCGCCGCGCCGGGGACGGCTCACCGGCCGGTCACCTCGCGGGCCGCCGGCTCGTCGAAGCAGCGCCGGACCCCAGCGGCGATCGCGCTGCCGATCTCACTCGACCGGGACATCGTGCGCGCGAGCGCGCCGGCGTCGGTGGCTCCGACCGAGCACACGACGGCCGCCATCCTCGTCTCGCGGAGGACCTCGTACGCGCGACCGACCGGCGCCAGCTCCGCCGCGCCATCGGGCACCCGGGCCAGCTCGGCCGCGATGCTCGCGGCCGCGTACCAGCCCCGCTCGGAGCGGAAGGTCCCGCTCTCGAACGCGGCGATCTCCCAACCCTCGACCACTCCCTGGCGGACCGCGACGAACAGGTCGGCCTGCCATCGGTTGGCCCGTGCCGCGAGCTCGGTGTCGTCCGCGCCGGAGACGTCGTGCATCACCTGCGCCTGGACCCGCTCGAGCGCCTGGCGCAGCGGCGTGCCGATCTGGTCGAAGCCGAGCTCGACCGCGAGGAAGATCCGCCGACCGGCGATGCCCGCGGGGTGCAGCAGAGCATCGCGCTCCCGGACCGAGGCGACCGACCCGGCGGCCATCCGCTCGACGCGTCGGAACGCCTCGAGGGCCGCGGGTCCGGCGATGCCGTCGACGCTGAGGCCGGCATTGCGCTGGAACTCGCGGAGCGCCGATGCGGTCGCCGGTCCGAGGATGCCGTCTTCGCGGCCCGCGTCGAAGCCGAGCCGGTTGAGGGTCTGCTGCAGCGCCGTCACGTCGTCGCCGCGCAGGTTCGGCGACCGGAGGTAGAGCAGGCGGTCGCCGAGGGCGAACCCGCTCTCGACCAGCGCGCTCCAGGTCTCGCGGCCTACGATCCCGTCGACTCGGATCGCACGCGCCGTCTGGAAGGCACGGACCGCGTCCTCGGTCCGCGCGCCGAAGGTGCCGAGCTCACCCGGCGCGATCACGTGGCCCGCGCCGATCAGGCGATGTTGGAGATCGCGCACCGCGTCACCGCGGTCGCCGACCCGGAGCAGGCGCGGCTCACTCACCGGGACGACCGGCGCGGCGCGCTCCTGCTCGTGGCCAACGTGCGGGTCAGCCGATGAACTCGGACAGGTCCTGGAGGAGCTGGCCCTTGCCCTT
>CAZXCB010000088.1:0-12753 GCA_964639075.1 uncultured Bifidobacteriaceae bacterium | reverse complement strand
TTGGTGAAGGTCTCGGTGCTGCGCACTCCGGGGATCGCGCGGACCTTGTCGTTGAGCAGCGCGAGGAGGTGGTCGTCGTCCTCGCACACGACCTCGACCATGAGGTCGAACGAGCCGCTCACGACGACGACGTAGCTCAGCTCCGGGATCGCGGCGAGGTCGTGGGCCACCGTGCGCAGGTCGCCCTCGACCTTGAGACCGATCATGACGATGCGCCGGAAGCCGAGCATCATCGGGTCGGTGACCGCGACGATCTGCACGACCCCGGACTCGACGAGGCGCTGGACGCGCTGGCGGACCGCCGCCTCGGAGAGGCCGACCTCCACGGCGAGCTTCGTGTAGGGGAGCCGCCCGTCCTCCTGGAGCGCCTCCACGATCCGCTTGTCGACGTCGTCGATC
Source organism: uncultured Bifidobacteriaceae bacterium (assembly GCA_964639075.1). GTDB lineage: Bacteria > Actinomycetota > Acidimicrobiia > IMCC26256 > JAENVU01 > JAENVU01. The sequence continues at coordinate 12,354 of CAZXCB010000088.1, read as the reverse complement.
ACGATCGTGGTCGTGGCGTCAGGGTCGCGGTCTCGTCTCGACATGGTGGCTCCGGGCCTGAGTCTCGCCGTCCGGCGCCCCGACTTCAAGGGAATCCGTCGCAATTCCGGACAAAGACCGTGGAATCAGTGGTCCAGCGGTCGTCACACTACGGAAGGAGTGTACCCAGGGCGGCAGCGAGGCCACCGACCGAGGTCGCAACCGGGTAGCCGGCGGACTCCAGCCACGCCCGGTTCCGGCGGTGGAGCTCCGAGGTCTCGTCGTAGCGGTTCAGGATCACGAGCGTCGCGAAACCGTGGAGGGTCTCCACGCAGAGCCGCACCGAGTTGATCGCGCCGAGGCCGGCGTCGGCGACGAGCACCGCCCGCCCGCACCCGAGCGCACGCGCGAGGTCGACGGTGTCTCCGTCGGAGGCGAGGGGCGAGCGGGGTCCGCCGGCCCCCTCGACGAAGGTCACGACGTCGGCGTCGGCTGCCGTGGGGTCACCCGTCTCGCCGAGGATCTCGGCCGCGAGCTCGGCGATCGTGAAGGGCGGCCGGCCGAGCGCGTCGGCGGCGATCACCGGCGCCATCGGCACCTCGTACCACCGGTGGCGCGCACAGACGACCGCCGCGTCCTCCCCGCTCGCAGCGGCGAGCAGCTCCGCGTCGGTGGTGCCCAGCTCGCCCGGCGCGTACGACTGCGCGGGCTTGCGCACGCGGACGTCACGGCCGCCCGCGCGGAGCTCGGTGACGAGCCGGACGAGCGTCCAGGTCTTGCCGACCTCGGTGCCCGTGCCGGTGACGAGCACCACGGTCATCGGTCCCCCCGTCGGCTCACCGCAGGTCCAGCTCGTCGAGCGCGACGCGCAGGCGCCGGACCTGCTCGAGGGTGTGCGCGGCCGAGAGCGCGACCCGCAGCCGGCTGGTGCCCGGCGCGACGGTGGGAGGTCGGATCGCGGGCACGAGGAGGCCGCGCTCGAGCAGCGCGCCGGCCGCGGCGAGCGAACGGGACTCGTCGCCGCACATCACGGGGATGATGGGCGACGGGTGGCCCTCGCGGAGCTGGTCGACGTTCGCCCGGAGCCGGGCACGCAGGTCGTCGCCCTCCGGGCTCGTGACGATCCCGACCGCCGCCAGCGCGGCCGCGGCATCGGCCGGGGTCGGCGCGGTCGTGAAGATGTAGGAGCGGGCGCGGTTCACCAGCAGATCGGCGAAGCGGCGGGGTCCGGCGACGAACCCGCCGAGCGCGCCGAGGGTCTTCGAGAGTGTGCCGACCCGGAGCACCGGGGCATCGCTCGTGACGGTGAGGTGGGGCCCGAGCACGGCGTGCGCCTCGTCGACCACGAGCAGCGCACCGTGACGCTCGCAGACGGCGACCAACGCGTCGACGTCGGCGACGTCGCCGTCCATCGAGAACACCGTGTCGGAGACGACGAGCACCCGGCGCCCGCGCGCCTGCTCGACGATCGCCGCGGTGAGGGCATCGAGGTCGCGGTGGGGGTACACGGCCACGTCGCCCCGCGCGAGGCGAGTGCCGTCGATGATCGACGCGTGGTTGAGCTCGTCCGAGCACACGAGCACGTCGGGTCCGCCGAACGTGGTGAGCACGCCGAGGTTGGCGGCGAAGCCGGTGGGGAAGAGCACCGCGGCCTCGGCGTGGCGCCAGGCGGCCAGCGCATGCTCGAGCTCGGAGTGCACCGGCCGGCTGCCGACGATGAGCCGCGCCGCGCCCGATCCTGCACCCCACCGTTCGAGCGCGTCCCGCGCCGCCGCGATCACCTGTGGGTGCTGGGTGAGGCCCAGGTAGTCGTTCGAGGCGAAGTGCACCACCCGTCGACCGTCGGGCGCGAGGGTGCCCTCGGGGCCGGCGGCGTCGAGGTCGCGCGGCGAGCGCCACTGGCCCGCCCGGTGGATCCGCGTGGTCTCCGCCTCGGCCCAGTCGGCCCAGTCGGCCCCCTCGCCCCGACTCATGGCCGGTCCACTCTCGGCCCTTCGAGCCGGGCCGTTCGGGCCCCGCTCCGCTCACCCTGACACGAGCGCGGTCGTCGTGGAGCGTCGCTCATGCTCCGCTCACGGCTCGAGGTCGGTGATCGAGTCGTGCAGCGCGTGCACCGTCGTGTGCAGCTCCTCGGAGGTCACCGTGAGCGGCGGCATGAGGACGACGGTGTCGCCGATCGGACGCACGAGCACACCGCGCGCGACGGCGCCGGCGCTGGCCTTGCGTCCCCACCGCAGTCCCTCTCCCGGGGGCGCGAGGTCGATCCCGCTCATGAGCCCGCGGACGCGCGTCTCGCGCACCTGGGTGAGTGGCGCGATCCGGTCGTCGAGCAGCTGCTCGAGCTCCCCGGAGCGTTCCCGCACGTTCGCGAGCACGTCCCACGCGTCGATGAGCTCCAGGTGCCGCAGCGCGACCGCGGCCGCGAGCGCGTTCCCGCTGTAGGAGTGGCCGTGGTACAGCGTCTTCTCGGAGAGGTCGGGGCCGAGGAACGCGTCGAACACGTTGCCGCTCGCCGCCGTCGCCGACATGGGGAGGTAGCCCGCGGTCATGCCCTTGCCGAGGCAGAGGAGGTCGGGTCGAATGCCGGCGAGCTCGCTCGCGAACAGCGTGCCGGTGCGGCCGAACCCGGTCGCGATCTCGTCGCAGATGAGCAGGACGTCGTGGTCCCGGCAGGCCGCGGCGAGGCGCGCCAGGTCGGCCGGCTCGCAGAGCTGCATCCCCGCGGCGCCCTGGACCAGCGGCTCGACGATGACCGCCGCGAGCTCGGCCGCGTGCTCGCCGATCATCCCGATCGCGACGTCGAAGCACGTGGGATCGGCGAACTCGGGTGCGCGGAGCACGGGGAAGCGCAGCGGATCGAAGATGCTCGTGCCGAACCCGCCACCGCCGAGCGAGAGCGCCCCGATGGTGTCGCCGTGGTATGCGCCCCCGAAGCCGAGGAACGTGGTGCGGCCCTCGACTCCCCGGTTCACCCAGTGCTGGAACGCGATCTTGAGGGCCTGTTCGACCGCGCTGGCGCCGTCGGAGGCGTAGAGGAAGTGCGGGTCGTCGACCGGCACGACCCGCGCGAGGGCCTCGGACAGCTCGACCACGACGGTGTTGCCGTTGCCGAGCATGGTGGTGTGCGCGCCACGACGGAGCTGCTGGACGAGCGCGTCGTCGAGCTCGGGAACGCGGTGGCCGAGGGTGGTGACCCACAGCGACGAGATGGCATCGAGGTAGCGGTGGCCCTCCGTGTCGATCACGTACCGGCCGTCGGTGCGGTCCACGACGATCGGTGCGTTGTCGGCGTACGTGTCCATCTGGGTGAAGCCGTGCCAGACGACGGCCGCATCCCGAGCGACCCACTCCTCGTTCGTCACGCGCCGGATGCTAGGGGGAGGCGTGAGATCGCCTCCGGTGGCGCCGGGTTCACCCCGTGCCGAGCGCCAGGCAGAAGTCGGCGAACTGCTCGACGTAGCGGTCGATGTCGGCTTCGGTGTGCTGCACCGACAGGGTCCACTGCTCCTCGTCACCCGGCGTCATGAAGATCCCGCGGTTCATCGCCCACGGGTAGGAAGCGAGGTAGAGCTCGGGGTTCGTGTCGAGGAAGTCGCGGTAGTTGCGGAGCGGATCCGGCCGGTACGACACGCAGCCCTTGGCGCCGAGGTCGACGGCGTGGCCGGGGATGCCGTGCTCGGCCATGGCCTTCGCGCAGCCCTCGGCCAGGCGGGTGCCGATCCGCGCGAGGTAGGTGTACGCATCGGGCGTGAGCACCTCGGTGAGCGTCGCGAGCCCCGCAGCGGCGATCAGCGGGTTGCCGTTGAAGGTCCCTTGCTGGGCCGCGCCCGTGCCGATCGCGTCCATGACGTCCTGCCGGCCGCCGAACGCGGCGCCGGGGGTGCCGCCGCAGATCGCCTTGGCCCAGCAGGCGAGGTCGGGGTCCACGCCGTAGCGCTCGGCCGCGCCGCCGTACGCGACGGTCGCTCCGCTCTTGACCTCGTCGAAGATCAGTACCGCGCCGTGCTGGTGGAGCAGGTCCTTGAGGGCCTGCAGGTACCCGGGTGCCGGCTGGCAGATCCCGATGTTCATCATCACGGGCTCGAGGATCAGGCAGGCGATCTCGTCGCCGCGCTCGGCGAGCAGCGCGCGGAGCATGTCGAGGTCGTTGAACGGCACGACGTGGGTGTAGTCCGACATCATCTTCGGGATGCCGGTCGACATCGGCGTGGTGCTCGGCGCGTCGCGCCCGCCGACGAGGTCCGAACCCGGCACGACCGAGAACATCACGGGGTCGTGATGGCCGTGGTACGAACCCTCGATCTTGACGATGTGCTCACGGCCGGTCGCCGCCCGCGCCACGCGGATCGCGCTCATCGTCGCCTCGGTGCCCGAGTTCGCGAAGCGCACCGAATCGCACCGGAACCGCGCGCACAGCACCTCGGCGAAGCGCACCGTGGCCTCGGTCGGTGCGGCGAAGTGGGTCCCGGTGCGCGCGGCGCGCTCGATGGCCTCGGTCACCTTGGGGTGGGCGTGACCGACGACCATGCAGCCGAAGCCGTTGTGGAAGTCGAGGTACTCGTTGCCGTCGACGTCGACGACGCCGCTGCCACGGCCCTCGCGCAGGTAGACCGGATACGGGTCCCACGCCTGGAACGACGAGCCCACGCCCATCGGCATGTGCGCGACGGCTCGCTCGTACAGGGACTTCGATCCGGTGGTGCGGCTCCAGAGCCGCTCGTTCTCGGCCGCCGCGATCGTGGCGGCCCGCTGGGTGAGTGCGTCGGTCATCTCCGGCCTCAGTGCTTGATCGTCGTAGCGATTGCTCAGTGCTTGATCATGACGTGCTTGAGCTCGGTGTAGTGCTCGATCGCGTAGATCGACATGTCCTTGCCGTAGCCGGACTGCTTGTACCCGCCGTGGGGCATCTCGGAGGTGATCGGGATGTGGTCGTTGACCCACACGCACCCGAAGTCGAGCGCCGCGGTCATGCGCATGACCCGCCCGACATCCGCGGTCCACACGCTCGCGGACAGCCCGTAGTCGACGTCGTTCGCCCACGCGAGCGCCTGCTCCTCGTCGGAGAAGCGCTGCACCGACACGACCGGACCGAACACCTCGCGCTGGACGATCTCCGCGTCCTGCTTCGGGTTCACGACGACGGACGGCGCGTAGAAGAACCCGGGCCGGTCGAGCGCGGATCCGCCGATGGTGACCTCCGCGCCCGCCTCGACCGCGCGGGCCACCATGCCGCTCACCCGCGCGAGCTGGTCGGCGGAGATGAGCGGGCCCATCGCGGTGTCGTCCGCGACCGGATCGCCGGTGACGATGCTGCCGACCGCCTCGGTGAGCCCGCTCACCAGGTCGTCGAACACGTCCGGGCCGGCCATGAGCCGGCACGGCGCGGTGCAGTCCTGGCCGGAGTTGTAATAGGCCATCTCGGTGAGGCAGGCGACGGCCGCCTCGACGTCGGCGTCGTCGAAGATGATCACCGGTGCCTTGCCGCCGAGCTCGAGGTGCACCCGCTTGAGGGTCTCCGCCGCGGTCCGGGCGATGACCTTGCCCGTCTCCACGCTTCCCGTGAGCGAGACCATCGCGACGTCGGGGTGACGGACCAGCGCGTCGCCCGCCGTCTCGCCCTGGCCGGCGACCACGTTCAGCACGCCCTTGGGCAGGATGTCCGCCGTGATCTCCGCGAGCCGCAACGCGGTCATCGGGGTGAGCTCGCTCGGCTTCAGCACGACCGTGTTCCCCGCCGCGAGCGCGGGACCGAGCTTCCACGTCGCCATGTTGATCGGGTAGTTCCACGGCGCGATCGATCCGATCACGCCCAACGGGTCGCGTCGGAGGTACGACGTGTGCTCCTCGATGTACTCGCCGGCCGCGCGGCCGTCCAGGAAGCGCGCGCCACCCGCGAAGAACCGCCAGTTGTCGAGGGTGAGGTCCATCTCGAACTCGATCATCGACGCGGGCTTGCCGCAGTTCTGCATCTCGAGCCGCTTGATGGTGTCGAGGTCGGCCTCGATCGCGTCGGCCACCGCGTACAGCGCCTCGCTGCGAGCGCGCGGCGTGAGCGCGCGCCAGGCCCCGTACGCCTCCTTCGCCGCGGCCACCGCGGCGTCGACGTCGGCCGCGCCCGACGACGGGACCTCGGCGATCACCTCACCCGTCGCCGGATCGAGCACCGCGTCGGTGCTCCCGTCGGCCGCCGGAACCCACGATCCCGCGATGAAGTTCTGGTTCGGCATTGCGTCGCTCCTCGTCGTTCCGTCCGCCGCCGCCCACCGGGGAGCCCGGCGCTGACCACGATGTTGCGTCCTCTGACGCCTCTCCGCAAGGGATTCCGTCGAAATCTGTGTCGTTGCTGACGATATCCGCCGAACCACGGGTTGATCGGCGCGCCCCGATCCGGGAGACTCGGCCCACTGGCGCCTGGGGAGGCTGAACCGCTGGTGGGAGAGACGGTCATCGCGATCGACCACGTGACGAAGCGGTTCGGCGCGTTCGTGGCCGTCGACGACGCTGATTTCGGGATCGAGCGCGGCGAGTTCTTCTCGATGCTCGGGCCGTCGGGCTGCGGCAAGACCACCACGCTGCGGATGATCGCGGGGTTCGAGCAACCGACGCAGGGTTCGATCAGGCTCGAGGGCGAGGACGTCTCCCGCGTCCCGCCGTACCGCCGCAACGTCAACACGGTGTTCCAGCAGTACGCGCTGTTCCCGCACCTCACCGTCGAGGCGAACGTCGCGTTCGGGCTCCAGGCCAAGAAGGTGGCGAAGGCCGAGATCACCAAGCGCGTCCGCGACATGCTCGAGGTCGTGCGCCTCGGCGACTTCGGCCGCCGCCGACCCGCTCAGCTCTCGGGTGGTCAGCAGCAACGCGTCGCGCTCGCCCGGGCGCTGGTGAACTACCCGAGCGCGCTCCTGCTCGACGAGCCGCTCGGAGCCCTCGACCTCAAGCTGCGCCAGACGATGCAGCTCGAGCTCAAGCGCATCCAGCGCGAGGTCGGCATCACGTTCGTCTTCGTCACCCACGACCAGGAAGAGGCGCTCACGATGAGCGACCGGATCGCGGTGATGAACGAAGGCCGGGTGGAGCAGATCGGGACGCCCGAGGCGATCTACCACGAGCCCGCCTCGGCGTTCGTGGCGGGATTCATCGGGATGGCGAACCTGCTCCCGGCGACGATCGACGGCGGCGGGTCCGGCGTGATGACGGCCACCCTCGCGGCCGGTGGGCACCCGGTGCGGGCGGCGGCGGTCGACGGGCTCGGATCCGGCGATCCCGCGACGTTCATGATCCGGCCCGAGCGGATGCACCTGCGGGTCGGAGGCGACGTCGGCCTCCGGGCGGAGATCGCCGACCTCGTGTTCCAGGGCCCCATGATCCGCTTCGAGCTGCGTGCCGCGGACGGCAGCGCGCTCATCGCCCACGTGGGTCCGGACGAGGAGCTTCCCCTCCTGCGTCCCGGCGATCACGTGCAGGTCGTCTGGGACGAGGACGCGGGCAGGCTGTTGCGCCGGCACGAATCGGTGCATGCTGGTGCGAGTTCAGGGGCAGATTCCGTGGTGAGTGACGACGAGGAGACGTGATGGGACGCGACGAGCTGGCTCACGAACAGGCGGTACGCATGGCGAGGGCGGCGCTGTCGCGCCGGCGATTCCTCGGGCGGGCGGGCACGACGCTGCTCGGCGCGGCGATCGCGCCCGCCGTGCTCGCGGCATGCGGGTCGTCCGACGGCTCGAAGAGCGGATCGGGTGGTGGCGGCGGCGGTGACGGGAAGTCGGTCACGATCTCGAACTGGACGAGCTACATCTCGAAGCAGTCGAAGACCGACTTCACCGACGACACCGGGATCAAGCTGACCTACAACGAGGACATCAACGACAACAACGAGTACTTCGCCAAGATCCGACCCAACATGAGTCGGAACGAGAGCATCGGCACGGACGCGTTCGTGCTCACCGACTGGATGGCGAACCGCGTCATCAACCAGGTGAAGTGGACCCAGCCGCTCGTCGCCGCGCAGTTCCCGAACAAGGTGAACCTGCGCGCCGCGCTCGCGCATCCGCCCTTCGATCCCGAGCGCCTGTCGAGCGCGCCGTGGGCGAGCGGTGTCGCCGGTATCGCGTACAACACCAAGAGCACCGGCGGCAAGGAGATCAACACCATCGACGACTTCCTGGCTGTCGACGGCACGAAGACCGTGCTCTCGGAGATGCGCGACACCGTGGGTCTCTTCATGCTGGCCGACGGCAAGGACATCACGAAGCCGGTCTACGCCGAGGCACTCCCGTCGTTCGACCGGATCGAGAAGGCCCTCTCGGACGGTCAGATCGACGGCGTCAACGGGAACGAGTACGTGAACGACCTCGGCTCCGGCAACCTCGCGGCCGCGTTCGCGTGGTCCGGCGACGTCGCGCAGATCTCGAAGTCGAACCCCGACGTGCACTTCGCCGTGCCCGACTCCGGCGGCACGCTGTGGTCGGACAACTTCATGATCCCGAAGACGACCGACAACGAGGCGCGCGCGACCGACTTCATCAACTTCTTCTACGACCCGAAGAACGCCGCGGTGCTGACGGCGGAGATCCAGTACATCTCGCCGGTGAACGGCGTCGCCGAGGAGCTCACCAAGATGGGCGGGGACGCGGCCGCGCTCGTCGACAACCCGCTGGTGGTCCCCACCGACGAGTTCCTCGCTCAGCTCTCGATCTTCGGCCCGCTGTCGCCGGTCGAGGAGGAGCGCTTCGACAAGAAGTTCGCGGAGATCACCGGCACCTGATGACCGAGCGCGACGACGAGGGGCGCAAGCACGCCCGCTGGGCGCCGTGGTTGCTCCTCGGTCCCGGGCTCCTCTTCCTGGGGATCTTCTTCTTCTTCCCCCTGTACACGCTCGGGCGAATGGCGCTGTCGTCGCGGCCCAGCCGGTTCGCGGATCCCGTCTTCGACTGGCACTGGGAGAACTTCAACAGCGCGTTCAGCAGCTACGGCGATCAGTTCACCCGGTCCTTCTTGTACGCCACGCTGGCGACGCTGCTCACGCTCGTGATCGCGTATCCGCTCGCCTACGTGATCGCGTTCCGCGGCGGGCGGTACAAGAGCGTGCTGCTCGGCCTCGTCGTCGTGCCGTTCTTCACCAACTTCCTGATCCGCACGCTGGCGTGGAAGACCATCCTCGGCGACCAGGGAGCCGTCGTCGGGTTCGTGCGCGATCTCGGGCTCCTGAGCTCGGGTGGCACCATCCTGCGCACGCCCGCGGCCGTGATCGGTGGGCTCACCTACAACTTCCTGCCGTTCATGGTCCTCCCGATCTACGTCGCGCTCGAGAAGGTCGACCCGCGCCTCGTCGACGCGGCGCGCGACCTGTACTCGAACACCTGGCGCGCGTTCCGCAAGGTCGTGTTCCCCCTCTCGTTGCCCGGCGTGTTCGCCGGCTCGCTGCTGGTGTTCATCCCCGCCGCGGGCGACTTCGTCAACGCCTACTACCTCGGGAACGCGCAGACGACCATGATCGGCAACGTCGTCCAGAACCAATTCCTCGTCCAGGTCGACTACCCGGTGGCGGCGGCGCTCTCGTTCGTCTTCATGGCCATCGTGATGATCATCGTCGCGGTGTACTCCAAGGTGCTCGGCACCGAGGAGCTCGTATGACGGCGATCCTGCCGACGCGCGAGGAGCGGCGCGCGCACCGCGAGACCACCGGGACGGTGACGTCACCGGGCGGGCGCGTGGGCAAGATCCTCGTGAACGCGGCCGCGGTGGGGTCACTGGTCTTCCTGTTCCTGCCGATCTTCGTGATCGTCGCGTTCAGCTTCAACGAGCCGTCGGGGAAGTTCAACGCGATCTGGGAAGGCTTCACGTTGAACAACTGGGCCCACCCGTTCGCGGACTCGGGTCTCGTCGACGCGCTGGTGCTCAGCCTCGAGATCGCGCTCCTCGCGTCCGCGATCGCGACGGTGCTCGGCACGTTCATGGCGATCGCCGTCGTCCGCTACCGCTTCCGGGGCGGGAGCGGGGTCAGCTTCCTCGTGGTGCTGCCGCTGACCGCGCCGGAGATCGTGCTCGGCGCCTCGCTGCTCACGCTGTTCCTCGAGCCGCATCTCGTGACCGCCAACCAACAGATCACGCTCGGGTTCCCGACGATCCTGATCGCGCACGTGATGTTCTGCGTCAGCTACGTGGCGATGACCGTGCGCGCTCGCCTGCGGGGATTCGAGTGGGCGCTCGAGGACGCCGCGATGGATCTCGGCGCGACGCCGACCCGCACGTTCTTCAAGGTGACCCTGCCCCTCATCATCCCGGGGATCCTCGCCGCGTTCCTGCTCTCGTTCGCGCTGTCGATCGACGACTTCATCATCACGTACTTCGTCTCGGGCCCGTCGACCACCACGTTCCCGGTCCGGATCTTCGGTCAGTCGCGCGTCGCCACGCCGCCGCAGATCAACGTCCTCGCGTCGATGATCCTGTTCGGCAGCGTGTTCGTGATGGTGCTCGGATCCTGGCTCGGCAACCGCCGCCAGAAGCGACTCGGGACGTCGCTCTGAACGTCCTCGACGGTCACGCCGTTGACGCTCGTCGGGTTGCTCGACTACGACATCGGGCCAACGGACCGGGGGTTGGGCATGGGGCGGGCAGGGGTTTCGGCGCGGAGATCCCGATCTTCGGACGTTCCCGCGAGGTCGCGGCACTGACGGCGCTCCTCGATGCGCCGACCGGTTACACGGCTCTCGTCTCGGGACCGGCGGGGATCGGGAAGACCCGGCTCGTGGCCGAGCTCGCCCGTACCGCGACCGAGCGTGGCTGGGCAGTCGTTCCTGCCGCAGCGACGCCGGCGACGTCGTCGTTGGCGCTCGCTCCCTTCGCGTTCCTCGATGCCGGCGAGCCCCCCGCCCCCGATCCCGACACGCGTCTCGTGCGCGTCGCCACCGCACTGCGCGCGGCGTCACCTTCTCAGCACCTGCTCGTCACGGTCGACGACGCACCGTTCCTCGATGAGGCGTCCGTCGTACTGGTCCACCAGCTCGTCACGCGCGAGATCGCGTCGGTCGTGTTCACGGCCCGTGACACCGACTTGACGGAGGACGCGATCGGCCGGCTCGCGATCGTGAAGCCGTCGGTGCGTGTCGACCTGGAGCCGCTGACCCGGCGAGGCTCTGATGCGCTGTCGAGCTGGCTGCTCGACGGTGACATCGAGCCGGTCGTGGCGAGCGCGGTCTGGGATCTCGCGCTCGGGAATCCGTTGTTCATCCGCGAGCTCGTCCGTGCCTCGGTCGCCGACGGTGCGCTGCAGCGATCCGCGCGCGGGCCGTGGCGGCTTCAGCGGGCGCTGACGATCGATGGGGTCCTTCGGGAACAGATCGGTCGGAGCTTGCGGGGGCTCGCTCCGGACGACCTGGGCCTCCTTCGGTGTCTTGCGGTGGCCGGCCCTCTCGGACACGACATCTGCGTCGAGCTGGCCGGCCCGAGCACAGCTTCGCGACTCGAAGCCGAAGGCTTCGTTCGCGTGCACGTTCTCGCCGACGGCACTCGGCTCGTTCATCCGGCGCACCCGCTCTACGCCGAGGTCACCCGAGGAACGGACCCCGTGCTCGCGCTCGACGCGTCCCGTCGCGAAGTCGCCGACGTGCTCGCGGCGTCCGGTGATCCCGAAGGATCGATGCGCGCGGCCGCGCTGTTCCTCGACGCCGGCGACCAGCCCGTGGAGCTCCTGGTTGCCGCCGCCGAAACCGCGTTGCGCGGTTGTCAACCCGAGCTGGCACTGCGGTTCGCCGAGGCGGTCGTGCAGGTGGCACCGACGTGGGATCACCGCCTGTTGCATGCACGGGTGCTCGGCGCCGCGGGGAGGACCGAAGCCGCAGAGCACGTCTTCACCGGTCTCGAAGTCGGCGCGCCCGACCCGCGTAGTCTCACCACGGCCGTCGTGCACCACGGTGAGCTGCGATTCTGGAACGCCGGCGACATCGGCGGAGCTCGTGAGCTGCTCGTCGACCGGATCGCGGCGCTTCCCCCCTCCGAGGTCGTTCCCCTCGCGGCGCTGCTCTCGTACGTGGAGTTCTTCGCCAGTGAGTTCGAGGCGTGTGTCGACGCGTCGGAGCCGTTGCTGCGGCTCGAGCCGCCTCGGGCGGAGTTGGTGGCCGGAGCGCTCAGCGCGTTGTCCGTGCTGGGCCGGCCCGACGATCTCCTCGCGCAGTGGGAGCGCCTGATGTCCGTTCCGGATCTTGCCGTGGCCGGCGCCGCCGAGCAGTCGCCGCCATCGAGTGCCCTTCCGAACATCGTGTTCCTCTGGTTGCTCGGACTCTGGCAGACCGGTGACGCGCTGCGTGGCGACGACCCGGCGGAGACCGTCAATCGTCGGCACCCGACGCCGGAGCTGGAACAGATCGAGCATCGCGA
>CAZXCB010000087.1:0-12835 GCA_964639075.1 uncultured Bifidobacteriaceae bacterium | reverse complement strand
GCACCACCGCGGCCGCCCGGGCGGGCGCCTGCCCGTCGACCGCCCAGATCATGGCGAGCGGCCACCAGTCGCGGCTCGCCTCGGCGGTCGCCTCGGCGGTGACGAGGACCTCGGCGCCGGTCGCCTCGAGCTCGGCGAGCAGGGTGGCCGGGACCGGAACGCGGATCCCACCGAGCCGTTCGCCGACGTCGGCCGCCGGCGCGCCGAACGGGATGGGAACGGTCGGAGCCCCGGAGTCAGTCACGCCCGGGGAGGTTACGCGCGGGTGCCGAAGCTACGCGTCGAGCGAGAGGTTGGTCCCTGGGAGCGCGGCTGCGGCGCGCTCGTGCTCGAGCGCGCCGCGGAAGTCACGGACCTCGGTCTGGATCCGGTCCTCGTCCCAGCCGAGCTCCGGCGCGATCAGGCGGGCGACGTCCTCGGCCGCGGCCGCGGTGGCGTCGCGGGCGAGCAGGCGGGCCCGGGTCCGGCGCGACAGCACGTCGTCGAGCGTCGTCGCCATCTCCTCGCGCACGGCGTAGAGCGCCTCGGCGCGGCGGTACGGCAGGCCCGGGACGAGCGGGTCGGCGAGGCTCCGGTCGGCGTCGTCGAGCCGCAGGATCTCGACCGCGTGGGTTCCGTAGCGACGCGCGAGATGCTCGTCATCGGGGACGGAGCCGTCCTGGCCCCAGAGCTTGAGCCGCTTGGTCTTGCAGCCGCCCGAGCGGCCGAGGCGCGCCATCACCGTGTTCGTCGTGTCCTCGGCCATCTTGCGGTACGTCGTGAGCTTCCCGCCCGTGACGGTGACGACGCCGCCGGCCGAGGTCGCGACCCGGTGCCGGCGCGAGAGGTCGGCCGTCTTCTGGCCGACGGTGCCGCCGGTGACGAGCGGTCGCAGGCCCGCCCACGTGCCGACGACGTCCGCCTCGGTGAGCGGCTCCGCCATCGCGTGGTTCATCGCGTCGAGGAGGTACCGGACGTCCTCGGGCGTGCACTGCGGATCCTCGATCGGCCCGTCGTAGTCGGTGTCGGTCGTCCCGATGTAGGTGAAGTCGCCCCACGGCACCACGAAGATCGACCGCCGGTCCTTGGGCACCGGCACGATCGCGGCGATGTCGTTGCGGACCTTCTCCCACGGCACCGTGATGTGGATGCCCTTGGCCGGCCGGATCGAGTGCGGGTGGACGCCCTCGTCCATCTCCCGCACCTCGTCGGAGAACACCCCCGCCGCGTTGACCACCGTCTTCGCGCGGACGGTGAGCTCCCGGCCGTCGGCGCGCACGCGGGCACCGACGACGGCGCCGCCGGCGTCCTTCGTGAAGCCGGCGACCCCGCAGTGGTTCGCGAGCACCGCACCGTGATTCGCCGCAGTACGCGCGAGCAGGAGGGTGAACCGGGCGTCGTCGGCCTGCGCGTCGTAGTAGAGGTACGCGGCCGCGACGTTCTGCTCTCGCAGCGTGGGCATGTGCGCCAGCGCGGTCTGCTTGTCGATCCGCTCGTGGAGCTTCTTGATCCGTGCGCCGCCGGTGAGGTCGTACATCCACAACGCGCTCCCGAGCGCCCGCGCGATCTTCGGGTTGATCAGGCCGTCTCGGCTGAGCACGGGGATCAGGAACGGGAGGACCCGGACGAGGTGCGGCGCGTTGTCGAGGGCGCGTTGCCGCTCGTGCAGGGCGTCGTAGACGAGCCGGATCTCCTTCTGCTGGAGGTACCGCAGGCCGCCGTGGACGAGCTTCGAGGACTTCGAGGAGGTGCCGCTCGCGAAGTCGTCCCGCTCGACGAGCGCGGTCCGCAGCCCGCGACTGGCGGCGTCGAGGGCGACGCCGCACCCGGTGATCCCACCGCCGACGACGAGGACGTCGAACTCCTCAGCCTCGAGGCGGCGGAGCGCGGCGGACCGGTCGAAGTCGGGCATCGGGGCAGGTTACCCGGGCCGCCGACGCGGGCTTCCGGTCGCCAGGGCCCGAGTGGCCCGTGAGCGAAGCGAACAAGAACGGGACGCCGGTTCACCGAGGCAGGCGCGCTCGACTCTTCCCGCGGTCTGCGGGTGTTCAGCGATCCGGGACGAGCGCGGCGCGCGACTCGACGACGGGATAGCTGCGCGTCGCGGTGCGCACCACGGGCTCGAGGGCCTGCCACGGACCGTCGGCCAGCCTCCAACGCACGGCGAGCACGACGAGCGCGCGCACCGGCCACGCCGGACGGCCCCGGGTCTCGAACGTGTGCACGACGTCCGAGCGGCCCGGCGGCGCCGAGCCGAGGCCGGCCCCGCGCGCGGTGGTGCCGTCGCCGAAGTCCCAGCTCACCGACGCCGGCGTTGCCTCGACCTCCACCGTCATGCCGAATCTCGTCACCGCGTCGCGGATCGGCGTGGCCGTGTACCCGTCGACCCAGAACCACGACTCGAGCCCGGTGAGCCCCCGCCCGTCCGGGCTCGCGCCGACGGCGGCCTCGGGATAGGGGAGGTCGCGCACCAGCCGTTCGGCGATGTCGCGGGGGTCGACGCCGAACTGCTGGGGCCGCAGCCACACGGTGTCGACGTACGTGCCGTCGCACTCGACGTGGTACGGGCTGTACTCCGGTCCGGGTGCCGGCGGCAGGGGGACCAGCCGGTAGTCGCCGGTCCGCGTCAACCGGAGTGCGAACGCTCCGGGCGAGAGCACCCACGTGCGCACGCACCCGGTCGGTGGACCACCCGAACGCGCGGGCACCTCACGCCAGGTGTCGCGATGGGTCAGCTCCACGTGCGCGCCGGTGGGATCGGTGCTCACGTCGGCAGTGTCGACCGCGGCCGCGACCGGGCCGGAGGTGAGGGTCGTCAGCAGCGCCGTGACGAGCACGAGCGCGGGGCGGAGGAGCCGCATCGAGTGCCACCGTCCTTGGTGTTCGAGTTATCCGTCCTTGGGTTGCCCAACGGCCCCGAGTGCGCTCCTTCGCGCCTCCAGCCCGCCCCGAGCTCGACGCCAGGGTACGGAGCGCCGCCGGTGATGTCAGCGCGTGCCGTCGATTTCCCCAGCGTTGGGGAGCCGCGACGAGCGCAGCTCCCGCGTGCTCAGATCACGGTGCCGTGGGAGCCGTCGGCGCGGACGACGTCGAGACCGAACGCGGCCCAAGCCCGCATGCCGCCCTCGAGGTTGATCGCGTCGAGGCCCTGCTCGCGCAGGAAGGCCGTGGCGTGCGCCGAGCGGTGGCCCGAACGGCAGATGCACAGGATCGGGCGATCGGTCGGCAGCGCGGCGACGGCGTCGGGGAGCGAACCGAGCGGGTGGAACAGGGTGTCGGGCGCGTGGCCCGCGTCGTACTCGTCGGACTCGCGCACGTCGAGCAGCACCGGTTCCTCGAGCTCGTCGACGTCTCCGACGGTGATCACGGGGATCTCGGTGCTCATCGACCGCCCTTTCTCGCGACGTTCTTCTTGGCGTCGGTCTTCTTCGCCGCCGTCTTCTTGGCCGGGGTCTTCGTGGCGGGGGCCTTCTTCGCCGTGGTCTTCCTGGCGGGGGCTGGCGTCGCGGGCGCCTGCTTCGCGGCGTTCTTCTTCGCGGCCGGCTTCTTCGCGGGCGCCTTCCGGGCCGGCGTCCGCTCGACCGCCGGGCTGCTCGCGGTCTTCCCGGCAGTCGTCTTCTTCGCGGTCGTCTTCTTCGCGGTCGTCTTCTTCGCGGTCGTCTTCTTCGCGACCGTCTTCTTCACGACCGCCTTGCCGGCGGGTGCCTTCTTCGCCGGCTTCTTCGCGGGCGGCTTCTCCTTGACCGCCGGACCCGGCTGCCGCTTCGGGCGGCTCCGCTTCACCTCGGCCTCCACCGTCTCGTCGCTCGGCGCGCCGGCCACCTTCTCGAAGCCGGGGAGGGCGAGCTCGATGCCGCGGCGGGGCGCGTCGACGGCCTGCACCACGAAGCGGCGCGTCTCGCCCCGCTCGAGCACGTCGCGCGCTCGGTTCGGCCGCGGATCACCCATCGCGCTCAACGGGACGTAGCACCGGACGTCGTCGACGCTGACGAAGGCACCGTGGGACGAGAACGCGTCGACCAGTCCCTCGACCTCGGTCCCGAGCCGGTGGTCGATCACGAACTGGAGGAATGGCGCGGGTTGGTTCACCGCCTCCGGCTCGGCGGTCTCGGGCTGCGCGCCGCGGCCGCGGCCGCCCCGCCGCCGGCGGCGGCCACCCGTCTGGTTCGTCATCGCGTCGGCCGTCGCCTCCGCGATCGCCTCGCGCACCTGGTCGGCCGCCTTGGCCTCCTTCTTGGCGCGCTGGGTGGTCTTGCGACTCACGATGCCACGCACCGGGCGACGGATGGAGAAGATCCAGCCGACGCCCGGGACCGGCTTGCCGCCGATGAGGCGACCAGGCTCGAACAGCCAGTCGTACTCCGCGTGGAATTCCTGGAACGAGTCGTTGGAGACGACCGACGCGCCCGTGCGGTTCGCGATCTGGAGCAGGAACCCGTCGCCGCGCCCGACCGCGCCCGCGGGCGGGGAGACGACCTCGCTCGCGATCTCGGCCTTCGAGAACGCCGGGCGTTCGGACGGGTCGATGCGGTGCTCGAAGCTCGCGTCGACGACCACGGTGACCCGGGTGTCGGGGTGCTCGGCGCGGAAGGCGTCCACGGCCTCGCGCAGCTGGGCGAGGCTGGGCTCGGTGCGGCCCTCGGTCGCGAGGTTGGAGCCGTCGATCACGAAGTGGTCGGCCATCAGGTGTCGATCCCCAGTTCGGCGGTCGCGAGGGACCGCAGCAGCTTGTAGTCGGCCTTGCCGTTCGGGGCACGGCGCATGTCGTCGAGCGTCACGATCCGCTTCGGGATCTTGTATCCCGCGAGGCCACGGTCCCGGCAGTGGGCCCGGATCCCGGCCTCGTCGACCGGAGCCTCGTCGAGGTCGGTGCCCGCGACGACCATCGCGACCACCATCTCGCCGAACCGGGTGTCGGGGACCCCGACCACCACGCAGTCGACGACGGCCGGATGCTCGCGCACCACCAGCTCGACCTCCTCCGGGTACACCTTCTCACCGCCGGTGTTCACCGTCGCGGACCCGCGGCCGAGCAGACGGATCGTGCCGTCGGCGTCCACGGTCGCATGGTCGCCCGGGATGCTGTAGCGGACCCCGCCCACGGTGCGGAACGTCGTCGCGGTCTTCTCCGCGTCCTTGTAGTAGCCGAGCGGGATCGGGCCACCCACGCCGACCAGCCCGACCTCGTCGCTGCCGGGCTCCACCTCGCGACCGTCGTCGGTGAGCACGCGGACACGGTCGTTCACGGCGAAGCGCGCCGGCTTGATCTCCGCGTCGTCCGCCCGGGCCGCCGACCGCGACATGAGACCCTCGGAGGCGCCGAGTGAGTCCAGCAGCGTCACCGCGCCGAGGTGGTCGAGCAGCCCTCGTTTGACCTCCGGACTCCACGTGACGCCACTCGACGTGATCGCGCGCAGCGACGACAGGTCCCAACGGTTCGGCTCGCGGTCGAGCGCGTCGAGGAGGGGTCGTGCGAACGCGTCGCCGACGATGGTGAGGACACCGACGGCGCACCGATCGACCTCGTCCCAGATGCGTGAGGGGTCGAGGCCCATCTCGTCGATGAGCACGACGGTCCCGCCGCCGGCGAGCGTCGAGAGGGTGATGAAGAGGCCGGTGCCGTGCATGAGCGGGCAGGCCGGCAGCGCGGTGGCGGCCTGCTTGCCGGCGCGGACGGCGGCCAGGGGATCGGGCGGCTCGGTGCCGGGGCGACCCATCTGCCAGAGCGCGACGTAGAGATCGTCGTTGCGCCACATGACGCCCTTGGGCATCCCGGTGGTGCCGCCGGTGTAGAGGAAGATCAGGTCGTCACCGTCGGGTTCGTGGTCCGTGCGGATCGGCGGCCCGGTGACTGCGGCGTCGTACGCGGGACCGAGCGTCAGCACGGTCGGTGGCGGGTCGAGCCGAGCCACGGCGTCGGTGACGACCGCGGCGAAGCGGTCCTCGGTGGCGACGACCACCGCGTCCGAGTCGGCCAGCAGGTATCGCGTCTCCTCCACGCCGTAGCGGTAGTTGACGTTCACCGGGACCGCGCCCAGCCGGAGCGCGGCCCACAGCATCTCCAGGTACTCCGGCCGGTTCAGCAGGTCGATCGCGACCTTGTCGCCTGCACCGACGCCCAGACCCGCGAGATGGCCGGCGAGGCGTGCGCTGCGGTCGGCCAGCTCGCCGTAGGTGCGCGCGGTGGCGCCGCAGACCACCCCGACCCGGTCGGGGGCCTCGGCGGCGACGGAGCCCCAGACCTGGGCGAAGTTCCAGCCGGACATCGCGCGCAGGCTACCGGTGGCGGGCTCCGCGGCTTCGGCCCGGGTGACTCCGACGATCCGACCCGGTCGGGTTGGTAGCGTCGGCGGAGATGACCACGGACTTCGAGACCCGTGCCCGGGCGTGGGCGCACCTGGTGCGGCCCGCATCGGAGCGTCCACCCTCGACCGCCCGCGGTGTGCACCACGCCGCGTTCATCTGCTCCGACGTCGACGCGACGATCGCGTTCTACCAGGACCTGCTCGGATTCCCGCTCGTCGAGATCTTCGAGAACCGCGATTACCCGGGCAGCGCGCACCTGTTCTTCGACCTCGGCAACGGCAACCTGCTCGCCTTCTTCGACTTCCCGGGCTACGAGCACCCCGAGTTCCACGAGACGCTCGGCGGCGTCCAGCACGTCGCCATCTCGATGGCACCCGAGCAGTTCGACGCGCTGAAGGAGCGGCTGCACGCAGCCGGGGTGGAGTACCGCGGTCCGGATCTCGGGGTCGAGCACTCCGTCTACGTCCGCGACCCCGACGGCCTCCAGATCGAGCTCTGCACGGCGCCGCTCCTCGACACCGCGTTCGACTGACCACCCTCCGGGCCGCTCACTGGCGGGGTTTGTCCCGATACGGGTACCCTCCGGCGGGCGAGTCGAGGGGTGTGGGGCATGGCAGGCAAGCGGGTCCGGAAGATGCTGGTCGCGGTCGTCGCGACGGCAACCGTCACCGGCGCACTGGTGGCGTTCAACGCGACGGCGGCCGCGGCCGCGTCGATCACGAGCCCGGGTCCGCTCACCCAGGTGGGGGTCGGGACCACGCTCAACTGCTCGGCGAACCACGTCGGCGACTCCGCGGGCGAGTTCTACGGCGGCACGTCGTGCGGCACGTTCACGATCGTCGACGGCGTCCTCTACGGGCCGTTCCTCGGCACCGGGTACACGCCGGTGAGCCAGACCGGCCCGACCGGTGCCGGGACCGAGGGGGATCCGTACACGATCGTCACCGTCGTCGACGCCGGCGCGACCGGCGTGCGCATCACCCAGACCGACACCTACACGACCGGGCTCGAGTCGTTCCGCACCGACGTCGCGCTCGCCAACACCTCCGGCGCGACGCGCACGGTACGCGTGTACCGAGCTGCGGACTGCTACCTGCAGGACTCCGACAGCGGCTACGGCGCGCTCGACACCGGCACGGGAGCGGTCGCGTGCACCACCGGCGTCGAGCCCGGTGCGCGCATCGAGCAGTGGTTCCCGATCACGGCCGGGAGCCACGCGTTCGAGAGCTTCTACAGCACCGTGTACAGCCGGATCACGAGCCAGCTGCCGTTCGACGACACGTGCGGGTGCGCGACGCTCCAGGACAACGGCGCCGGCCTCAGTTGGGACGCGACCGTCAACGCGGGCGCGACGAAGACGTTCTCCTCGCTGATCACGTTCTCGCCGCTCGGGATCCTGCCGCTGTCGATGAGCATCACGCCCGACGCCGCGTCGGTGCCCGCGAGCACCAACGCCGGCTACACGATCGGGGTGCACAACCCGAACCCGGGTGCCGTCGTGCTCGCGTCGTTGAGTGACGTCCTGCCCGCGAGCTTCACGTACGTGCCGGGCTCGACGACCGGGCTGACCAGCGCGGACCCGACGATCGGGGGCGGCAACACGCTCACCTGGGCGGGCCCGCTCAGTGTCCCGGGCGGCGGCGACGCGTCGCTGCACTTCTCGGCGAACGTCGGCTCGACGACGGGCACGTTCACGAGCTCCGCGTCGGCGACGAACAGCTCCGGCTACACGATCGTGCCGACCGGGCCCGACGGCGCCGTCACCGTCACCGGCAGCACCGGCGAGCTGACGGCGACCCTCGCACCTGCGTCCCAGAGCGGCCCCGTCGGGAGCTCCCAGACGGTCACGGTGACCGCGGCCCGTGGTGCGGTCGCGGAGTCAGGGCTCGGCGTGAGCTTCTCGGTGCTCTCGGGCCCGAATGCCGGCGCGACCGGTTCGGGCACCACCGACGCGGCCGGGCATGCGAGCTTCACGTCCACCAGCTCGGCGACCGGCACCGACGTCGTCCAGGCGACGGTGACCGACGGTCCGACTTCGGTCGACTCCAACACCGCGTCGATCACCTGGACCGAGGCTCCGCCGACCGGCCTGAGCGTGAGCGGCACGGCGACCCCGACCACGATCACCGCCGGGTCCACCGGCCTGGTCCAGTTCACGATCCACAACGGCGGCGAGGACGCTGCCACCGGCGTCTACACCGACGTGACGGTGGGGGAGGGCGCGACCGGCGTCTCGGCCACGTCGGAGCCCGGCGGCTGTAGCTCGTTCTCCGGGTCCGGCGCGATCTGCCTGATCGGCACCATCCCGGCGGGCGGCTCGGCGACCGTCGACGTGTTGGCGGCCGCGGGTGCGGCCAACGTCGGCGGCACGCTCGGCGTGACGGTCACCGCGCACGCGACCGGCTCGGGACCGGCATCGGGCGAGGCGGGCCCCACGGTCGTCGCGGCCTCGCCGAACCGGGCGACGGGCTTCGTCCCGCCCGGCGGCACGATCGCCACCGCGACCACGGCCACGGCGGCGAACCCGACGATCGGATCCTTCCGGATGCCGGCGAGCAGCAGCGGCGCGCCGATCACACTGCGGCTCGAGACCACGGGACTCCCCACGTTCTGCGGTGGGCAACCGTGCGACGGCAAGATCATCTTCCTGTCGACGTTCGCGGGCGTCGACAACCCGAGAGCGCCGGCACGTCTCCACCTCACGTGGGACAAGACGATCGCCGGGCGCGGGACGAGGTCGCGGATCTACATCCAGAAGGGTGGCGGCACGATCACCACGATCCCGAACTGTGATCGAACCGACAAGCACATCGCGATTCCGTCGCCGTGCATCCACAAGAAGCAGCTGCTGGACAGCGGCGACGTCAGGTTCGAGATCCTGTTGCTGTCGGGCGATCCGAGGTTCGCACGGCGGTAGTCCGGTTCACGACTCCCAGGCCCGCGAACCGGGCTTCGGCCTCGGCCGCGTGCTCGGCCGCGGCGACGGTGTCACCCGCGCGGCGCTCGAGCTCGGCGAGCACCTCCAGGCCGCGCGCGATGTCGAAGGACGCGTCCAGGCCTCGCGCCTCGGCGAGGCTCTCGTCGATCGCCGCGCGTGCGCCATCGGCGTCGCCCAGCTCGAGCAGGGCGATCGCGCGCACGCGTTGGAGCGGTGCCTGGTCGATGACCCCGCCGAGCGCGCGGTCGCGGCGCGCGGTGTCGTCGGCGACGGCGAGCGCGGTGGCCGCGTCGCCGGCGAGCAGGTGGCATTCTGCGGTGCGGATCTCCAGCTCGACGAGGTTGCCGTCGGCGCCGATCGACGTGAAGAGCTCCGTCGCCCGTGCGAGGCGCGCGAACGCGTCGTCGAAGTCGCCGAGCGTCGCGGCGATCCGCGCGAGGTGCATCTGAGCGTCGGCGACGCCGCCGCGGTAGTCGGCGGCCCGCCAGATCCGGTCCGCCTCGACCAGGCACTCGTAGGCCTCGTCGAACCGCCCCTGGTCGACGAGCACCTCGCCGATGTTGTACGTGCCGAGCGCGGCGTCGACCGCGTTGCCGGTCCGGCGGCGGAGCTCGCGGGCGCGGTCGTAGAGCTCCACCGCGACGTCCCAGCGCCCCTCGAAGTAGGCGAAGCCGCCGAGGTTGTTGAGCACGGTCGCCTGGCCGGGGAGGTCGCCGAGCTCCTCGTAGAGCTCGAGCGCCCGGGCCGAGTGGACCGCGAGGTCGGCACGACCGGACGCCACGTGGGCCCAGTCGAGGATCGTGCGGGCCTGCGCCTCGCTGCGAGGGTCCTCGGCGGCGATCGCGGCGGCGATGGCTGCTTCGCACTCGGTGACGGCCTCCCGGGTCCGCCCCTGGACCTGGCGGACGGTGGCGTACCAGACCTGCAGGCGCGTCCGGGTGCGCGCCGCGTCGAGGCCCTCGGCGTCGCCGATCTGGCGTAGCCCCTTGCGCACGGCGCGGACCGCCTCCGGGTACCGACCGCTGCGCTCCGCGATCCACGCCTCCTTCAGCAGGATGCCGGCGGAGGCGACGGCGTCGTCGCCGCGCAGGCGACGGGCGGTGCGGAACGCGGCGAGCGAGCGGTCGAACACGCCGAGGCGCTCGAACACGTCGCCGATCTCCTCCCATGCCGCCGCGAGGTCCGGAGCGTGCACGTCCGCACCACGACGCGCCGCGTCGACGGCGCGCTCGAGGAACTCGGCGGCCTCGACGTTCGCGTACTTGGCCAGGGCGCGCTCGGCCGCGATGCGGGCGAAGCGCCACGCGTCGTCGTAGCGGTGCGCGTGGAAGTAGTGCAGCGAGAGCAACTCGGCTTCGACCTCGGGGTGGTCGCCGAGCGGCGCCGCGATCGCGTCGCCCGCGCGGGCGTGCAGGCTCCGGCGGCTGCGGTACGGGAGCTCGGCGTACGCCGCGTCGCGCACGATCGTGTGCCGGAACTGGAGCGCGCCCGGTCCGGTGAAGGCGACGATGCCCGCGATCTCCTCCCAGGTCGCGTCGTCCGGTGGCGGGATCTCCCCCTCGAGGAGCTCGGTGAGGTCATCGAGTCGGAACGAGCGGCCGAGCACCGATGCGATGCGCACGAGCGTCCGGAGGTCGGGGCGCAGCCGGTCGATCTGGGCGGTGACGAGTGCGTCGACGGAGTCGGGGAGGTGCGACACGTCGCCACCGGCACGGAGTGTCTGCAGCAGCTCCTCGAGGAACAGCGGGCTCCCCGCGGCCCGCTCGGCCAGGGCGACGACGTCGTCGTGGCGCAGGGGCGCGTCGTCGGTGGCGCCCACGACCGCGCGGATCGCGTCTTCGGTCGTCAGCGGGCCGAGCTCGAAGCTCGCGGTGTGCGGGCGGTCGACGAGGTGGTAGCCGGTGGGCTCGTCGCGCCGTGTCAGGCACACGTATGCCGGGCGGTCGGCGAGCGCGCGCACGATGAGGTCGAGGACGCCCGCGGACGCGTCGTCCATCCAGTGCGCATCCTCCACGATCACGACGACGCCGTCGGGCAGCACCTCGTTCAGGAATGTCGCGACGACGTCGCGCACCCGTTCCGGAACGAACTCGGGCGCGATCGCGGCGACCTCCGGGGTCGGTGGGAGGTCGAGGTCGAGCGGCACGCCGAGCAGCGGGATCCACCGGGTGAGCTCGGGGCAGCGGTGAGCGACGGCCCGTTCCAGCGCCCCCGCGACCAGTGCACGGTCCGCGTCGGGCGGCTGGGCGAGCACGTCGTGGAGCAGCCACCAGAACGCCGCGTACGGACTGTTGGCCTCGTACGGGTCGCAGCTGATCGCGAGCTGGGGGAGGTCGGCCCCGAGTCGGCGCAGCTCCTCGGTGAGGCGCGACTTCCCGATCCCGGGTGGGCCGACGAGCTCGATCGCCCGGCCGGCCTCACCGCGCACCGCCTCGATGCCAGCGGTCATGGCCGCGAGCTCGGCGTCGCGGCCGACGAGGGGCATGACCACCCCGGTGGTCTGCTCACGGCGCTGGGTCGCGCCGAGCGCGGATGCCTCGACCGGACGGCGCTTCCCCTTGACCATGAACGGCTCGAGTGGCGTCGTGGCGAAGCGCGTGCGCGCGGGATCGAGCATCTCGGGGCTCACGATGATCTCGCCGGGCGCGGCTCGTGCCATGAGGCGGGCGGTGAGGTTCACCGTGTCACCCATGAGCGTGAAGGTCCGTCGGTACAGGGGACCGACCTCGCCTGCGAACACCGCACCGCGGTGCACGCCGATGCGCAACGGGAGCGGGAGGTCGGCGTCGCCGATGCGCCGGACCGCCGCGAGCAGGTTGTCGACGTCCTCAGCGGTCGCGCTGGGCACGCCCGACGCGAGGATGATCTTGCCGCCGTCGTGGTCGACATCGGTGGCGAGGAAGGTCACGCCCGCGTGGTCGACTTCACGTTGCACCGCCGTGACGAGTCCGTCGAGGGCCGCCGCGACCGCGGCAGGACCCTCGTCGCGCATGAGCTCGTCGGTGCCATCGAAGTGGCAGAACGCGATGCACGCGTGGCGATGCTCGGGTGCACCGCCACCCGCGAGCACGTGCGACCGGATGGCAGCCGGCACGTACCGCGCCAGGTCGACGCCCGCGCTGTCGATGGCTCGCGGTGCCGGCATCTCGGGAATGCGCACACCGACGCGCCGCAGACGCCGGCCGGGCCCGAGCTCCGGACCGAGCAGGCGGGGCTCGAGCGCAGCCGCCGTCGCGTGACTCGCGATGATCTGGCCCGCACTCGCCGCCCCCTCCATCTCCACGACGGTGCTGACGTCGGCCCCCGCGAGCATCAGCTCATGGTGCGACTCGCCGGCGAGGAAGCAGCCGACGGTGCCCGAGTGGACGCCCGCGGACATCCGCAGCACGACCCGGCCCGCGCTCGTGTCGATCTTGCCGACGTGGCCGAGGCGCTCCTGCATGGCGATGGCCGCCGTCGCCGCGCGCGTCGGGTGGTCGTCGCCGGTGAACAGGATGAGGAGCGCATCGCCACCGAACTTCAGGAGGCTGCCGCCGGCCGAGTACGCGAGTGCGAGCAGCGCGCCGAAGCACGCCTCGACTGCGTCGGTCACCTCCTCGGCGCCGAGCCGGC
>CAZXCB010000086.1:0-12847 GCA_964639075.1 uncultured Bifidobacteriaceae bacterium | reverse complement strand
GGCTCCGTCCCGCGGGACGTGCTCGGTCCCCTCGATGCGGATGCGGAACAGGATCTTGCTGAGCGCGAGGAGGACCCCCCGCGCGAACGCGTAGAACATCAGCCGGCTCCTTCCGCCACTCGGAACGCCTCCACGATCTCGGCCACGATCTCCGCCGGGCTGCGGCCCGTGGTGTCCACGATCCTCGCATCATCCGCGGCCCGGAGGGGCGACAGGGCCCGGCCCGAGTCGGCTGCGTCACGAGCTGCCATCGCATCCCTGACCGCGTCGACGCTCACGGCCCGGGCCGCCGCCTCCTCGTCCCGCTGACGCCGCCGGGCCCGTTCGTCGTCGGACGCGGTGAGGAAGACCTTCACCGCGGCGTCGGGGAACACCACCGAGCCGATGTCACGGCCCTCGACGACTCCCCCGCCGTGCACCGCGACCCACGCCCGCTGGCGGGCGACGAGCTCCGACCGCACTGCCGGGATCGCGGCGACCGTCGACACTGCGGCGGTGACCTCGGGGCCGCGGATCTCCTCCGAGACGTCGGTCCCGTCGACGGTCACCCGCTCGGCCTCCACCTCGATCGCCACGGCGCGCGCGACGGCACCGACCGCCGCCTCGTCGCGGAGGTCCACGCCCGCGCGCAGCGCGGCGCACGTGACCGCGCGGTACATCGCGCCGGTGTCGAGCGTCTCGAGGTCGAGCACGTCCGCCACTCCGCGACCGATCGTCGACTTCCCGGATCCCGACGGCCCGTCGATCGCGACGACCTTCACGCTCGCCGGCCCTTCGGGCGCGCCGGGTGCTTCGGGGTCGACGCCTCGCTCACGTCGCTTCATGACAGCACGGACTCCAGGTCGGCGGCGAAGCCGGGATACGACACCGCGGTGACACCGAAGCCGCGCACCGTGGTCTCGCCGCTCGCGCCGAGACCCGCGATCGCGCCCGCCATCGCGATGCGGTGGTCGCCGTGGCCCTTCAACGGCGCGCCGACGGGCGCGCCACCGCGGATGACCATGCCGTCGGCCCGGGGTTCCACCCCGATCCCGAGCTGGGTCAGCTCCTGCTCGACCGTCCCGATGCGGTTGCTCTCCTTCACGGCGAGCTCGGCGGCGTCGTGGATCGTCGTCACGCCCTCGGCGAAGGCGGCGGCGACTGCGAGCACCGGCAGCTCGTCGATGATCCCCTCCGCGCCCGCGATGTCGATCCCGTGCAGCGGCGCGGCCTGCACCCGGACGTCCCCCACCGGCTCGCCGACCTCCTCACCGGTCACCGTGACGTCGATGTGCGCGCCCATCTCGCGCAGCACGTCGAGGTACGAGATGCGGGTCGGGTTGAGGCTGACGCCGACGAGCTGGAGGTCCGAGCCCGGCACCACGCACGCACCGACGACGAAGAACGCGGCCGACGACGCGTCGCCGGGCACCGTGAGCTCGAACGGCTCGGGCTGACCGGCCCGGACCGCGACGGTGCGGTCGTCGCCGCGCTCGAGCGGCACGCCGAGCGCGGCCAGCATGCGCTCGGTGTGGTCCCGGCTCGGCGCCGGCTCGACGATCTCGGTGGTGCCCGACGCCTGGAGCCCGGCGAGCAGCAGCGCCGTCTTCACCTGGCCGCTCGCCGTCGCGAGGTCGTGACGGACGCCGCGCAACGCCCCACCCCGGACCGTGATCGGCGCGAGCGTGCCGCCCGCACGCCCGTCGACGACCGCGCCCATCGCTCGCAGCGGTTCGACCACGCGCGCCATCGGCCGGGCCGACAGCGATTCGTCGCCGACCAGCACCGAGAGGAACTCGCGGCCGGCGACCAGCCCGGCGAGCATCCGCATCGTCGTCCCCGAGTTGCCGCAGTCCAGCACCTCCGCGGCCTCGCGCAGGCCGTCGAGCCCGCTGCCCCGCACCGTGACCGCGTCGTCGGTGTGGCGCAGGCGCGCGCCGAGCAGGTCCAGGCACGCGCCGGTCGACGCGACGTCGGCCCCGTCGGCGAGGCCCCGGATCGTGGAGCGGCCGTCCGCGATCGCGGCGAGCAGCAGCGCGCGGTGCGAGATGCCCTTGCAGCCCGGGACGCGCAGCCGGCCCCGCAGCGGTCGACCCCCGACGACGGTCAGCTCGTTCGGCGGCACCGGTCCGCTCATCGCCACCTCACCCCAGATCGCTCCGACTCACGTGGTACCCGGCCCCGACGAGCGCGGCCTCGAAGCCGGCCGCGTCGGTGACGGGCACCAGCAGGATGAGCACACCGCTCGCACCCTCGATCGAGTGCGCGACCTCGATGTCGACGATGTCGAACCCACGACCGAGCGACGTGACTTCGTCGATGACCCCGGCCCGGTCCGGCACCGGGATGCGGAGCTCGGCGAGGGGGCCACGGTCCCGACCGCCCACCGGCAGGTTCCGGCGGGCGTCGCGCCCGCGTTCGAGCGTCTCGAGCAGGCCCTCGCCGTCGGAGCTCGCCACGAGCGCGCGCACCTCGTCGAGCGCCTCGCGGTAGGCGTCGAGCGCGGCGAGGATCGCGTCCCGGTTCGCGGTGCAGATGTCGGGCCAGATCGCCGGATGGCCCGCGGCGATCCGGGTCATGTCGCGGAAGCCACCGGCCGCGAGCCGCATGAGGAGCTGATGCTCGTCGGAGCGCTCGGTGGCGACGTTCATGAGAGTGGTGGCGGCGAGCTGGGGCACGTGGCTCACGACCGCGACGAGCGCGTCGTGCTGTTCAGGCGGGAGCTCCACGACCTCGGCACCGAGCCGGCCGATCACGCTGCGGATCGCGGTGTGCGCGGCGAGATCGGTCTCGGCCGTCGGCGTGAGCACCCACGTCGCTCCGGCGAACAGATCCTCGCTGGCGCCGTCGAGCCCGTCCTGCTCGGAGCCGGCCATCGGGTGGCCCCCGACGAACCGGCTCGCGAGCTCCGGGCGGGCCCGGCGCACCGCGTCGACGACCACGGCCTTCACCGACCCGACGTCGGTCACCGCGGGTGCGCCCGCATCGAGCGCGGCGACCGCGACCTCGGCGACCCGGCCGACGGGCACCGCGACGATCGCGACGTCGGCCCCCGTCACCGCATCGGTGATCGAGTCGGCCACGACGGCCACGACGCCGAGCTCGGCGGCCAGCGCCGCGACCTCGGGCGCGGCGTCGTAGCCGCGCACGCTGATGCCGGCCCGCGTGAGCGCGAGACCGATCGAGCCCCCGATGAGGCCGGTGCCGAGCAGCGCGACGGTCATGGTCACTCCGGCAGGTCGTCGCGCAGGGTCGTGGCACCCTCGAGGTACACGTGGTGCAGATCGGCGCGGGACCGCTCGGTGTAGAGGTGCATGAGGACCCGGATCGTCCGCGGCATCCCGCCGACGATGTCGAGCTCCCGGGCGCAGATCAGTGGGACGTCACCGAGCCCGAGCCCCCGGGCGGCCGTCGCCGGGAACTGGGCGTGGAGGTCGTCGGTGGCGGTGAACAGGATGCTCACGAGATCGTCGTGGTCGACCCGGTTGCGCTCCAGCATCGCGGTGACGAGCGCCTGGGTCTTGGCGTCGATCTCCTCGGCGGTGTCGACGCCACACGTGGTCGCACCGCGCAGGGCCCGAAGCTTCATCGGCGGGCGAGGCTATCCGGTGCCCTCGCCGGCGACGGCCCCATAGAGCCCGCGGACCTCCGCCGCGGTGAGGGCGCGGTACTGCCCCGGCGCCAGCGTGCGATCGGCCAGGGGTCCGATGCGCGTGCGCACCAGGCGCAGCACGGGGTGCCCGACGGCCTCGCACATGCGGCGCACCTGCCGGTTGCGACCCTCGTGGATCACGATCGTCAGCACCGAGGTGCCGGACTGTCCCGATGCGAGCGCGACCCGGGCGGGCGCCGTCACGCCGTCGTCGAGCGCGACGCCCTCGCGCAGCCGCCGGAGCGTGGCACGGCTCGGCTCCCCCTCGACCTCGGCCAGGTACTCCTTCTCCACCCCGTAGCGCGGATGGGTGAGGCGGTTGGTGAGCTCGCCGTCGTTCGTGAGGATCAGCAGCCCCTCGGTGTCGCGGTCGAGGCGCCCGATCGGGTACACCCGAGGTTCGGCGGGTACCAGGTCCACCACGGTCGGGCGGCCCTCCGGGTCGGTCACGGTGCTCACGACCCGGACCGGCTTGTTGAGGAGGTAGTGGACGAGCCCGGCCCGGGTCGGCACCGGGACCCCGTCGAGCTCGATCGCGGCGGTCTCGGGGTCGACCCGCCGGCCGATGACGGCCACGACGCCGTCGACGGTCACCCGGCCCGCGTTGATGAGGTCCTCACACGCCCGTCGCGAGCCGATGCCGGCCTCGGCGAGCACCTTCTGGAGTCGGACGCCCTCGGGCGCGTCGCTCACTCCTGAGCGGGCGCGTCGTCGGTGGTCGCGGCCGCCGCGGCAGTGGCGTCGTCGACGCGCAGGTGGAGCCCGCGCTCGAGCGCCTCGACCACCTCCGGGTCGGGGACGAACTGCGCGAGCGGCGGCAGGTCCTGGAGCGAGTCCAGGCCCATCTGCTCGAGGAAGCGCGGCGTCGTGCCGTAGAGGATCGCCTGGCCGGGGCCGGGGTCGTGGCCGATCTCGGCGACGTAGCCGCGCTGGATCAACGTCGCGATCGTCGACTCGACGTTCACGCCGCGGATGGCCGACAGCTGCGCGCGCGACACGGGCTGCTTGTACGCGATGATCGCCAGCGTCTCGAGCGCGGGCCCCGACAGACGCGTGCTCTGCCCGTCGAGCACGAAGCGCTCGATGTACGGCGCCATGTCGGGGTGCGTCTGGTAGCGGTAGCCGCCGGCGACCTTCACGAGCGTGAAGCCCCGGCCGTCCCGTTCGTACTCGTCACGCAGCTCCGCGCACAGCGACTCGATCGTCTCGACCGGCGTCTCGGTGAGCTGGGCCATCAGCTGCGGCTCGATCGGCTCGATCGCCGCCATCAGCACGGCCTCGATCGCCCGCTTCGTCTCGCCCATTCCGCTCTCGTCCCTTCGGTCCGGGCCGCTCCGGCCCCGCTCGGCGCGATCGGCGATCGTCATCGCGCCGGGCGCCTCGCTTCTGCAGTCAGCTGGTGGTGACAGCGTCGTCGGGCATCTCGACGGTCACGTCCACGACGGGCGCGATCTCGTCGAGGTCGGCGTCGTCGGTCACGTCCCCGCCGATCGGGCGGGTCTCGTCCTCCCAGTCGTCCATCGACGCGAGGTCGAGCAGCGAGGAGGACTCCGAGATGCGACAGACCGTGAGGTCGCCGAAGGTCTCGACCTGGTCGAGGTCGACGATCCCCTGCTTGTAGAGCTCGAGCACCGCGAGGAACCGCACGATGACCTCGATGCGGTCCTCGATCCCGACCACGAGCGCGCGGAAGCTCGTGGGCTCGCCGGTCCGCAGCGTCAGCAGCAGCGCGTCGGCGGCGTCGCGCACGCTGATCCGGATCGGCGCGACGTGGTCGAGGTCGACTTCGGGCGCGACGTCGGGCGGGGTCAGGCCCCGGATCGCGGCCTTCGCCAGCTGCGCGAGCGTGAGGCGCTCGAGCGGGTCCGGGGCGAGCGAGCGGAACGGCTCCTCGACGCCGGCCGCGCGCGACGCCACCTTGCCACCGCGGCGCAGCATCCCCTCCATGACGCGCGCCGCGTCCTTGAACGTCTTGCACTCGAGCAGGCGTGCGAGCAGCAGGTCCCGCTCCTCGAAGCGCAGCAGCTCCTCGTCCAGCTCGGTCATCTCCGAGCCCGGCAGCAGGCGCCGGACCTTCAGCTCGATGAGCGTGGACGCGATGAGGAGGAACTCGGTGGCCGCGTCGAGCTCGATGCGGCCGAGGGCCTCGACCTCGACGAGGAAGCGGTCGATCACCTCGGTGATCGACACGTCCCAGATGTCCACCTCCTCCTTCAGGATGAGGTGGAGCAGGAGGTCGAAGGGTCCCTCGTAGACCGGGGTGCGCACCTCGTAGGACATCGGGCGCAACGCTAGCGGGATACCACCCCCGGACCACGGATATGGGGCCGCTAGCTTCCTCGGGATGACGCGCCAGTTCTCGGGGATCAAGCCGACCGGAGAGATGCATCTCGGCAACTTCGCCGGGGCCGTCCGGCGGTGGGTCGACCACCAGGACGGGGGCATCTTCTGCGTCGTCGACCTCCACGCGATGACGATCCCCTACGAGCCCGCCGAGCTCACCGCCGAGACCCGCCGGCTCGGCGCGCTCCTCCTCGCGGCGGGCCTGGATCCGCAGCGCTGCATCCTGTTCGTCCAGAGCCACGTCCCCGAGGTGACCGAGCTCACCTGGATCCTCAACTGCGTCGCGACGGTCGGCGAGCTCCGCCGCATGACCCAGTTCAAGGAGAAGGGCCAGGGCCAGGAATCCGTCAGCGCGGGGCTGCTCGACTACCCCGTGCTCATGGCCGCCGACATCCTCCTCTACGACACCGACGAGGTGCCCGTCGGCGACGACCAGACCCAGCACGTCGAGCTCACCCGCGACGTCGCGATCCGGTTCAACCACCGCTTCGGCGAGACGCTCGTGGTGCCCAAGGCCACGGTTCCGCCCGTCGGGGCGCGCATCAAGGACCTCCAGGACCCGACGGCCAAGATGAGCAAGTCCGTCGACTCGCCGCAGGGGACGATCCTCGTCCTCGACGATCCGGCGGTCATCACCAAGAAGGTGAAGTCGGCCGTCACCGACTCCGACACCGCGGTGCGCTTCGACCCGGAGGCCAAGCCGGGCGTGTCGAACCTGCTCTCGCTGCTCGCGGTCGCGACCGGTCGTGCCGTTCCCGACCTCGAGGCCGAGTTCGCCACGTCGGGCTACGGCACGTTCAAGAGTGCAGTCGCCGACGCGCTCGTCGAGCTCCTCCGGCCGACCCGGGAGCGCTACGACGAGCTGGCCGCGGACCCGGCCGAGCTCGAGCGCCTCCTCGCGGTCGGCGCGACGCGCGCGCAGGAGATCGCCGCCGCGACGATGGCGAGAGTCCGCGCCGCGACCGGCCTACTGCCACCGCGCGCCTAAGCGCCGGTCGGCCAGTCGTTGTCGAAGATGTCCACGTTGTTGCCGCGCGCCCGGATCCCGCCCTCGACCTTGGTGATCACGACGTGGAAGTGCTCGCGCCCTTCGCGAACGTGGTCGTCCAGGATCTCGAACCGCAGCACGTGACGGACCTCGCCGGGACGGAAGACGACGCTGCTGCGCTTGGCTACGTAGTCGGAGCCGGCCACGGCCGAGACGTCGACGGTCTTGTAGTGGACGGTCACGGTGTGCTGCGCGGGCGCGGTGAGGTAGACGGTGGCCCGTGCCGTCGGGGTGCCCTCCAGGACATCCCCCAGGTCGATCGCCGCGACCGCCGGCGGATCGGCCGACGGCGGGTCGTCGTCCACGATGCGGAGCGTCGCGTGGTCGCGCGTGACGGTGTATCCGTCGGCGGCGATCCCGACGGGCACGTTGAAGTCGGGCTCGTCGGTGCGGTCGGCCACGACGCGCAGCGGGAGCGTCGCCTCGGTGGCACCGGTCGGGATCGTCAGCAGATAGCCGGGCGGGTTGATCTGGCTCGGCGCCACGAGATCCGTGCTCCAGCCGACGGTCAGCGGTTGGGAAGCCGGCTCCGACAGGGTGATGCGCATCCGGGCCGGCGTCTGGCCCCCGTCGCTGCCCTCGGTCACGGTCAGGTCGTGCAGGGCCAGGGTCGGCCGGCCCGGGATCGGCGCCGTCGGGTCGAAGCCGACGGTCGTGCTCGCCCGCTCGTACGCGAAGGCCCCCTCGGCCTCGACCCTGCACCCGCCGTCCCCGGCGCAGTCGATCTCCGTGTGCTCGGGCGCGGCGGTGAGGCGGTGCACCGCGATCGCGACGTGCGCGGTGCCGGACGGGTCGGACGTGGCCGTCACCCAGGGGTCGCAGATCTTCTGCGTGAACCGGCCCTGCGCGCAGAACCGGGCGCGCACCGGCCGTGCCGGTGTGAAGCGCACGAGGTCGAAGACCGCGACGTCGAAGGCCGGGAAGAAGCGCGGCGGCGTGAGGGTGACCGCGGGCGCCCCGGGTGGGTCGATCGACGCGTCGAAGCGGATCGGCGCGGACCCGTACGCGGTCGGGCCGCCGGTACCCGCGTACACCCCCTGGATCGTGCAGGGCGTGAGGTCCGTCGCGCAGTCGCGGTACGGGCGCTGACCGGGTGGTGGGTCGGGGAGCAGGCGCGACACCCTCACGACCGCGGCGAAGCGCCCGTCGGCATCGGCGTCGACGGCAGTGGACTGCAACGTCTCCGCACAGAAGAGCTCCTGCTGGATGCACTCGGTGAGGAACACCTTCGCCCCGGCCGGGAAGGCGTCGCCCAGTACGAGCACCGTCTGGTCGTGGCGCAGTCCGGTGTTCGGCGTCACGGTCACGAGGGGCGGGAGCGTCTGGCCGGCGCGGAAGGACAGCGGCGCGCGAGCCAGCACGGTGCCGTCACCGAGCGAGACGCGCCATTCGCACGCGAGGTCCACACAGTCCCCGCCGGGCGGCCCGAAGCGGTCGGTGCGCACCAAGACCGACGACAGGACATCGAACGTCCCGTCGGCACCGATGTGGAGCCCCGGGGTCGAGTTGCAAGGTGCGTCGACGACGCACTGGTTGATCGCGACGTCGGCGGCCGGGAACCCGCTCCCGACGATCTCGACGTCCTGCGTGTCGAGCAGGTCGGTGCTGGGCGTGACGGTGAGCACCGGTGCCACGGCCGCGCTCGCACGCGTCGCGACCGTGGTGGGCGTCGCCGCCGGCGCGGCCGATCCCGCGGTCACGAGTCCGATCACCATGGCGGTCGCGGTCGCGACCGCAGCAACGTGGCGCCTCATCTCCAGCCTTCCTCAGTCGTCGTCGAAGATCGTCGTGTACTGCCGGCCCCGGCCGACGGCTGCGCCGGCGCCGGCAATCGAGTCGATGTCGATGCGGAAGCGCTCGGTGGGTTCGGGGCTGTCGTCGTCGACGATCGCGATGCGGATCACGTGACGCGTCTGCCCGGGCAGGAACGTCATGTGCCGCACCTTCTTCACGTAGTCGATCCCCGGCCGCGCGGTGTCGTGGCGGGTCGTGTACTGGATCGTGATCGGATGGTCGGTCGCCTCCGACATCGTGACGATCGTGTGGGTCTCCGGGACGCTGCCCTCCGTGATGCTGTCGTCGCCCATGCCGACCGTGATGGGCGGGACCGGCGCGGCCGGGTCGAACGTGAGCGGGATGGTGAAGTCGAGCCCCGAGATCCGCACCGCGATCTCGCACGTGGTCCCCGCGTCGGTGCAGTCGTAGGTGCGGAGCTGTGACGCGACGTAGACACGCCGGATCACCGGCATGCCGTACGTGAACGTGCCGTTGTCGAATCCGGTCCGTACGTGGGTCGTGGACCCGCAGTAGGACGCCGCGCCGCGGCGGTAGCAGGGCGCGAGGAGCCCGACGGCGCGCTGGTCGAAGCCGCTCGCGGTCACGTTCACGATGGCGAAGTAGCCCAGCCCGGTCTTCGGCGTGCCGTCGACGACCTGCGGCGTGAAGGGCTTCGCCGGATCGAAGGTGAGCGGGATCAGGAAGGGATTCGCCACCCCGTCGACGGTCACCTCGAGCCGGCATGCGACCACCGCGCAGTCGACCGTTGCGGGCTCCTGGCCGATGACGAACGGCCGGCGGGGTACGACGAGCGGTGTGCTGAACCGACCCAGCGCGTCCACGCCGACGGAGTACGAGATCCGGTAGCAGGCGGCGCCATCCGTGGTGCACACCCTGAATTGCACACGCGGGAACGTCGACGTCGAGAGCCCGGATCCCGTCACCGTGATGACCTGCCGGTCGACGAGGTTCGTGGTCGGGGTCGCCGTCACCGCCGGCGGAGCGGGCGCGGCCGTCGCCGTGCCGAGCGGCGCCACGCCGGCGACAACCACCACCAGCGCGACCAGCAGCACTCGCTTCGAACGCATCGTCGGCCCCTCCCGCGCGGCAGCGCAGACTAGGCGAGGAGATCCGCCGGTGGAACGGCGTCGTCCCGGCGCTCAGCGGTCGGCGACGATGAGGACGGCGAGCACGTCGGGCGGGATGGCCGAGGCCGCAAAGCGCTCGCGACGGTGATGCAGCGCCGACCACTCGGCCACTGCTTCGGGGCTGCCCGCGGCCCGCAGCTCGTCGGCGCCGATCTCGCCGTGCCGCTCGTAGCGACCGATCCGGCCCCGCCATCCCGGACGGGCGGCCCACCCGGCGATGCGGGGACGGCCGCCGAGCACCGCGACCACGGTGGCGAACGACCGGCCGATCACGCCGAGGTCGGCGGCGTGCTTGCCGACGTCGTGCAGCAACGCAGCGCGGACCCACACGGGGTCGGCCTCCGGTCCGAGCGCGGCGTCGACCTGGCGGGCGCTCGCGATCAGGTGCCGACGGTCCTGGTTCGCCAGCCGCGCGAAGAGCACGTGCTCCTCCGGCGTGGCGACGGCGGCGGCCCACGCCTCGTCGGTCGCACTCGGCGGCCGGCGCGACAGCGAGGTGAAGAAGCGCCGGAGGTAGTGCCCGATCACGGGCCGGTCACCCGAGGTCCGTCAGTGGGACTTGGACGCACAGGTGATGCAGAAGCGCGCCGACGGCATCGCCTCGAGACGCGGGGAGGCGATCTCGTTCCCGCAGTTCTCGCAGCGGCCGTAGCTGCCGTCCTCGAGCTTGGCGAGCGCGGCCTCGATCTCGGCCAGGTTCTCCATGAGGCTGCCCGCGATCGCGTCCACCTCGCCGCGCTCGGCGGTGACCTGGCCCGAATCCGCGAAGCCCTCGTCGAAGTCCAGCTCCGAGGTGCCGGGGGCCCGGCCCATGTGACGCAGCTGGGTGACCAGGTGGTCGCGCTCGGCGACCAACTCGTCGCGTTGGGTCGAGAACTGCTCCGGCATGGCCGGGAAGCCTACTGCCGGGCGCGGACGGCCCTCGCCCTGGGATGGGCCAGCTCGTACACGGCCCGGAGGCGTTCCGGCGACACCTTCGTGTACACCTGCGTGGTCGAGAGGCTCGCGTGGCCCAGCAGCTCCTGCACCACGCGGATGTCGGCACCGTGCTCCAGCATGTGGGTCGCGCACGAGTGTCGCAGCACGTGGGGGGACAGCTTCCCGCCCGGGAGGCCGACCCGCTGGCCCGCGTGCGCGACGATCGACCAGCAGCTCTGGCGCGAGAGCCGACCGCCCCGCGCGTTCAGCAGCAACGGGTCGCCCGGCACCCGCCGGGTCGCGGGCCGCTCGAGCTCGGGGCGCCCGCGCGCGAGGTACTCACGGATCGCGCTGCGGGCGGTGCGTCCGACCGGCACCACGCGCTCCTTGGACCCCTTGCCGAGCACTCGGGCCAGCCCGTCTTCGAGGTCGACGTCGCCGCGGTCGAGTCCCACGAGCTCGCTGATCCGCACGCCGGTCGCGTAGAGCGTCTCGAGGATGGCGCGGTCCCGCAGCGCGCGGGGGTCGTCGCCCTCGACCGAGTCGAGCAGCGAACCGACCTCCTCCTCGGTGAGCGCCTTGGGGAGACCCTGGGGCACGCGCGGCGCGCCGACCTCCTCGCTCGGGTCCTGCTCCACGAAGCCCTCGTCGACGCAGAACCGGTGGAACGAGCGCACCGCGACCAGCGCGCGGGCGATCGACGCGGGCTTGAAGCGGGGCGTGCCCTCCTCGGTGCGGGCCCGCTTGAGGTCCTCGACGTACGCGCTGACGGTCGACTCGCCGACGCAGTTCGCGTCGGTCAGGCCGTGGCGGCGCAGGTAGTCCTCGTAGCGACGCAGGTCCCGCCGGTACGCCGTGAGCGAGTTCCGGGCGAGACCGCGCTCGACGGTGAGCCAGGTCTCGTGCTCGACGAGCAACCGCGCGAGGGAATCGCTCGCGGGGACGCTCACACCGTCGAATCCCGAGCCGACCGCGCACCTTGCGCCGGCGCGCACCGCCCGGACCAAGGACTCCGGCTCCGGCTCCGGACGGTCATCGATCGGCTCAGACCGGGCTCCGCAGGTCCGCGGCGAGGGGCAGGCGCGGTGCCCGGCCCTCGGCGCGGTCCTTCGCGGCGCGGACGAACCCGGAGAACAGCGGGTGCGGTCGATCGGGCCGGCTCTTGAACTCGGGGTGCGCCTGAGTCGCGACGAAGTACGGGTGCGCCGCGCGCGGGAGCTCGATGTACTCGACGAGCCGGTCGTCGGGCGAGGTGCCCGACATCACGAGCCCCCCCTCCTCCAGGCGGCGGCGATAGGCGTTGCTCACCTCGTAGCGGTGCCGGTGGCGCTCGTAGACGACCTCGTCGCCGTAGAGCTCGCGCACGATCGTGCCCGCCTGCAACTTCGCGGGGTACGCACCGAGACGCATGGTGCCGCCCATCTCGACGACCTCCCGCTGGTCGTCCATGAGGTCGATCACCTTGTGCGGGCTCTGGGTGTCGAACTCGGCCGAATTCGCACCGGCGAGACCACACACGTCCCGGGCGAACTCGATGGTGGCGCAATGGAGCCCGAGGCACAGCCCGAGGAACGGGATCTGCTGCAGGCGCGCGAATCCCGCCGCGGCCACCTTGCCCTCGATGCCACGGAAACCGAAGCCGCCGGGGATCACGATGCCGTCGAGCTCGCGCAGCCGTCCTTCGGCCAGGAGCCCCTCGGTGTCGTCGGAGGCGATCCAGTCGATCTGCACGCGTGCGCCGCACGCGTAGCCGCCGTGGCGCAGCGCCTCGGCGACCGAGAGGTACGCGTCGGGCAGCGTGACGTACTTGCCGACCACGCCGATGCGCACGTCGAAGTCGGCCGCACGGACCCGGTCCACCAGCCCGCGCCACTCGGTGAGGTCGGGCTCGTGCTCCTCGAGGCGCAGCATCGAGCACACGTAGTCGTCGAGGCCCTCGTCGTGGAGCACGAGGGGGATCTCGTAGAGCGTCTCGGCGTCGAT
>CAZXCB010000085.1:0-12883 GCA_964639075.1 uncultured Bifidobacteriaceae bacterium | reverse complement strand
AGCTCTCCGGGGGCGAGCAGCAGCGCGTCGCGATCGCGCGCGCCCTCGCCACCGGGAACCCCGTCCTGCTCGCGGACGAGCCGACCGGGGAGCTCGACTTCCGCACCGGCGTGCAGATCCTCGAGCTCCTGCACGAGCAGGCGCACTCCGGTGTGACCGTGCTCATCGTCACCCACAACCGTGAGATCGCCCGCGTGGCGGACCGCGTCGTGGAGCTGAGCAGCGGGCGCGTCACCGGTGACGGTCCGCCGGCCGGCGGGCAGGTGCCGATCTCCGAGCTGCGCTGGTAGCAGGGTGACCGCCATCTGGCTTCGCTGGTCGTGGCGCGACCTGCGGGCGCGCTGGGTCCAGGTCGCCGCGATCGCGATCATCATCGCCCTGGGCGTCGGCACGTACGCGGGTCTGACCAGCACGGCCGCGTGGCGGCGCGACTCCTACGACGCCAGCTATCGCCGGCTCGCGATGTACGACCTGCGCGCCACCACGTCGACCGGCACCTTCGTGGACGCGGCGGCCCTGCGCGCGGCCGGGCGCTCGCTGCTGGCCAGCGGCGTCGCGCGCGCGGCCGCGGTGCAGTTCGAGTCGCCGGTCCAGGTGGACGCGTCGGGGAGGTCGGCGGTGTTCGTCCCGGGCCGACTCGTCGGCGTCGAGCCCGTCCGGGGTGGACCGGCGGTGAACCGGCTCGGGATCACCGTCGGGCGGGGACTGCGCGCCACCGACGCCGGTCGGCCGGTCGTGGTGCTCGACGAGCACTTCGCCTCCCGTCGTGGGATCCACCCCGGCGC
This sequence comes from uncultured Bifidobacteriaceae bacterium, assembly GCA_964639075.1. Lineage (GTDB taxonomy): Bacteria > Actinomycetota > Acidimicrobiia > IMCC26256 > JAENVU01 > JAENVU01. The sequence continues at coordinate 12,098 of CAZXCB010000085.1, read as the reverse complement.
GACGATCCGGCTGAGCGGCGACCGACCGGTCCGGGTCGTCGGGCGCGCGTTGGCACCCGAGCACTTCATCGTGCTCGGGGAGCAGGGCTCGTTCCTCTCCGACGCCGACTACGCCATCGTGTACGCGCCGATCACGACCGCGAGCGCCCTGCTCGGCCGGCGCGACGCAGCCAACGTGCTCGTGGTCCGGACCGCGCCCGGAGTGCCGCTCCCGCGCGCACGCCGCGCGCTGGTCGCGGCGCTCGAGCGCGCGGCACCGGGGACGGCGATGACGGTGAACGACCGCGCCCACGACCGCGGCCACCGGTTGCTCTACCGCGACATCGAGGGGGACCAGCGGCTCTACGACATCTTCGCCCTCTTGATCCTGCTCGGCGCCGCGTTCGCGGCGTTCAACCTCACGGCGCGGATCGTGGAGGCGCAGCGGCGGGAGATCGGGATCGGGATGGCGCTCGGGGTCCCCGGCGCGGAGCTCGCGGTCCGGCCGCTCCTGATCGGCGCGCAGATCGCGCTGCTCGGCGCCGCGTTCGGCGCGCTCGTCGGCCTCGCGCTCGGCGCGCTGATGATCGGCGTGCTCCGCTCCCTGGCGCCGCTCCCGGTGTGGAGGCACACGTTCCAGGTCGGCGTCTTCCTGCGTGCCGCGGCCCTCGGCATCGCCATCCCCTTCGTCGCGACGTTGCTGCCGGTGTGGCGGGCGGTCCGGGTGATGCCCGTCGACGCGATCCGAACCGGAGCGCGCGCCGGTCCGCACCGGGCGCGCGCCGTGTTCGCCCATCGGACGACCCGGCGGTCCGGCGCGAGCCTGCGCGTGCTGCCGTTCCGCAACGTCATCCGCGCGCCGCGCCGGACGGTCCTCACCGCCGCGGGCATCGCCGCGGCGATCGCCGTCCTCATCGGGGTCATCGGCATGGTCGACTCCTTCAGCGCGACCGTCGACCGGGCCGAGCAGGAGCTCGTGACGCGGTCTCCGCGCCGGATGACGGTCTCGCTGAGCTCGTTCGATCCCGTCGAGGCGGCGCCCGTGGTCGCGGCGCGCACCTCGCCGCTCGTCAGTCGGTCGGCGACCCAGCTCCAGCTCCCGGCCCGGGCCCGGCACGGCTCGACGAGCATCGACCTCCTCGTGATCGTCGGTGACCTCGACGGCGAGATCTGGCGTCCTACCGTCGACGACCGCCGGCGCGGGCCCGGCATCGTCCTGACGCACAAGGCCATCGACGACCTCGGGCTCGCGGTGGGCGACCGGGTCTCGGTGCGCTACCCGCGCCGCGAGGGTCTGGGCTACCGGTTCGTGACGAGGCGGTTGCGGATCGTCGGCGCGAGCCCGTTCCCGCTGCGGTCGCTCGCGTGGATGGACGACGACGACGGCCTGGCCCGCACGAATCTGGCGGGCGTGACCAACGTGGTCATCGTCGAGCCGCGCCCGGGCGTCCCGACGACACGGGTGGCACGCACGCTCTTCCGGGTCCCCGGGGTCGCGTCGGTGCAGCCGGTCACGCAGTACGCCGACACGATTCGCAAGGAGCTCGATCGTGCGCTCGGGATCCTCGTCGTGGTCGAGGTCGTCGTGCTGCTGCTGGCGTTGCTCATCGCGTTCAACACCGCCAGCATCAACGCGGACGACCGCGCCCGCGAGCACGCGACGATGTTCGCCTTCGGGCTCCCGGCGCGCGCGGTCATGACGACCGAGGTCGTGGAGAGTCTGCTGGTGGGACTCCTGGGAACGGCGCTCGGGGTGCTCGGTGGGTGGCTCCTGCTGCGATGGCTCGTGACGTCCCTCCTGCCGGGGACCGTGCCCGATCTCGGCATCGTCACCGACGTCGCGACGCGCACGCTCGTGCTCGCTGTCCTCATGGGCGTGATCGCCGTCGCTGCGGCTCCCGTCCTCACCGCGCGGAAGCTGCTGCGGATGGACATCCCGTCCACCTTGCGCGTGGTGGAGTAGGCGCCGGGGGGCTCAGCCGCGGCCGCCCTGCACGAAGCGGTCGAGATCCTCCAGCGTCAGCACCCCGACGATACGGCCGGCGTCCACCACCGCGAGTTGATGCGTCGGCGCGCCCGCGACGGCGGCGACGACCTCGTCGGCGAGGAGGTCGTCGGGCGCGACCCAGCCGCGGCCGGGATCCGGCAGCGGTCGGACCTGGGTGAGGTCGGTCCGCATGACCTCGCGCACGAGGTGGCCGCGGAGGCGGAGGTGCACGATCGTGGCCGAAGCCTCCGCCGATGCCCCGAAGTAGACGAACACGCCGATGAGGACGAGCCACACGTCGAAGACGATCCCGACGGCGATCAGCACGATCGCGAACGCATGGCCGACGCGCAACGCCACCCGGGTCGCGGACTCGAGGTCCATTCGACGCTCCAGCAGCGCGCGGAACACGCGGCCGCCGTCGAGCGGGAACGCGGGGAGCAGGTTGAACGCGGCGAGCAGCAGATTCAGCCAGGTGACCCGCGCGAGCCACGCGCCCTGGACCAGGTCGACCGGGAGCAGCGCACGGCCGGTCGCGAAGCAGACGAGTCCTGCCGTGAACGCGATCGCGAAGCTGGCGAGCGGCCCGGCGATCGCGATCGCGAACTCGTCGGCCGGGGACTCGGGGAGGTGCTCGAGCTTCGAGATGCCGCCGAGGGGGAAGAGCAGGATCTCATGGACGTCGGCGCCCCGGCGGCGCGCGACGACACAGTGGGCGAGCTCGTGCAGCACGACGCACCCGAAGATGACGAGGAGCCACGCGACGGCTTGCCAGGCGCTGCCGAAGCCGGCGCGGGGGCCCAGGTACGCGAACAGTGCGAGCAGCAACAGGAACGTGGCGTGGACCCGGATCTCGATTCCCGCAACCCGGGCGACCGGGAAGGAGGCCCGACGCCCGTCCTTCCCGGCCGCGACCGGATCGTTGCCGGCCATCGCTACGCGACGGCCGGAACCGTGGGTCCGCTGCCCGATCGGGTGGCTCGGTGCCGTGTCACCGGCTGAGCGTCGCACTCGTGGCGGGCCCGAGGGAGTGCCCACGGACCCCGTCCCGTGGGACCAACGGCTCCAACCCCGAGCGGGCCGAGGGCGACTTCAGACGCCGGTGGGGAACGTCTCCGGCGGCTCACCCCGCTCCCAGTGCGGTGTGCGGTCGAGCGGCTCCACCGCCCGGGTCTCGTCGAGGTGGATCACGACGTCGAACTGGTCCGCGAGCTGTGCCGGGAAGTAGTGGCTCTGCAGCTCGGTCTCGGGCCGGTAGATCACCCCGATCGCCCGCTCGAGCCGTGCGGTCTCGAGGGCGACCCGCACACGCGGCTCAGCACAGTCGATCCAGAACCGGTCGAGGCCGGTCGCGTGGAGCTGGGCCTCGTAGCTGTCGGGCCGCGCCGGCCGGACGTGGCGGCGCTCGGTGATCGCGCCCCAGTCCCTCGCCGCCGTGACCGTGCCGGAGTACGTCGTGAAGCCGACGAGCACGGCCTGGCCGTCGTGGCGTTGCCGCGCGAGCTGTCCGACGTTGAGCTCGCCGCGCCGGCCCATCGCGGTCGCGCGGGCGTCTCCGACGTGGGAGTTGTGCTCCCAGATCGCGAGGCGCGGCCGCGGGTGGTGATGCCCGAGATGGTCGAGCAGCGCCTCGGTCGTCGCGGCCATGTGCCGGTCGCGCAGGTTCCACGAGGAGACCTCCGCCCGGTACATCTGTTGGTAGTACTCCTCCGCGTCGCGCACCACGACCGCGTTCTGCTCGGCGAAGAAGGCCTCGTCGAACGCGTCCATTCCGTCACGCCGGAGGTAGTCGGCCGTCCTGGCCCGCAGCGCGACGAGCTGCGCGACGACCTCGTTCTCGCACGGGATCGCACCCTGGTAGGCGAGCGCGTAGCCGTAGGCCTGCCCCTCGGGCTCGCCGAACCGGTCGAAGCAGGCGTAGCGCTGCCGGGCACGGGTCGCCTCGGTCGGGTCGACGGCGTCGAGGTACTCGACCACGGCCTGCATGGACGCGGCCAGGCTGTACAGGTCGAGTCCGTAGAAGCGGACGCGCTCCGCGGGCCGCAGGCGCTCGTTGTGGTCGCGGAGCCACTCGACGAAGTCGGCGACGTCGCGATTGCGCCACATCCAGGTGGGGAAGCGCCGGAACCCGCGGAGCGCGTGCTCCGCATCGGGATCGCCGGACTCGCCGAGTACGTAGCGGTTGACGCGGTAGGCATCGGGCCAGTCGGCTTCCACCGCGACCGCGTTGATCGCGTGCTCTTCGATGAGGCGGCGGGTGATGCGAGCGCGCTCGGCGTAGAAGTCGTGGGTCCCGTGGGACGCCTCGCCGAGCAGCACGAGCCGATGGCGGGCGAGCCGTCCGAGCAGCACGTGGTCGTCGGCGGCGGCGCCGGGGAGGATCCGCGCGGCGGTGCGCAGCTCGGCCGCGGTGTCGGTCCGAGCGGTCCCCGTCGAGGTCACGTCCGGGTCACCGCTCGCGGAGCGCGTTCGGGCCCGGGCTGCCGTCGCCGACGGGTCCGGTCGACAGGACCACGTGCCGCTCGAACCAGCCGGTGGCCAGGTGGGCGACGCGCTCGAGCGCCCCCGGCTCTTCGAAGAGATGGGTCGCGCCGGGGACGATCTCGATCAGGTGCGGCGCACGCAGCCGGGTGCTCGCCTGCTCGTTCACCTCGATGGTCGGCAGATCGGCACCCCCGACGATCAGCAGGACCGGACACCGCACGGCTCCGAGGGCGTCCGCGGCGAGATCGGGTCGGCCGCCCCGAGAGACGACCGCCGCGACCGCGCTCGTGGGTCCGGCCGCGACGCGCAGGGCGGCGGCGGCGCCGGTGCTGGCGCCGAAGAGGCCGACGGGCAGGTTCCGGAGCTCCGGACGGGTGTCGAGGAAGTCGACGGCGAGCTCGAGCCGGTGGCTCAGGAGCGCGATGTCGAACACGTTGGTGCGGTCGGCCGCCTCCCGGTCGGTCAGGAGGTCGAAGAGCAGGGTCGCGAAGCCGTGGCGGTTCAGGTGCGACGCGACAGCCTGGTTGCGGCCGCTGTGTCGGCTGCTTCCGCTGCCGTGCACGAACACGACGATGCCGCGCGGCTCGACGGGCACGTCGAGGAAGCCCGCGAGGGTCACGGCCTCCGCGGGGATCCGCACGTCGGTGCGGGTCGCGGGTGCCGTCGCCGCGAGGGCGTCGGCCGCGTCGTCGAGGGCCGCGAGGACGTCGGCGTCGCTCGTCGGGGTGAAGTCGTCGTACCAGGCGCCGACGGCGACGAACCGGTCCGGTGCGGTGAGCGCGACGACGGCGTCGGCGTCGGTGCCCAGGGCAGCAAGGCTCTCGGGCGCGCCGACCGGCACCGCGACGATCACCCGCCGGGCGCCACGCGCGTACGCGACCTGCACTGCGGCGCGGGCGGTCCCTCCGGTTGCGAGGCCGTCGTCGACGATGACGACGGTGCGGCCGCGCAGTGGGAGCGGCGCGCGTCCGCGGCGGTAGCGGTCGACCCGACGGGCGAGCTCCACTCGCTCGCGGGCCTCCACCGCGGCGATCGCCCGCTCCGACACCCGAGCCCGGGCGATGAGGTCGTCGTCGAGCACCCGCACGTCTTCCTCGCCGATCGCGCCCATCCCGAGCTCCGGATGGTCCGGGAACCCGAGCTTGCGCACGCAGAGCACGTCGAGGGGTGCGTGCAGCGCCTTCGCGACCTCCGCCGCGACGGGCACACCGCCACGCGGGAGCCCGATGACGATGACGTCGGCCTCACCTGCGAGCCGCGTGCGCAACGCCTCGCCCAGCGCCTTTCCGGCGCGCCGGCGGTCGGCGAAGATCATCGCGGCACCACGACCACTGGGCACGGGCTGCGGTGGACGATGCGCATGGCGACGCTGCCGAGCGCCCACCGTGCGACGCCGGACCGCCCGTGCGATCCGACGAGCACGTACGTGGCGGGGAGCTCCGCGGCGAAGTGCACGACCGCGTCGGCGGGGTCCACCGAGTACACGACCTTGGTGCCGGCACCGCGGTGCGCGTCGTCGAGGAGCGCGGCGAGCTGTGTGACGCCGGTGGCCTCCGCGGTCGCGTGCGCGACCGGCGCGTCGGCCACGAACGGGTACGGCGCCGGCGGCACCGACTCGATCGCCCACAGCGCCAGGTGGTGACGGTCCGCCAGCTTGGTGGCCGCGGGAACGAGCCGGTCCGCGGTCTCGGCTCCGTCGACGGCGACGACGAGGTTGTGCGCGTCGGCACGCCGCAGGTCGTATGCCGCTTTCGGTCCGACGAGCACGACCGGCCGGTCGATCTCGCGCATCTCGCGCAGCACGGCCTCGGCCGTGCTGCCGAGGACGGCCTGACCGAACGCGTTCCGTCCGTGGGTGGCCATGCACACGATGGCACCGGGTCGGTCCTCGGCGAGGCGAGCGATCGCCACCGACGGACGCTCGTCGAGGACCACCTTGGTGTCGACGGGCTCGCCCGCGAGGCCGAGCGCGCGATCCTCGAAGTACCGGCGCGGCGCGAGGGGCTCGCCGTGCCACACCGCGGTCACCAGCAGCAGCGAGCCGTCGGGGCCGGCGAGCTTGCGCGCGTGGGGCAACGCCATCTCGGCTTCCGCGGAACCGTCGAGCGGAACGATGACGGTGGTCATTGCCCCAGGGTGCCCGCGCCGGCTCGGGCCTGCCAGGGACGAAGGTCCCCGCCAGGTAGCGTCGACCGGCGTGTCCGACGCCCAGACCGTGCGCATCGACGGTCACGACCTGACCGTCACGCACCCCGACAAGGTGCTGTTCGGCGAACGCGGCGAGACCAAGCTCGACCTCGTCCGGTACTACGAGTCGGTCCGGGCGCCGCTGCTCGCCACGATGGGCGGACGACCGGTGATGCTCCAGCGGTTCCCGCACGGAGCCGGCGGCGACTCGTTCTTCCAGAAGCGCGTGCCCAAGAACGCGCCCGACTGGCTCGAGACCGCTGTCGTCTCGACCCCGAACGGCACCGAGTCCAACGCCATGGTCGTGGCCGACGTGGCCCACGTCGCGTGGGCCGTGAACCTCGGCTGCCTGGGGTTCCACGTGTGGCCGTCGCACGCGCCGGACGTCGAGATCGCCGACGAGCTGCGCATCGACCTGGATCCGGGTCCCGGCGTCACGTTCGCGATGGTGCAGGAGGCCGCGGCCGAGGTGCGCGTGCTGCTCGACGAGCACGGCGTCGCCGGCTACCCCAAGACGACCGGGAGCCGTGGCATCCACGTCTACGCGCGACTCATCGCCGAGCAGGACTCCTATGCGGTGCGCGCCGCCGCGGTGGCCGTCGCCCGCGAGCTCGAGCGCCGCCGACCCGACCTCCTCACCGCGGCGTGGTGGAAGGAGGAGCGGGGTACCCGGGTGTTCGTCGACTTCAACCAGAACGCGCCGCACAAGACGGTGTTCGGGGCGTGGTCGGTCCGGGCGTACCCGGAGGCGCCGGTTTCCATGCCGTTCCGCTGGGACGAGCTCGACGCGGTCGAGCCGCGGCGCTGGACGATCGCGGACGCGCCCGCCCGTCTCGCGGCCGACGGTGATCCCTGGGCCGAGATGTACGACGCACCGCAGTCCCTGGCGCCGCTCCTGGAGCTCCACGAGCGCGACATGGCCGCGGGCCTGATGGACGCGCCGTGGCCGCCCGTGTACCCGAAGCAGCCGAACGAGCCGCCGCGCGTCGCGCCGAGCCGGGCCAAGAAGCCCAAGGACTGAGCGGCACGTTCGACGCGTCCGCGGACGTCCGCGCGCCTTGGCGACCCTCCGCCGGGTGGAGCGAGGACCACGCCGCGATTCGCGTTGTGGCCAACATCTTGCGGAGTGGCGCAACGTTCGCCCGGCGATCGTTGTCGTGGGGCCTGCAATTTCGGGGCCATCGTGCGGGCGGGCCACGGTGCGCCAGGCGACGAGGACCTGTCCCGTTCCCAGTCTCCGGACCGGCTCACCGCAGGTACTCAAGACGGGCCTGCCTCGCTCCCGGTGCCCGCCAAACGCGAAGTGGGTTTGAGTATATAGCTGTATACCCAAACCCACCTTCACCTTCGGCGACCCCAGGGCCCGGCGGGAGCGGTGGAGCGGCGAGTCCCCCGAACCGCGGAACTCCGCCACGCGTCCGCGGACGCGTCCGGGTCGCCTGGCGGCGCCCGCCTCTGCTATCCCATGCGCCCATGGCGAACATGTGCGAAGGCAGAGTGGCGATCGTGACCGGCGCGGGCCGGGGCATCGGGCGGGAGCACGCCCTGATGATGGCGTCGGAGGGGGCCAAGGTCGTCGTCAACGACGTCGGCGGCTCGCGTGACGGCAGTGGGCACTCCGAGGGCCCGGCCCACGAGGTCGTGGCCGAGATCGAGGCGATGGGCGGCCAGGCGGCCGCGAACGGAGACGACATCTCCAGCTGGGAGGGCGCCGGCAACGTCGTCAAGCAGGCGATCGACACGTTCGGGGGTCTGGACGTCGTCGTGAACAACGCGGGCATCCTGCGGGACCGCATGCTCGTGAACATGACCGAGGAGGAGTGGGACGCGGTCATCAAGGTGCACCTGAAGGGCACGTTCGGCGTCTCCCGCTTCGCCGCCGCCTACTGGCGCGAGCGGAGCAAGAACGGCGAGACCAACGACGCACGGATCATCAACACGACGTCACCCTCGGGCATCTACGGCAACGCGGGCCAGACCAACTACGGCGCCGCGAAGGCCGGCATCGCGACGTTCACGATCATCGCCGCGATGGAGCTCGAGCGGTACGGGATCACGGTGAACGCGATCGCCCCGACCGCGCTCACGCGCATGACCGAGGACCTCGGCCTCGGTGGCGCGTCCGAGGAGCAGAAGGCGGCAATGGACCCGCGCTGGATCGCACCGGTCTGCACCTGGCTCGCGTCACCGCAGTCGGCGGGGGTCACCGGTCAGGTGTTCGAGGTCTCCGGCGGCTGGCTCGCCGTCGCCGAGGGTTGGCACCGCGGCCCGAGCACGCAACCCGTCGACGATCCGAGCGAGGTCGACGCCGCGCTCCGCCCGCTCCTCGCGGCGGCCCGCCCCGGCTGCGACATGTTCGGGAACGAGAAGCCCAAGAGCTGATCAGGCGTCGGACGGGATCTTCTCGCCGGCCGCGAGCGCGGCGAACGCCTTCGCGAAGAAGCCCTCGGCCTGCTCGCCGCTGCGCCGCTCGACGACGTTGCCGTCCCCGTCGACCATGACGATGAACGGGTACGCGCTCAGGCCGAACGCGGACGCCGCGGTCTGCTTCTTGTCGTCGACCAGGGTGCGCAAGCCGCTCAGCTCCATGTCCTCGACCCACTGCGACGGTGGCCAGTTCTCCGTGCTGGGGTCCGAGCCGGTCGGCACGATCGTCAGCTGGACACCGGCCGGGACACCACCCTCGGACTGCAGGTAGCTCGCGAGGCGTGGCGCTTCGAGGTTGCAGTGGGGGCACCAGTGCGCGAGGAAGACGATCATCTGCGGCGTGCCCGCCGTCGGGGTGATCGTCACCGGCGCACCGGAGAAGTCCTCGCCGCTGACGGTGGGGATCGCGTCGCCGACCGCGGGATCGGTGCCCCCGTCGGGGAACCGGGGGAGGGGGGTGCCGCTGACCGTCACCGTGCCGTACTCGTGCGCGCCGGCCGTCGCCGACCCGCCGCCCGAGCTGCTCGAGGACTTGTCGTCGCCCATCCCGGCGATCAGTGCCGCACCGACCGCGATCGCGAGCACCGCGCCGATCGCGATCCAGAAGATCGGCAACGGCTTCCTGGTCGCGGCCGCCGCGGCCGGCTTCTTGCCCGCGGGCTTCTTGGTCGCGGGCTTCTTGCCCGCCGTCGACGTGCGCTGCTTGTTGCCGGCCATCAGGCCTCCCGGGGCTGGAGTGACGGGTCGACGTCGGTGTCGACGGGAACGTCGGCCGGAGTGCCGTCGGTTCCCGGACCGGCGAGCCAGAGCACGCTTGCGATCAGCAGGAACGCGGACCCGGCCATGGTCGGGATCGAGAGGTACCCCGCGTAGCGCGGGAGCGGCAGGGCCGAGCAGGGATTGAGCGGATCGCACGACGTCGTGCTCTCCAGGCCCGGGTTCCATTCGACGAGCACGTGCCACGTGGAGATCGTGAGACCGACGAGCGCGAGCGTGATCGCGTAGGGCCGGATCGACCAGTCGCGGCGGAACGCGGCGACGACCAGGATGATCGCGAGCGGGTACATCATCGTGCGCTGGTACCAGCACAGCCGACACGGCACGAGGTGCCCGCCCTCCGAGAGGTAGAGCGACCCGGCGGTGGCGACCGCGGCCACGAGCGCCGCGAGCGCGAGGCCCTGGCTGCGCAGCCCGGCGCGGACGTCGTCCCACCAGCCGCCGTCGGACCCGACCTTGGCGATCAGGCTCGTGAGCCACAGGGCCAGGATCGCCACCTCGGTCGCGATCGCCAGCCAGGCGAAGATGCGATACCAGTCGGTGACGTCCACGGGGCGCCAGTCTGCCCGGTTGCCCGCCTCTTCGGCGGCTCCGCTCGGTCTCGTCGAGCCCGGTACGCGTCGGGACGCTCCGTCGCGGCTCGCCTCCGCTCCGCTCCGGCTCGGGGGTGGGCACACGCGGGGCCTTGCCGGGTACGGTCCCGCGATGCCCACCCGTGATCCCGTGCTCAAGGCGCTCCGGCGTCACCAGGTCCCTGCGTGGTGGCGGGACGCGAAGCTCGGCATCTTCGTGCACTGGACCCCGGCATCGGTCCCCGCGTTCGCGCCGGTCGACGCCGACGTCTCCGCGATGGTGCAGTCGGGCGACCGCCGGGCCATGGGCTGGTCGCCGTACACGGAGTGGTACGAGAACTCGCTGCGCTTCGCCGACAGCCCGGTCGCCCGCCACCACCGGGAGACCTACGGCGACCGCGAGTACCGCAGCTTCGCGCCCGACTGGGAGGCCGGGCTCGAGTCCTGGGACCCCGACGAGTGGGCGCGCACCTTCGCGGCCGCGGGCGCGCGGTACGTCGTGCTGGTGAGCAAGCACCACGACGGCTACTGCCTGTGGCCCACGACGGTGGCGAACCCGCGCCTGCCGGGGTGGCACTGCCGCCGCGACGTCGTCGGCGAGCTGGGTGAGGCCGTGCGCGCGCAGGGCATGCGCTTCGGCGTCTACTACTCCGGCGGGCTCGACTGGACGTTCGAGGACCGGCCGATCGGCGCGATGTCGGACCTCATCGCCGCCATCCCGCGTGGCGACTACCCGGACTACGCGGCGGCGCACGTCCGGGAGCTCGTCGCGCGGTACCGGCCGAGCGTGCTCTGGAACGACATCGCGTGGCCGGCGGAGGGCAAGCACCTCTGGCCGCTGCTCACCGAGTACTACGACGCGGTCCCCGACGGCGTGGTCAACGACCGCTGGATGCCGTGGAACCCCCTCGCCGGCGCGATGCGCTTCGAGCCCGCGCGCCGCGCTCTCGACAAGGGCGCGACCCGCCAGGCCCGCAGGGACACGGGCCTGATCCCACCCGAGCCGCCCTTCTGCGACGTGCGCACGCCGGAGTACGTCACGTTCCCGACCGTGCAACGCACGCCGTGGGAGTGCGTGCGCGGGATGGACCAGTCGTTCGGGTACAACGCCGCGTCGCGCGCCGAGCACTTCCTCTCGCGTGCCGAGCTGCTCTGGTCCTTCTCCGACATGGTGAGCAAGAACGGCAACCTGCTCTTGAACGTCGGTCCGCGGGGCGTCGACGCGTCGATTCCCGACGAGCAGCGCCAGCGACTCGCCTGGCTCGGCGAGTGGATGGGTGCGAACGAGTCGGGCATCCGCGCCACGCGACCCTGGGTTCGCCCGGGGGAGGAGACGGCCCAGGGGACCGGCCTCCGCTTCACGGCGCGAGACGACGACGTGTTCGCGATCGTCGAGCGGCCCGACCCGGTGATCACCCTGCGGGACCTCGCACCGACGGCCACGACCGAGGTCACCTCCCTCGACGGCACCGCGCTGCCGTGGCGACCCGAGGGCGGCGCCCTGCGGATCGAGTGTCCGGCGACGACCCAGGGATCGGACCCCGTCGTCGTGCGGTGCCGTCGGGTCGATGCGGTCCCGGTGCGGCCGGCGTGAGGGGCCGGTCGGGCCGGGCAACCTGACACGGGCGTCAGGTACGATCCGGCCATGACTGCGACCAGCGAGCGCGTGCTGCCGAGGATCATCA
>CAZXCB010000084.1:0-13352 GCA_964639075.1 uncultured Bifidobacteriaceae bacterium | reverse complement strand
GGCCGTGCCGACCGCGCGACCCGTCAAGGCCGCGGACACGCGCCGGCGCCTGTTCGTGCTCATGGTGGCGATGATCGCCGCGCTCGCGGTCGTGCTCGTGCGGCTCGTGTCACTGCAGGGCTCGGGCGCAGCTCGCTACGACGCGCTGTCGCGCCGGCAGCTGGTCCACACCACGACGCTCGAGCCCGCGCGGGGCGCGATCCTCGATCGCAACGGCACCGACCTCGCGCTCAGCGTCTCGCGCCCCACCGTGTTCGCGGACCCGGCGCTCGTCCGACGGGCACCGGAGACCGCGCATCGGCTCTCGGCCCTGCTGCACCGACCGACGCCCGACCTGCTCATGGACCTGACCAGGCCGAGGACGAACTACGTGGTGCTCGCGAGAAAGGTCACCCCCGACGTCGCGAAGCGGGTCACGGCGCTCGCGAACCCCGGGGTCGCGCTGGCACCGGGCACCGAGCGCGTCGCCCCGAACGGCTCGCTCGCCGGCCCCGTCATCGGCTTCTCGAACGGACCCGGGTCCCAGGGAGGCATCGAGTACGGCTACCGGCGCGTGCTCGCCGGCACGCCGGGCACGCTCGAGGCCGAGCGGGACCCGTCCGGTCGCGAGATCCCGGCCACCCAACGCAGGATGGTGCCGGCCCGCGCGGGGAGCGACGTCGTGCTCACGATCGACCGCGACCTGCAGTACCAGGTCGAGCAGCAGCTCACCGCCGAGGTCGCCGAGACCAGGGCGAAGGGCGGTATGGCCCTCGTCGCCGACGTTCGCAGCGGTGACATCCTCGCCGCGGCGGTGATCGACGGCGCCGGGGCCGGCCATCCCGCACGCCCGGCTCCCGCCACCGCCCCCAACCGGATCTTCACGAGCACCTACGAGCCCGGCTCGACGAACAAGGTCGTGGTGGTCTCGAGCGCGCTCGAGCGGGGGCTCATCGACGAGAACACGCGGTTCCAGGTGCCGAGTCGGATCCAGATGGGTCCGGTGACCTTCGAGGACGACGAGCCGCACGGCACCGCGGACTGGACCGTGCACGAGATCCTCGCGGAGTCCTCGAACGTCGGCACGATCAAGATCGCGGCGACGTTGGGCTCGTCGCTGCTCGACCGGTCACTGCGCGAGTTCGGGCTCGGCGTCCGTTCCGCCGTCGGGTTCCCGGGCGAGTCCAACGGGCTGCTCCCACCGCCGAGCCACGGCGACTCCACGGTCATGGGCAGCCTGCCCATCGGCTACGGGGTCGGCGTCACGGCCGCACAGATGCTCGGCGTGTACATGACGATCGCCAACGGAGGTGAGACCCGACCGCTGCGCCTCGTCGACGGGGTGATCGACGCCGACGGGACGCGCCACCGCGCGCGGACCATGCCGTCACGCCGGGTCGTGTCCGGCGCGACCGCGTCGCTCGTGAACGAGCTGTTGCGCGGCGTCGTCGACCACGGCACGGGCAAGCAGGCGAAGGTCCCGGGCTACACCGTCGCCGGCAAGACCGGTACCGCGCGCAAGCAGCCCTACGTGGAACGCCGCTACATGGCGAGCTTCGCGGGCTTCGCGCCGGCGGAGTCGCCGCGCTTCGCGGCGATCGTCGTGCTCGACGAGCCGAAGACCCAGATCTACGGCGGCGCGGTGGCCGCACCCGTGTTCTCGCAGATCATGCAGGACGCACTGCGGATGGAGCACGTGCCGCCGACGGTCGCGATCGAGGCGCCGGTGACGACCGGGGAGCGTCCGCGGGCCGCCGGTAGTGTGTCCGCGCCCGCTCCGTAACGAGAGGACCCCGTGCTCCTGCACGACCTCCTGGACGCGACCGAGGTGCTCGACGTCGCCGACGACGCACCGGTCGCGATCACCGAAGTGACGCACGACAGCCGATCGGTCCATCCCGGTGCGCTCTTCTGCTGCATCCCCGGCGCCCGGGCCGACGGGCACGCCCACGCCGGCGCGGCCGTGGCGCGGGGCGCGGCCGCGCTCATGGTCGAGCACGCGGTAGCGGTGACCCCCCACGTCCCTCAGGCGCGCGTGCGGTCCGTGCGCCGGGCGATCGGGCCGGTGGCCGCGCGGTTCCACGGGGAGCCTTCCCGGCGTGTCCCGGTGATCGGTGTCACCGGCACGAACGGCAAGACGACCACCACGTTCGTTCTGGGCGCGATCCTCGGCGCCGCGGGACACGATCCCGCGGTGTTGGGAACGCTCGGGGTCCGCTTCCGGGCAGAAGCGGTCCCCCAACCCTTCACGACCCCCGAGGCCCCGGAGCTCCAGCGCGCCCTCGCGGATCTGGTCGCGCGCGGCGCGGACGTGATCGCGATGGAGGTGAGCTCGCACGCGCTCGCCGAGCATCGCGTCGACGGCACCCACTTCGCCGCAACGTGCTTCACCAACCTGTCCCAGGACCATCTCGACCTGCACGGATCCATGGACGCGTACGCCGATGCGAAAGCGCGGCTCTTCACGGTGGCGTTCACCGACTCGGCGGCCATCCACGAGCACGACCGGTTCGGCGCCGAGCTCGCGCGCCGCGCGCGCGCCGCCGGGGTGTGCGTGCTCACGTTCGCGCTCGATCTCGCGAGTGCCGACGTGCGCGCCTCGGTGCGGCACGCCGACGCCCGCGGATCTCTGGTCCACGTCGACGGTGCGGGGCTCGATGCCGACGTGCACGTGCCGTTGCCGGGCCGCTTCAACGTCGAGAACGCCCTGGCGGCGATCGCGACCGCCCGGCTGCTCGACGTCGACCCTGCGGTCGTCGCCGCCGGCGTCGCGGCGACTCCGGCCGTGCCCGGGCGCTTCGAGCCCGTCCGGTCCGCCGCCGGGACCGCGACGCCGGACCCGGGCATCACCGTGCTCGTCGACTACGCCCACACCCCGACGGGGATCTCGGCGGCGCTGCGCGCGGCGCACGAGCTGACCCCGGGCCGGGTCCTCGCGGTGTTCGGGTGCGGGGGTGACCGCGACGCGGACAAGCGGTCGGCGATGGGCGCCGCCGTCGGGCGCGGTGCCGACGCCGTCGTCCTGACGACCGACAACCCGCGCTCGGAGGATCCCGACGCCATCGCCGCGATGGCGGCACGCGGTCTGGACGAGACCGGTGCTCGTTACACCGTGGAACCCGATCGCCGGCTCGCGATCCGTGCCGCGCTGGCCGCGGCGCGTCCCGGGGACGTCGTGATGGTGCTCGGCAAGGGCGCCGAGACGGAGCAGATCCTCGCGACCGGTCCGGTCCCGTTCGACGACCGGGTCGTCGCCGCGCAGGAGCTGGAGTCGGCGTGCAGCTGACTCGTGCCTGGGTGGCGGCGGTCACCGGCGGACGCCCGGCGGGACCGGTGGGCTCCGAGCCGCTCGGCGACGGCCTCGCGTTCGATTCACGCGAGCTCGCGCCCGGCGAGGTCTTCGTGGCGCTCGTCGACGCGCGTGACGGTCACGACTTCGCATCCGACGCGATCGCGCGCGGTGCAGCCTTCGCGATCGTCGAGCGGGAGATCCCGGGAATCCCGACCGTGGTCGTGCCCGACACACGGCGCGGGCTCCGGGAGCTCGCGCGCGCCGGTCGCGACCGGCTCGGCGCGCGCGTCGTGGGCATCACCGGGTCGGTGGGGAAGACCTCGACCAAGGACCTGACCGCGGCGGCGCTGCACGCCGCGCTCGCGGCCCACGCCGCGCCGGCGTCGTTCAACAACGAGATCGGCGTCCCGGTCACGGTGCTCGGCGCGCCGGACGCGACCGACGTGCTCGTCGTCGAGATGGGGGCACGCTTCCCGGGCAACATCGCCGAGCTCTGCGAGCTCGTCGCACCCGAGATCGGGATCATCACCAACCTGGGCATCACCCACGCCGAGCACCTCGGCGGGCCGGAGGGCGTTGCCGTCGTCAAGGGCGAGCTGCTCGATGCGCTGCCCGCGCACGGGCTCGCAGTGCTCTGGGAAGGGTGCGAAGCCAGCGCGGGGCAGCGCACACGGAGCGCGGCACCGGTGATCACGGTCGGCACGGAGCCCGCGGCCGACGTGCGGATCAGCGGGCTCGAGATCGACGCGGAGCTGCACGCCCGATTCGACCTCGCGACACCGTGGGGGAGTGGCCCGGTCGTGCTCGGTGTCCGCGGTGCGCACATGGTGGTCAACGCCGCCCAGGCGGCGACGGTGGCGCTGCACCTCGGGGTGCCCTTCGACCTCGTCGTCGGTGCCCTCGCGGCCTCCGAGGTCTCGGGGTGGCGGATGCGCGTCGACGACTCGGTCCAGGGCGTGCGGGTCCTCAACGACGCCTACAACGCGTCGCCGATCGCGATGGTGGCCGCGCTCGACGCCCTGGTGGGGCTGCCCGCGACCGGCCGACGGATCGCGGTGCTCGGCGAGATGCGCGAGCTGGGCGACGTCGCCGAGGCCGAGCACGCCCGCGTCGGCACGGCAGTCGCCGAGTGCGCGGTCGACGTGCTGGTGGCGGTCGGGTCCGCGACTGATCCGCTCGCCGAGGCCGCCGGCGCGCGCACCGGGCTCGAGATCCACCGCGCCGCCGATGCGACCGAGGCCGCGGATCTCGTCGCCGGTCTCACGCAGCCCGGCGACGTCGTGTTGGTCAAGGCGAGCCGTGCGGTCGGGCTCGAGCTCGTCGCGGTCGCCTTGCTCGGCGAAGGCGCGCTCACGTGATCGCGGCGCTCATCGCGGTCTCGGTCGCGTTCGCGTTCGCGGTCCTCGGCACCCCGTTCGTGATCCGCTACCTGCGCAAGCACCACATCGGCCAGCAGATCCGCGACGACGGCCCGGTCGCGCACCCGCACGAGGCGAAGGCGGGCACTCCGACGATGGGCGGGGTCGCGATCGTCGGGGCCGCGCTGCTCGGGTACATGGCCGCCCACATCCGCAGCGAGGCGATCAAGTTCGCGGACACCGCGATCGCGCTGTGGGTCCTGATCCTCGGGATGTTCGTCGTCGGCTTCGTGGACGACTACCTCGGAGTGCGCAAGGCGCGGAACCTGGGTCTGCGCAAGCGCGGCAAGACGGTCGGCATCCTGGTCGTCGTCGGTGTGTTCGCCGTCATGGGCACGCAGATGGTGCATGTGAACACGGACCTCTCGTTCACGCGCCCGATCGGCATCGATCTCGGCACCGTCGGCTGGATCATCTGGTGCGTTCTCGTCGTCTACCTCATGACGAACGCGGTGAACATCACCGACGGCCTCGACGGCCTCGTCGCGGGTTCGGGCGCGTTGGTCTTCGCCGCGTTCGTCGTGATCGCGTTCACCCAGTTCCGCCATCCGGGCAAGTACGACATCGGAGCCGCCGGTGCGATCGACATCGCGGTCGTCGCCGCGTCGTTGCTCGGCGCGTGCGTCGGCTTCCTGTGGTGGAACGCGCCACCCGCGAAGGTCTTCATGGGCGACACGGGCGCGCTCGCGCTCGGGGGCGCGATGGCGGGCATGGGGCTGCTCACCAACACCCACCTGCTGCTGCCGATCATCGGCGGGCTCTACGTCGTCGAGCTGTCGAGCGTGGTCGCGCAGATCGTCTCGTTCCGCGGCTTCGGCCGTCGGGTGCTGCGCATGTCGCCGATCCACCACCACTTCGAGCTGCTCGGGTGGCCGGAGTCGACGATCATCGTGCGGTTCTGGATCTTCGCGGGCCTGTCGATGGCGCTCGGCCTCGGCCTCTTCTACGCGGACTTCCTGCGCATCCCGGGGGTCTCGGAGTAGTGCGCGTGCTCGTCGTCGGGCTCCGGGCGACCGGCGCGGCCGCCGTGACCTGGCTGCGCGGTCGGGGCGACGACGTGACGGTCGTCGAGGAGGACCCGGGCCAGCCGGGCTACGCCGACCGGCGCGCCGCCGCGCTCGCGGCCGGTGCGACCGTGCTCGAAGGTGACGTCGACTGGGCCGCGTCGTGCGCGGCCGCGGACCTGCTGGTCCCGAGCCCGGGGGTGCGGCCGACGCATCCCGCGATCGTCGCGGCGCGCGCGGCGGGGATCCCCGTGCGCGGCGACCTCGATCTCGCCGTCGAGGCCGCACACGCTCCCGTCGTCGTCGTCACGGGCACCAACGGCAAGTCGACCGTGACCTCGCTCGTCAGCGCGATGCTCGAGGCGTCGGGTCTGCGAGCGCCGGCGGTCGGCAACATCGGCCGGGTCGCGCTCGACGCGCTCGGCGACGCCGCCGACGTGCTCGTGATCGAGGCGTCGTCGTTCCAGCTGCACACCGTGTCGGACCGGTTCGCGCCCGCGGTCTCGGTCGTCCTCAACCTCGCCGAGGACCATCTCGACTGGCACGGGTCGGTCGAGGCGTACGTGGCCGACAAGTCTCGTGCGGTCGCGTTCCAGGACCCGACGGGCGTCCTCGTGGCGTGCGCCGACGACCCGGCCGTCGAGACCGCGATCGCGCACGCACCGGCCCGGGTCGTGCACTTCTCGCTCGGCCCGCCACCTCCGGCCGGCCTCGGTTGGCACGGCGACGACCTCGTCGACGCCGCCGGCACCGTGCTGCTCTCCGTCGCCTCCGATGCCGCGCCTCACGCCCGGGCGAACCTGGCGGCCGCGGCCGCCGCCGCACGCGCGGTCGGCGCGACCGACGAAGGGATCGCCACCGCGGTGGCGGGTTTCCGGAGGCTCCACCACCGGACCGAGCCGGTCGGCAAGGCTGGAGGCGTGGAATTCGTGGACGATTCGAAGGCGACGAACCCGCACGCCGCCGCGGCCGCGATCCGTGGCTACCCGAGCGTCGTGCTCGTCGCCGGGGGTGTGAGCAAGGGGGTCGACCTCGGCGCGCTCCGCTCGGTGGCCGACAACCTCCGCTCCGTGGTCGCCATCGGTGAGACCCCCGACGAGGTCGAGGCGGCGTTCGCCGGGGCGGTGCCCACGCAGCGCGCGAGATCGATGCACGACGCCGTGCGCGCCGCCTACGCCACGGCCGAGCCCGGTGACGTCGTGCTGCTCTCCCCGGCGTGCGCGTCGTTCGACTGGTACCGCGGCTACGCGGAGCGCGGCGACGACTTCGCCCGCGAGGTCGCCGCACTGATCGCCGAGGTGGACCGTTGAGCAGGGCCCGAAGCGACGCGAGCGTCCGCGAGGCTCCGCCGAGCAGTGAGCGGCGCCATCACGGCGCCCGCACCGTAGGTGCAGGAGTGGACGAGTCATGAGCGTGGCGGTGCCCTCGGCGGTCGCGGCGCGGGTCGGACGGGCGCGCGGGTGGCTGAGCCGCCACCAGGGCGCGCGCACACCGAACTCGGTGCTGCTGGTGCTCGCCGTGGTGGTCCTCAACGTCGTCGGTCTGGTGATGGTGCTGTCGGCGTCGTCGGTGGAGTCCATCGACGCCAAGGGCACTCCGTGGTGGTACTTCGAGCGCCAGCTGCTGTGGACCGCGCTCGGGGCGGGCGCGTTCGTGTTCGCATCGCGACTCGACCACCGGCGCTGGCGCCGCTTCGTGCCGATCCTGCTCGCGGTCTCCTTCTTCCTCCTCACGATCGTGCTGATCCCGGGCCTCGGGATCCATGTCGACGGGGCGCGCCGGTGGTTGGGTTCGGGCCAGTTCCGGCTCCAGCCGTCCGAGATCGCCAAGCTCGCGCTGCTGATCTTCACCGCCGACGTGCTGGCCCGTCGTCAGCACGAGGTGCACGACTTCAAACGTGCACTGTGGCCCGTCGTGCTGGTGCTCGGTGCGGTCGGCGTGCTCGTCATGGCGGAACCCGACCTTGCTTCCTACATGGTCATCGCGGCCACGGTGCTCGGGCTGCTCGTGATCGGAGGGGTGCGCCTGCGGCACCTCGCCGCGGTCGGTGCCGCCGGCATCGCGTTGGTGACGCTGTTCTCGTTCTCCGTGTCGTGGCGGCGTGCCCGAATGCTGTCGTTCCTCGACGGCCACCAGGACTCGAACAGCGCGGGCTACCAGGTGACCCAGTCCCTCGTGGCGGTCGTGCGCGGCGGCTGGACCGGGGTCGGCCTGGGGGCCGGGCGGTCGAAGTGGAACTTCCTTCCCGCCGCGCACACCGACTTCATCTTCGCCGTCATCGGTGAGGAGCTCGGCTTGCTGGGCTGTGCGCTCGTCGTGGGCCTGTTCGCGCTCATCGGCGTGATCGGGATCCGCACCGCGATGCGCGCGCCGGATCGCTTCGGCACGATCCTCGCGGCCGGCGCGACGGCGTGGATCGTCGGTCAGGCCGTGTTGAACCTGGGCGCGGTCGTCGGGGTGCTGCCCGTCACCGGCGTGCCACTGCCGTTCGTGTCCTTCGGCGGGACCGCGCTGGTGTCGACGATGGTCGCGGCGGGGATCCTGGTGAACGTCGCCCGGCACGGACGGGCGTGACGGCCCACCGGGTCCACGCGTTCATCACGGGCGGCGGGACCGGCGGGCACGTGACTCCGGCGCTGGCGATCGCGGACGCGCTCGTCGCCCGTGGCCACCCGCGCGACGAGATCACCTTCGTCGGCGCGCGGCGCGGCCTCGAAGCGCGCGCGGTGCCGGCGGCCGGGTACTCGATCGAGCTCCTCGCGCTCGACGGCATCCAGCGGTCGTTGTCGCCGCGCGACCTCTGGCGCTCGTTCCGCGCGGTGCTCGCGTTCGCGCGGGCGCTCGTGCACTGCTACCGGATCCTGCGACGCGCCCGGCCCGACGTCGTCGTCGGGGTGGGCGGCTACGCATCGGCTCCCTGCGTGCTCGGGGCCCGGTTGGCTCGGCTGCCCACGGTCGTGCACGAGCAGAACGCGGTGCCCGGGCTCGTGAACCGTGTCGCGGTGCGGCTCGGCGCCCGGCCCGCGGTGTCCTTCGCCGGCTCGGCATGGCCGACGGCGACGGTGACCGGCAACCCCCTCCGTGCCGACATGACCGCGACGTCGCATCACCCCTCGAGTCCGCCGCGCGTCGCGATCGTCGGCGGCAGCCTCGGTGCGGGCCGGCTCAACGAGCTCGGACTCGCGCTGTACGACCGCTGGCGCGATCGCAGCGACGTCGCAATCACCCACGTCGCGGGTCCGACGCACGCCGCCGCGTGTCGCGACCGCCTCGATGCGCTGCGCCGTCCGACCGACCACCTCGTGTACGACCTCGTCGACTTCGAGACCGACATGGCCGGCCTCTACTCGCGCGCCGCGCTGCTCGTGTGCCGTTCGGGCGCGACGACGGTCGCCGAGGTGACCGCGGTCGGGGTGCCCGCCGTCTTCGTCCCGTGGTCGGGTTCGGCCGAGGGCCAGCAGGACGCGAACGCCCGAGCGGTGGTCGCGGCAGGTGGCGGTGTCCTGATCGCCGATGCCGAGTGCACCCCGGCGCGCGTGGTCCCCCTCGTCGAGGAGCTGCTGGGTGACCCGGTCCGCCTGGAGGCGATGGCGACCGCCGCACGCGAGCTCGGGCGTCACGACGCGGCCGAACGCGTCGTGGACCTGGTGGAGGAGGTCGCCCGTGCCGCCGCGTGAGCCTGCGATCGACCTCTCGCGTCCGCGCCGCATCCACGTGGTGGGTGCCGGCGGCGCGGGGATGAGCGCGTACACCGCGATGCTCGCCGAGCTCGGCCACACCGTGACCGGCTCCGACGTCCGTGAACACCCGCGCCTCGAGCGGCTCCGGGTGCTCGGCGTCACGTGCTCGGTTCCGCAGCGGGCCGAGAACCTCGCCGCCGACCTCGACGCGGTGGTGGTCAGCTCGGCGGTGCCCGACGACAACATCGAGGTGCGGACCGCCCGTGCGCGCGGCATCGCGGTGCTGCGCCGCGCGGAGGTCCTCGCAGCGATGGTCGCGCTCCGGCGCGGCCTGGGCGTGGCGGGCACCCACGGCAAGACGACGACGTCGTCGATGATCACGTTGATCCTGCGCGCAGCCGAGCTGCGACCCAGCTTCCTCATCGGCAGTGAGCTGTACGACGTCGGCGCGAACGAGGCGCTCGACTCGGGCGAGTGGCTCGTCGTCGAGGCCGACGAGAGCGATGGCACGTTCCTCGAGCTCCCGCTCGCGGCTGCCGTGGTGACCAACGTGGATCACGACCACCTGTGGTACTGGGGCGACTTCGCGCGGCTCGAGGCCGCGTTCGCGGAGTTCGTCGCCGGCATCGAGGAGCTGCCGGTGCTGTGCGGCGACGATCCGCTCCTCGCCGAGCTCGCCGCCGCGCGGCCCGAGGCGGTCACGTACGGGCTGGGACCCGGGATGCGCTACCGCGCGGTCGACTACCACGGCGGCCCCGACGGCTCGCGGTTCACGCTCGAGGTCGACGGGACGGCGGTCGGGGAGCTGCGCCTCCCGATCATCGGACTCCATCACGCGCAGAACGCGGCCGGTGCCGCGGCGGTCACGATGGAGCTCGGCTGCGACTTCGACGCGGTGCGGCGGGCGCTGGCGGGCTTCGGGGGCGTCGCGCGGCGGTTCCAGCACCGCGGGGGGTGGAACGGGATCGCGATCGTCGACGACTACGCGCTGCTCCCACCCGAGGTGCACGCGACGATCGGCGCGGCGCGCGAGGCCGGATACCGGCGGGTCATCGCGGTGTTCCAGCCCTTCCGCTACTCGCGCACCGCCGTCATGTGGCAGGAGTTCGCCGTCGCGTTCGTCGGCGCCGACCAGGTCATCCTCACCGACGTGTGCGGGTTCCACGAGCAGCCGATCCCCGGCGTGACCGGCGAGCTGCTCGTCCACGCGGTGCTGGACGCGCACCCCGAGACGCGCCTCGCGTACTTCCCGCACCGCGGCCAGCTGGCGGAGCTCGTCCCGCGCCTCGCGCGCGCAGGCGACGTCGTGCTGACGCTCGGCGGCGGCGACATCACCACCCTGCCCGACGAGCTCCTGGCGCGCGCCCGGGCGGAGTCCTGACGTGCGCGACGCGCTTGAGCCGGTCGCGGCGGCGCTGCTCGCGAAGCTGCCCGGACGCGTCGAGCTGGACGCACCCTTCGGCGCGCTCACGACGTGGCGCGTCGGCGGACCGGCCGCGGTGCTCGTGCAGGCGGCGACGGTCGAGGACCTCGCGACGATCGCGGCGCTCACGGGCGGGGTCCCGCGCGTCGTGCTCGGGCGGGGCTCCAACCTGTTGGTTGCGGATCCGGGCTTCCCGGGCGTCGTCGTGGTGCTCGGAACCGAGTTCGAGACGGTCACGGTGGGCGACACCGACGTGCGCGCGGGCGGCGCCACGCCACTGCCGGTGCTCGCCCGCCGCTGCGCCGCCGCGGGTCGGGCGGGGCTCGGCTTCTACGTCGGCATCCCGGGATCGGTCGGCGGCGCGGTGCGCATGAACGCGGGCGGCCACGGCCGCGAGACGGTCGAGGTGCTCCTCGACGCCACGGTCGTCGACCTCGCCGGTCCCGCCGTCCCGGTGGTCTGGGACCTCGACCGGATCGGCCTCGGCTACCGCCACTCCGCGCTGACCGGCGACCAGGTGGTCGTCGAGGGGCGATTCCGCGTCCGGGCGGGCGATCCGGACGCCCTCAAGGCCGAGCTCGCCGAGATCGTGCGGTGGCGCACCGAGCACCAGCCGGGTGGGGCGAACGCCGGCTCGGTCTTCCGGAATCCCCCCGGCGACGCCGCCGCGCGCCTCGTGGACCAGGAGGCCGGTCTCCGGGGCCTGCGGGTCGGCGGTGCCACGGTGTCGGCGAAGCACGCCAACTTCATCCAGGCCGAGGCCGGGGCGACCGCGGCGGACGTCCACCACCTGATCGCCCTCGTGCGCGACCGTGTGGAGGCGACCACCGGGGTGCGCCTGGTCCCGGAGGTCCACCAGATCGGCTTTTCGGACCCCGAGACCAGCGACCATGACCACGACGGACGCATGACGGAGCCATGACGACCACCGACCTGCCGCCCGAGCGGCCCCGACCTCGCGATCCCGAGATCGATCTCACGGGTGACGTCGCCGGTGACCTCGCCGGTGAGATCGACGCGGGACCCGACCCCGCGGAGTCGGTCGAGGCGACGGAGGATGGACCCGACGCAGGGTTCGAGGACGAGCACCTCGAGCTCGACGTCTTCGACGACGTCGTCGACCCGCGCATGCGGGAGCGCTGGGTCGCCACGCGCCGGGCCGAGGGCCAGCGCCGCCTCCGGATCATCGCGGGGCTCGTCGGCTTCCTCGCGGTGGGGCTCATCGCCTACGTCGCCGCGAACTCGGCCCTCCTCGGCGCGCGCGACATCGTGGTGAAGGGGAACACGCGCACCGGCCCGGACGCGATCCGTGCCGCTGCGGGGATCAAGGACGGCGCGCCGCTGCTGTTCCTGGACGAGCGTGAGATCGAGCGCCGGGTCGAGCGCGTCCCGATGGTCGCCCGGGCATCGGTGTCGACCGAGCTGCCGTCGACGGTCACCATCTCCGTCAGCGAGCGCACGCCGATCGCCTGGACGGCAGCCACCCCGGCGCCTTGGGTGGCGGTGCTCGACGCCGACGGCCGCGTGATCGAGCGGCTGCGCGCGCCGCCGGTGGGGTTGCTCCACGTCGTCGGGCCCGAGGCCGGCGCAGCCGGGACCACCGTGGCGGATGCCGCGCTGCTCGGCGCGCTCGAGCGCATGCCGGAGCCACTGCGCGCGCGGACCGAGTGGTTCGGGATGCGCTCGACCGGACCGGTCCTCGTGCTCACCGACGCGACGGTGGGGGCGCGCGAGGTGCGTCTCGGCGATCTCTCGCGCATCGGGCTGAAGTCTGCGGCCGCGCTCGCGGTGCTCGACGTGGCCACGCGCGAGGGCGTGCTGCACACCTACCTCGACGTGCGCGTGCCGGAAGCGCCGGTGACGCGGTGATGGGCGCGATCCGCGGGGGTCGAGTAGGGTCTCGACCACAACCAGAGGTTGACATAACTCTGTACCTCCACCGGAGGTCGAGAGTTGAGGCTCCGCCACGGGGCTGAGCGTGAGGAGACATCACCACGATGCTGGGTGCACCGCAGAACTACCTCGCCGTGATCAAGGTCGTCGGCGTCGGGGGCGGCGGCGGCAATGCCGTGAACCGCATGATCGACGCCGGCCTGAAGGGCGTCGAGTTCATCGCGGTGAACACCGACGCGCAGGCGCTGCTGATGAGCGACGCGGACGTGAAGCTGGACCTCGGTCGAGAGCTGACGCGGGGTCTCGGTGCCGGCTCGGACCCCGAGGTCGGCCGGCAGGCCGCCGAGGACCACCGGGGTGAGATCGAGGAGGTGCTGCGCGGCGCCGACATGGTCTTCATCACCGCGGGCAAGGGCGGCGGCACCGGCACCGGCGGCGCGCCGATCATCGCCGAGGTCGCGAAGTCGATCGGCGCGCTCACGATCGGTGTGGTCACCCGGCCGTTCACGTTCGAGGGCCGCCGTCGCTCGGTCCAGGCCGAGCAGGGCATCCAGACCCTGAAGGACAAGGTCGACACCCTCATCATCATCCCGAACGACCGTCTGCTCCAGGTCTCCGACGACAAGACCTCGATGCTCAACGCGTTCAAGATGGCCGACGAGG
>CAZXCB010000083.1:0-13405 GCA_964639075.1 uncultured Bifidobacteriaceae bacterium | reverse complement strand
TCGAATCTCCTTCCCGGCTCCGATTCGCGCGACGGCCCGACGCTCGCCGCGATACTGCACCTCGTGACGACGTCGCCGCCTCGGTTGGGCTGCTCACCGGACCGCCGGGGACCGGGAAGTCCACATTGGCCGCCGTTACCGGACAACCTGGCCGCCCTTCGCGACCTCGTCCTCGCGCGACCGGCATGAACCGATGACCGACGCGTGGGACGCGCTCGGCGAGAAGTTCGTCGACGGCTACTACGGATCGCTGCGGGGTCGGGTGCGCACGTTCGTGATCGACGCGCATCTCCGCGACCACCTCGCGCCACCGCCGGCGCGGGTCGTCGACGTCGGCGGCGGTGCCGGCAATCAGAGCATCCCCTTGGCGCGCTCGGGGTACGAGGTGACGATCATCGACCCGTCGCCGGCGATGCTCGAACGCGCCGAGGCGGCGATCCGGCTCGAGCCGACCGAGGTCGCGCGGCGGATCACCCTCGTCGAGGCGTCCGGTGACCGCGCGGTCGCCGCGGTCGGAGGCGAGCACTTCGGCGCCGTGCTGTGTCACGGCGTCGTGATGTACCTGGACGACCCGGGTCCGGTGCTCGATCAGCTCGCTCGCCTCGCCGAGCCGGACGCCCTGGTGTCGATCGTCGCCAAGAACGCGGAGGTGATGGCGATGCGGCCCGGGCTCGCCGGCGAATGGGAGACCGTACTGGACGCGTTCGACACCACGACCGAGATCAACGGGCTCGGTGTGATGACGCGTGGCGACCTCGTCGAGGATCTCTCGACGAGGCTCACTGCGCTCGGAGTCGACCCGATCGTGTGGTACGGGGTGCGGCTCTTCACGGACGGCTGGACGCGTGATCGGCCGAGTGCCGACGCCGAGGAGCTGGTGATCGCCGCCGAGCTCGAGGCGAGCCGGCGGGACCCGTACCGCCACCTCAGCCGCCTGTTCCACCTACTGGGTCGGCGTCGCGGCGAGCCGACCGGTCGCGCTGCATCTTCGTAGCCAGACGCTCCGCGATGGCGACCGTCGTGAGATGGGTGTTCGCCTTCGGGAGGTCGGGCATCACCGACGCGTCGCAGACCCGTAGGGCCTCGTAGCCGATGACCCTGCAGTCGGTGTCGACGACCGCCGCCGGATCGCCCGGCGCACCCATGCGGCACGTCCCCGCCGCGTGCACGTAGTCGGTCACGTTCGCCGCGAGCCAGTCGTCGATGGCGCCGTCGGTGGTCAGGTCGTCGATCGATGCGCCGACGGTGACCACGCCGCCGGTGATCGACGTGACGGCCGGGTGGCGGACGACCTCGATCATGTGCCGCACACAGTCGCGCAACCGGATCCGGTCGCGGTCGTCGGACAGCATGCGGAAGTCCACGATCGGATCCGCGAACGGGTCCATGTCGCGCAGCGAGACCTGGCCATGCGAGAACACCCGCATGACGGCACCGATCAGCCGCCCGGTCGCGAGACCGTCGGCGTCGCCACCGACCGCACCGAACCCGAGCATCTGCATGTCGTTCGGCCCGGCGTCGGCGAGGCCGGACGAGTACCGCAGCATCGAGGTGAGGACCGGGACATGCGGTGACGCGAGCCGGGCGGCGGGATCGAGCGCGAGGTCGAAGCCAGGAGTCGCGGCGTGCTCCCTCAGGTTCTCACCGACGTGGAGGTCGTCGGCGACACCGATCCCGGAGCGCAACAGGATCGCGGGTGAATGGATCGCGCCCGCGCTCACGATGACCTCGCTCGCGTCGAGCTCCTCGCCGGTCGCGGTGAGCACGCCCGCCGCGCGCCGTCCGTCGAGGAGCACCCGGTCGACGAGGACCCCGCCGCGCACCGTGAGGTTCGGGCGTCGACGCGCGGGTTCGAGGAACGCGTCATTGGTCGAGACCCGTCGTCCGTCGCGCCAGTTCAGCGCCGTTCGGCTGATTCCGGTCGCGTCGGGCACGTGGTAGTCGTCGGTGCACGGGTGTCCGAGGCTGGTCGTCGCCTCGCGGACGGCGCGATCGATCGGTGAGAGCTCGTCGACCGGCACGCGGCCGAGGGGGAGCGGCCCGTCCCGACCGTGCAGTCCATCGCCGCCGAAGTCGACGTCGTCCTCGACGCGCAGGAACGTGTCGAGCATCTCCGGCCATCCCCAGCCGCCACAGCCGAGCTCCCCGGCCCACCGCTCGTAGTCGTCGACGGTCCCTCGGATGGCCACGAGCGCGTTCACCGACGAGCAGCCCCCGGCTCCCAGCCCGCGCACGTACAGCGTCTCGGGTTGGCCGGGCGCGCGTGTCGCGACGAGGCTCGGCCAGATCCGCCCGGGCTCGACGACCGCGTTGAAGAAGTTCGGGTCGCGCACGCCGGGGGGCGTGCCGGCCGTCCCGTGGTCGGGCCCGGCCTCCAGCAGCAGCACCGACGTGCCCGGATCCTCCGAGAGGCGCGCCGCGAGGACCGCACCCGCGGATCCGGCGCCGATCACGATCGCGTCGTAGTGCACCATATGGCTCCTCGGTGATTCGGGTGCGACCCTAGGACTCGTCCCTCGAGTGTCGATCCGGTGAATTCCTGCCGGTACAGATGGTTTCCGTCCGACTTGACCGGTTAGGGTCCCCGACGCATTCCAAGGCAGGCGGAGGTCGTGGTGAGCGGTCCTGGGACGTGTCGTCGCAAGCTTCGCGCGGTGCTGGCCGCTGCCGCGTTCCTCGTCGGGTCGGTCGGTCTGGTGACCGGCGCGAGCCCGGCCGGGGCGGTGGTCGCGACGACCCAGCACCTCCTGCCGGCCATCGGCGCGAGCGGGGTCACGTTCCTGTGCGGCCCGGACTGGCTGTACTCGTGCACCCCGGGATACGACGGCACGAACGCGCCCGAGTGGGCGGAGACCGCGTACGGCTGCCCGAGCGCGTCGGGTTGCCCGACGACGCCGCACAACTGCCAGCTCTACGCGGCGTATCGGCTGAACCAGGTCGGTGTGAACCCGAAGTTCACCCACGACCCGTCGCTGTGGGACAGCGATGCCGCGGCGAAGGGGTACCCGGTCGATCAGAGCCCGGCGGTCGGTTCGATCGCGCAGTGGAACGTCTTCAAGGGCCACGTCGCGTACGTCCAGTCCACCGACGCGTCGGGCATCACGGTCGCGTTCGACTGGTGGTCCTCGGCCGCACTGACGCCGGTGTTCCCGAACGGCTACACGGCGCGCGTCAGGATCGCGGCAGGCTCGCCCGCGTGGCCGGACAACTTCATCCACTTCAAGGACGTGGTCGCGTCCTACAAGGTGAAGTTCTCGCCGACCGACCTCTCGCTGGTCCAGCAGGCCGCCGACCACTTCGGCATCCCGCGCCGGGACGCACTGTCGGCCGGAGCGGGTCTCCTGGTGTTCTTCGACGCGTTGGCGCGACCGACCGGACTCGGTCCGCTGACACCGCCGGTCGCGAGCGCCGGGCCCGGAAGCCTCACCGCGACCTACTACGACCGCGGCTACGTGAACACGCTCGAGGACGTCGCCGATCGGACCGGCCTCACGGTCGCACAGCTGCACGACCTCGGGGCACACCTCCTGATCTACTTCTGGTACCTCGACACCCACTGAGCGCGACCTGGTGTCGACGTCGGGTGTGGTCGTCGGTCCGAGCCCTGCCTAGGGTCGCCACGATGCGGAGCGCGAGGCGGTGAGCAGGTGAGCGACGTCGGGTTCCCGGTCGGTTCACCGGACGAGCGCGAGATGTTGCTCGAATGGCTCGGCTACCTCCGCGACGCCGTCGTCCGCAACGTCGAGGGCCTGACCGACGAGCAGGCTCGCACCCGGCCGGACGGGCGGCTCATCCCGCTGCTCGGGATCGTGCACCACCTCACCCGGGTCGAATGGCGTTGGATCGACGGCGGCTTCCTCGGGGCGGACGTCGAGCGCTCGGAGCAGGAGTTCGAGCCCGACGAGCGGGCGCGTGTCGACGACGCGGTGTCCGGCTACCGGGCGCGAGGGACCGCGACCGATGCGGCGGTGCGGGGCCTGTCGCTCGACACCCGGTCGGGCCCGGCGACGTGGGCCGCCGGGCACGACCTGCGCTGGGTCCTCGTCCACCTGATCAACGAGACCGCCCGCCATGCGGGGCACGCCGACGCGGTCCGAGAGCTGATCGACGGCACCACCGGCGAGTAGCGCGGTCCGGGCCCGCCGCGTGGAGCGAGGCCGATGCGGTCGTTCCCTGGTCGCACCGGCGGACGAGACTCGGGCGATGAGCACCTGGGACGAGTTCTGCATCTCGGCGCCGAAGATGGCCGCGGACGCCGAACGCCTCTGGACCGGAATCGTCGCGCTCGATCGAGGCGCGTCATTCGACCGGCCGCTGCCCGAGACCTTCCCGATCGCCTATCTCGCGACGACGCGGCCGGACGGATCGCCGCGTCTGCACCCGTTCTGCCCGGTCATCGCCGGCGGCCGTCTCTTCGCCGCGATTCCGCCGGCGTCACCCAAGGGCGACGATCTGCGCCGGGACGGTCGCTGCGCGGTCCATGCGATGCCGGGACCCGGCGACGCCGAGCTCGCGATTCGCGCGATCGCCCGTGAGGTCGGCGAACCCGCGGTCCGGGCGCTCGTGGCCGGCGTGGTGACGAGGAGCTCGGTGACCGGGATGATCGCCAGCGTGTCGGAGCATCCACTGTTCGAGCTCGAGGTGGTCCAGGTCGACACCGCCGTGTGGCACAACGTCGGCCAGGCCGGCACGTACGCCGTGCGATCGCGGTGGAAGGCCCCGAGCTGACGCGCCGGGTCCGGGCCCACCGCGTGGCGCGACGGGCCCGGACCCCGGCAACGCTCAGCTCTCGAGGGCTCCGCCGGTCTCGAGCAGGGTCTTGAGGTCGGACAGGATCCACGCCCAACCACCGCCGCCTTCGCCGAGGTTGGCCGAGCCTTCGATCATCGCGGCGGTGATCGGCGCGTCGGTCACGTCGTGGGTGACCGTGAGCCGGGTGATGCCGCCGTGCTCGGGGTGGATGTCCCACACGACCTCGTGGAAGCCCTCGGCTTCCTGGTCGGGCATGAAGTGGAACCGCCAGGTCTGGACGAGCCGGTGGGGTGGGTCCACCTCGGTGACCTCACCGTCGACCCCGATCTCGGGGACGCCCATGGCCGCGACCATCTCGGCGGGCATGACGGCGCGGAAGGCACCACCCGGTCGCAGGTCGTACTCGCTGTGGCCGGGATAGCCGTACTTGGCGTTCCACTCCGGTGAGGTGATGGCGTCCCACACCGCTTCGGGCGCGGCCTTGATGTAGACGCGGAACACCTGCGTGGTCCGTGTCGAGGTGGTCGTGGTCATGCGGACTCCTCCAAGCTGTGTTTGAGGTCGGCGAGCGCCGAGACCTGGCGCTCGGTGTACTTGTCGATCCACCGGTCGTGGATCAGCCGGATCGGTACCGGGTTGAGGAAGTGCAGCTTCTCGCGGCCCGACTTCTTGGTGACCACGAGCCCCGCGTCCTCGAGGATCCGGAGGTGCTTCATGACGCCGAAGCGCGTCATCTCGAGGCCCGATTCGAGTTGCGTCAGCGTCCGCCCGTCCGATTCCTGGAGCAGGTCGAGCAGGTAGCGGCGCGTCGGATCGGCGAGGGCCTTGAACACCCGGTCGTCGTGGCCGTCCTCGTGCACCGGGCCAAGATACGTGACCAAAAGGTCACATGTCAAGGCCCAGGTTCGCTCCTCGCTCGTCTTCGAGTGGGAGCGCCGAGAGGACCGCGCTCGGCGGTCGCCGCGTCAGGCGGTGGCTCGGTTGCGGTGCTGCTGCCAGGTGCGGATCGCGAGGAGCGTCGGCAGGATCAACACCCCCGCGATCACGAACAGGTCGGCGACGTTGATGACCGCCCACCGTGTCGCGATGAAGTCGCGCACCGCGCCGAACCGCACGCGGTCGATCATGTTCGACAGCGCGCCTCCGAGGACGAGCCCCGGAATCCACGCGGGCAGTCCGACGCGGTGGCCGAGCGGGACGATGACGACGGCGAAGATTGCGAGCACGGCGATCGTCCCCACGATCATCATCGGCACGGAGCCTCCGAGGATCCCGAGTGCGTACCGTGGGTTCCGGAGCACCTCGACCCCGCTGGCGTCGGCGCCCGCGCCGGCCCAGAGCTTCGTGCCCTGGTCCACGACCACGGTCCAGATGATCGTGGCGAGACCGACGAGCCACATCGCGGTGTCCCGACGGGCGTCGAGGGCGCGTCGTGCCGAAAGCGGTGGTGAAGCGTCGATGACTGGAAGTTACGGCCGTCCCGGTCCGGACTTGAGGACCAACCCGTCCGATCGGCGCGCCGGGCGGAGGTTCGCGGCCGACCGCCGCCGGCGGCTACGGCGGGATCGCCTCGGCCGTCGGTGCCCGGGCGCCCATCACCGGTGAGGTGCCCGACGAGACGGACTCGATCGTCAGGCCGGAGAAACTGGCCCAGTCGGTCGCGCGCAGGTGGCCCACGTACCAGCCCGCGATCCCCGGGTCCCGCCAGCCGGCCGGGAGCACGACCGATCCGCCGTAGCGAGGGTCGGTCCAGCTCGGGGCCGGCTGGCTCGTCGGCCAGACTCGGAAGCTCACGACACCCCCGACGGTCCGGGCGCAGAGCCGCCACGGGCCGGGCGTCGGCCGTCCCGCCGGGAAGAAGACCGACTGCAGATCGAACGCGCCGATCTGCATCGCGATCGGGTAGCGCGTCGTGTCCCACACGTGGACGTTGAAGATCCAGTGCGCGCCGAACCAGACGTTCTTCGTGACGGTGATCGCGCGGAAGCCCCCCGGCACCGAGTGCGCGCGGAGGACGGCCCCTTCCTGGTCCCACCACACACGATCGCCGTTCCACGTCGCGCACGAGACGAGGTCCGGGGCGACGGTCGCCGGCGCCAGGGAGAACATGAACCGCGTGTTCCCGCCCGCGTTCGTGCCGGTCGCGGCGACGGTGATCGCTTCGCCGTCCGGCACGACGGAGAAGGTGTCGGCGCGCTCCGCGGTCAGGCTCTCGGTCCTGATCGCCCGGGACTCGGAGGTCACGATGACGCGGAACGCGTGCACCCCCGTGCCGGAGCCGACGTAGACGACCCCCGGAGTGATCCTCGGCGGCGAGGCGGGCCCGGGTTGGACGGAGA
Source organism: uncultured Bifidobacteriaceae bacterium (assembly GCA_964639075.1). Taxonomy (GTDB): domain Bacteria; phylum Actinomycetota; class Acidimicrobiia; order IMCC26256; family JAENVU01; genus JAENVU01. The sequence goes on along the minus strand of CAZXCB010000083.1, from coordinate 6,314 downwards.
TCCACTCGGGCGTGCAGTGCGCGCGGTCGCCGCCGCAGCGCGCGACCGAGCCGGTCAGGTCGTAGGCCGCGAGGCTCCCGTCCTCGGTACCGACGTAGACGACGTGGTCCGCGATCGCCGGGGAGCCTCGGACCGCCGAGAGCAGCTGCGCGGCCCACCGGGGTGGACACGTCAGCGGCTGGCCGCAACCGGGTCCCCCGGCGCGGTCGTACGTCACGACCCGGCCGCCGTCGGTGCCGACGGCGACGAGCCCGTCTCCGACGGCGGGTGTCGTCCGGATCGGAGCCCCGGTCGCCGCGGACCACAGCGGCTGACACACGAGGGGGGAGCCCGCGCAGCCGGAGGCGCCGGTGGCGTCGTAGGTGCGCAGGATGCCGTCGTCGGCGCCGACGGCGACGAGCCCGTCCGCGACGTTCGGCGACGCGTGGATCGCGGTGCCGGTGGTCGCGGTCCACCGAGGGAGGCAGACCCCGCCGCTGCAACCGGCCCGACCCGCGGCGTCGAAGCCCACGACGCTGCCGGTGGTCGTGGTCACGAACACGTTGCCGTTGCCGAGCGTGGGGGTCGACTCCACGGGTCCACCGGCGAGTCCGCGCCACAGCGGTCCGCAGACGCCGCCGCCGCCGCTGCATCCCAGGGTGCCGCCCGCGTCGTACGCGGCGACGGTCCCGTCCTGCGAGCCGACGTAGAGGACCCCCCCGGCGACCACGGGTGATCCGACGATCGGGCCGAGCGCGCGGGTCGAGAAGATGCTCGGGCACGATCCGCTCGGGCAGCCGCTCGCGAAGAAGCCCTGCACGACGCCGGCCAGCGATGCGGCATAGACGAGCCCGCCCGAGACGACCGGCGACGAGGTCGACGGCCCGGCGAGCCGTCCGGTCCACTTCGGGACGCACCGGGTGGCCCAGCTGCAGCGGAGGAGCTCCTGCTCGGTATGGGTGGTGAACGCGGCGAGCGTGCCGGACGACGTCGCGACGAAGACGGTGTCGCCGCTGACCGTCGGCGCCGAGCGGACCGCGCCGTCGGTCCGACCGCTCCACGCGCGGTTGAGCCTGCCGACCCGGTCGGCCGGGATCCCCGCCGAGGTCGCGCCGCCCGAGGAGCCCGACACGGCCGCGAACGTGACCAAGATCGCCACCACCGGCACCGCGTACGGGAAAGCCCGTCGGGACCCGTCCCACCCCACGTCGGCGAGTGTACGAGCCCAGCCTCAGGACACCAACGAGAAGACGACCGCGTCCTGGACCTCGTCGCCGACGCGCAGTCGCCGGCGCAGGACGCCCTCGCGCAGGGCCCCCAACCGCTCGGCGACGCCCTGACTGCGGTGGTTGCCGACCGCGGCGAGGATCTCGACCCGGCCGAGCCCGAGCTCGCCGAAGCCGAACGCGGCGACCAGACCCGCGCTGCGCGTCGCGAGGCCGTGGCCGACGCTCGCGGTCCGCAGCCAGTACCCGAGGTTCCCCCAGCGATTCAGCCGGTCGATCCCGTTGAGCCCGACGGTACCGAGCAGCTCGCCGTCGGCGACGCGACGCGTGACGAACTGGAACTCGTGGCCGTCGGCGAACGCGCGCGCGGCGCGGCGGACCCACTCCTGCGCGTCGGTGACCGAGTAGTCGGGACGTGCCCATGCCATCCAGGGGAGGAGCTCGGGCAGTGACTCGTGGATGGCCGCGAGGAGCTCGTCCGCATCTCCCCGACGGGGTGACCGGAGCTCGACGACGCCGTCGGTCAGGCGGATCCCGCGCCACATCACGGCCGAGTCTCGCGGATGGGAGCAGCCGCGCTGATCGCACCCGGTCCCGATCGACCCGAGGGGTAGTGTCGATCCGTGGCCGACCAGGCGGACTTCGCCGAACTCGCGATGCCGTTCATGTCGGGTCTCTACGCGGCCGCGTTGCGGATGACGCGCAACCCCGCCGACGCCGAGGACCTGGTCCAGGAGACGTACCTGCGCGCGTACCGCGGCTTCGGGGGGTTCCAGGAGGGCACGAACCTCAAGGCGTGGCTGTACAAGATCCTCACGAACACCTACATCAACACCTACCGCGCGAAGAAGCGCCGGCCCGACATGGAGACCCTCGACGACGTCGAGGACTTCTACCTCTACCGCCGGATCGGCGGGCTCGAGGCCGTGGACGCCGATCGGAGTCCGGAGGCCGAGGTGCTCGACGCGATCCCCGAGGACGCGGTCAAGGAGGCCGTCGAGGCCCTGCCGGAGCAGTTCCGCATGGCGGTGCTGCTCGCGGACGTCGAAGGGTTCTCCTACAAGGAGATCGCCGAGATCATGGACGTACCGATCGGGACGGTCATGAGCCGGTTGCACCGGGGAAGAAAGCAGCTCCAACGACGGTTGTGGGATCTCGCCGAGACGCGAGGGCTGGTGCCGAGCGGGTCGAAGCCCGCCGTGGGATAGGGACCGGAGACGATGGATTGTGACGGCGCGATTCACCGGGTGTACCACTACCTGGACGGCGAGCTCACGATGTGGAAGCGCCGAGCGATCAGGGCCCACCTCGACGACTGCCCGCCGTGCGCGGAGGGCTACGACTTCGAGATCGAGATCCGCCGGGTGATCGCGGTCTCGTGCAGCGAGCAGGCCCCCGACGAGCTCCGCCGCCGGATCGGTCAGGCGCTCGGCCTCGAATGAGCCCGGCGACCGCACCGGCCCGGCAGGTCCCCGGGCAGTTGGGGACGGCCCGTCGGTGGCCTCTAAGGTGATCGGGTTCACACGGACATGAGGAGCCCGGGCGTGAAGCTGCCACCGTCGATCCGAACCGTCGTCGCCACCGTGATCCTCGCGGTCGTCGCCACGGGTTGTGACGGTGACACCGCCCTCGAGTGGCACTACTGGATCGCACCGTTGCTCGTCTTCAGCGCGCTGTTCCTCGTGCTGGTCGTGATGCCGCTCGGCTACTACCTCAAGGTCTGGCGCCTCAAGCACCGGGGTCGCCGGGCCTGATGGCCGACGCGGCCCGGGATCCCGTGCGACCCGAGCCGGTCGACTGGCGCCTGGCCGAACGCGTCGCCCGCGGGGTCGCGGGGCGCGACACCCTCGCTGACTCGTACCTCGCGGCGTCGCTGCACCGTGACTTCGCGAGCGTCACCGCGACGGCCGAGGAGTCCGTCGCCGACTACACCGGACTGCGTGGGCCCGACCGCGCCGTCGCCGAGGTCGTGGATCGCGCCGGGTGGATCGCGGCGAACGTGCGCGCGATGCGGACGATGCTCCTCCCGCTCACGGATCGTTTCGCGGAGCGCTTCGCGCGCAACCCGCTCGCGCCCGTCGGTCGGAGGGTCGCCGGGACCGAGTTGGGGTTGCTCCTCGGCTACGTCGCGCAGCGCGTGCTCGGCCAGTACGACCTCCTCGTCCCCGACGACGACGGTGAGGCGACGGCCGATCGGGTCTATTACGTCGGCGCGAACGTGCTCGGACTCGAGAAGCGGTACGCGTTCCGTCCGGGCGACTTCCGCCTGTGGATCGCGCTGCACGAGGTGACTCACCGCGCGCAGTTCACGGGAGTCCCGTGGTTGCGGCCCTACTTCCTCGACCAGGTCCACGCGCTCGTCGGCGGTATCGAGCCCGATCCGGGCATGCTGTTCGCCGCCATCGGCCGCGCGGCCGATGCCGTCCGCGCCGGTCGGAACCCCATCGACGAGCGCGGACTCGCAGGACTCATGGCGAACGACGAGCAGCGCGAGGCGATGGACCGCATGCAGGCGCTGATGTCGCTCCTCGAAGGTCACGGCAACGCGGTGATGAACCACCTCGGCGCGCGGATGGTCGACGGACAGGCGCGCATGGCCGCGGTGCTCTCGTCGCGACGCAACGCGCGCGGCGCGACCGCGTTGCTCCAACGGCTGATGGGCCTCGAGATGAAGCTGCGCCAGTACGAGGTCGGCGAGCGCTTCGTGGACGCCGTCACCGATCGCGCGGGCTTCCGTGCCCTCGACGCCGCGTGGTCGGGCCCGGAGCAGCTCCCGACGCTCGCGGAGCTCGCGGCGCCGGAGGACTGGCTCGCACGTGTCGGCGCCGTGGCCGTGCGCTGAGCACTCGGACATGGGCCTCGAGACCGACCGCCAGCCGGAGCCGCCCGAGCCGGCCGACGAGGCCGTCGCCGACTTCACCGGGATCGATGCGCCTGTGGTCGTCGCGTGCTCGGGTGGCCCGGACTCGGTCGCCCTGTTGGTGCTCGCCGCCGAGGCCGGCCTCGATCCTGTCGCCGTCCACGTCGACCACGGCCTGCGCACGGGGAGCGCGACCGAGGCGGAGATCGTGCGCGCCGCAGCCGATGTGCTCGGTGTGCGGTGGCGCTCGGTTCGGGTCGCGGTCGGTGACGGTCCGAACCTCGAGGCGCGAGCGCGAGAAGCGCGCTATTCGGCGCTCCGGGCAGAACGCGCCGCCCTCGGTGCGACGGCGATCCTCGTCGCGCACACCGCCGACGACCAGGCCGAGACGGTGCTGCTGAACGTGATGCGCGGCGCCGCCACGTCGGGCCTGGCCGGGATGCCGGCGCGTCGGGGTGAGGTCGTCCGCCCGTTGCTGCACGCGCGGCGCGACGTGGTGCGGCGGATCCCGGACCGGCTCGGTCTCGCGACCGTCGACGACCCGTCGAACAGGGACCGGCGGTGGCGGCGCGCCTGGATCCGCCACGACGTGCTGCCGATGCTCGGGCGCGGTTCGGAGCGGGACCTCGTGCCGGTGCTCGCGCGCCAGGCCGAGCTGCTGCGCGCCGAGTCGGATCTGCTCGACGAGCTCGGTGACGCACTGCTGGCCGAGGCCGGACAGGTCACCCCGTCGACCCGAGTGCTGCGGACCGCTCCGCTCCCGCTCGCCCGGCGTGCGCTGCGGCGGTGGCTCGGCCCGCCACCGCCCTCGGCCGACGAGATCGAGCGGGTGCTCGCCGTCGTGCGGGGCCATGCCGTGGCCGTCGAGCTCGCCGGTGGTCGCGCGGTCCGGCGCTCCCACGGTCGGCTCCACCGCGCCAACACGGGAACGGTACGGTGACCGCCATGTTCGACACGCAGCTCGGCGAGACCGTCGTGTCCGCCGAGGCGCTCCAGGCCCGTGTCGCGGAGCTCGGGGCGCAGATCACGGTCGACTACGCGGGGCGACCGCCGCTGCTCGTCGGGGTGCTCAAGGGCGCGTTCATGTTCATGAGCGACTTGTCCCGCGCGATCGACCTGCCGGTGGAGTTCGACTTCATGGCGGTGTCGTCCTACGGCTCGGCGACGCGCTCGTCGGGGGTGCTGCGCATCATCAAGGACCTCGATCTCGACCTCACCGAGCGGCACGTGCTCATCGTCGAGGACATCGTCGACTCGGGCCTCACGCTCGCGTACCTGCGCCGCACCCTTCTCGCCCGCGAGCCCGCGTCGCTCGAAGTGTGCACCCTGCTGCTCAAGGAGGGTCAGCAGAAGTCGGATCCGAACCTCGCGTACGTCGGGTTCACGATCCCGCCGACCTTCGTGATCGGCTACGGGCTCGACGTCGCTGAACGGCACCGCAACCTCGACCACATCGTCGAGTACCTGGGCTGACGGCGAACAAATCCCCATGAATGGTGCAAATCGTCGCACGAAACGGATAGCCTCCCGGCCCGGGAGGGGACCATGACATCTCGGTTTCGATTCTGGGGCGCACTCGCGGCGATCGTCGTGCTCGCCGGGGTCGCCCTGTACGCGTTCTGGCCGGAGCCCGCGGGGCCCCGCGAGATCGGGCTGAAGGGCTTCTCGGCCCGCCTCGACGGGGGTGACGTCCGGACGGTGGACCTCCTCGACCAGGACCACGAGCTGCGGGGCACGTTCCGTGATGGGCGGGAGTTCGTGGTGCGCTTCCCCGCCGGGTCGACCGGCGCGATCACCAAGCAGATCGTCGCCACACCCGCGGTGCGGTTCCGCGTCGACGCGCAGCAGCAGAACCGGCTCGTCTCCCTGCTGCTCGGGATCGCGCCGTTCGCGTTCATCCTCGCCGTGGTCGTCGTGCTGCTGCGCATGGCCCAGGGCGGCCGCGGGCTCGCCGACTTCACGCGCCGCGCCAAGCCGGTGAAGGCGCCGACGGTGACCTTCGCCGATGTCGCCGGATTGCCCGAAGCGGTCGAGGAGCTCGCCGAGATCCGCGACTTCCTCGTCGACCCGGCGCGGTTCCAGCGCATGGGTGCGCGCATCCCCAAGGGTGTGCTCCTCGCAGGTCCTCCGGGGACCGGGAAGACGCTGCTCGCGCGCGCGGTGGCCGGCGAGGCGGGGGTGCCGTTCTTCTCGCTCTCGGGCTCGGACTTCGTGGAGATGTTCGTCGGTGTCGGCGCGTCACGGGTACG
>CAZXCB010000082.1:11965-13417 GCA_964639075.1 uncultured Bifidobacteriaceae bacterium | reverse complement strand
CACCCGCGTGGGCACGCTCGCCGCGGACACCGGCCGCACGCTCCGTTCCCCGAATGGGCCGAGCCGGCTCCCGCGCGTCCCACGGGCAGCGGAGGCGGCGGCGATGCTCGAGGCCGCCGCGGCCGCCGGCGCGATCACGGGCGACGACCGCACGGATGCGCGGCCGGACGAGGAGGATCCGGAGCCGGTCGGCCGCGCCGTGGCGCTCCGCGACCGCGCGATCCTCGAGCTGCTCTACGGCACCGGCATGCGGGTCTCGGAGTGCTGCGGGCTCGGGGCCTCCGACGTCGATCTCGGCCGACGGACGGTGACGGTCCTCGGCAAGGGCGCCAAGATCCGCCGGATCCCGCTGGGCGGGCCCGCGGTGGACGCGGTCGCGGCGTGGCTGCGCGAAGGCCGCCCCGAGCTCGCCGGGCCCGATTCGCCGGCCGACGCGATCTTCCTGAACCGCCGGGGCCGGCGGCTCGGACCGCGGGATGCCCACCGCATCGTGGAGCGCCACCCGCTGCCCGACGGGCGGACCCTGCACCCGCACGCCCTCCGGCACGCCTACGCTACGCATCTGCTGGAAGGGGGAGCCGACCTGCGCACCGTGCAAGAGCTGCTCGGGCACGCGGACTTGGCGACCACGCAGATCTACACCCACCTGACCCGTGAGCGCCTCCGCGCCGTCTACGAATCGACGCATCCCCGTGCCTGACCCCACGACCACCAAGACCGACGACACCGAGCTCGTCGCGTCGCTGTGGGCGGAGTACGGGCGCAACCCGGACAGCGAGGCGCGGGAGCGGCTCATCCTGCACTACTCGCCCCTCGTGAAGTTCGTCGCCGGCAGGGTGGCGGCCGGGCTCCCGCAGAGCAGCGAGCAGTCGGACCTCGTCTCCTACGGGATCTTCGGGCTCATCGACGCCATCGACAAGTTCGATCCCGAACGCGGGTTCAAGTTCGAGACCTACGCGATCAGCCGCATCAAGGGTGCGATCATCGACGAGCTGCGCTCGATCGACTGGGTGCCGCGCTCGATCCGTTCGAAGGCGCGCACGATCGAGCGGGCTTACTCGAAGCTCGAGAACGAGCTGAAGCGCTCGCCCGACGATGCCGAGATGGCCGCGGAGCTGGGCGTGACCGAGGCCGAGCTCGGCCAGACGCTCTCCCAGATCAGCTTCGTCGGCGTGGTCGCGCTCGACGAGGTGGTGAACACGGGCGAGAAGGGTGGCGGCACCACGACCGTCGGCGACACCGTCGCGGACAAGGTCAACGACCCGGTCGCCGCGTTCGAGGTCGAGGAGATGAAGCACCTCCTCGCGGACGCGATCAACCGCATGCCCGACCGCGAACGTCTCGTGCTCACGCTCTACTACTACGAGGCGCTCACGCTCGCGGAGATCGGCGCGGTGCTCGGCGTGACCGAGAGCCGCGTCTGCCAGATCCACACGAAGGCCATCCTGCAGC
>CAZXCB010000082.1:0-11955 GCA_964639075.1 uncultured Bifidobacteriaceae bacterium | reverse complement strand
GGCTCACCGACCCGCCCGCCGACCGCGGCGCCTGATCCTCGTCCTGCGGCGCGACCCGGCCGTCGGGGTGATGGTTCGCGCGTGCTTGGCGTGACCGGCTCGGACCGGTAAGGTCCCGCCTGCACCACTTCCCCCATCGCTTCCCCTCCCGTTGCCCACGCGCGCCCGGGAGGCCCGATGGAGTCGCGTCGCCTGCTCGTCCTGCCCGTCGTGTTCGTCGCGCTCACGGCCGTGCTCACGGGCAGGCCCGGCGCACCACCTGCGCTCGCGGCGGCTCCGGATCCCGCCACCGCGTGGATCCGCCCGGTTGCCGGACGCGTCGCGCGCCCCTTCGCCGCCCCGCGCACCGTCTACGGACCCGGCCACCGCGGGGTCGATCTCGCCGCGGCACCCGGGACGCCCGTCGTGGCTCCCGGCGCCGGGACGGTCGCGTTCGCGGGTCCGGTGGCGGGCGGCCTGCACGTGGTCGTGGACCACGGCTCGGGGCTCGAGACGTCCCTGTCGTTCCTGGCCACGATCGCGGTCCGGCGCGGGCAGAACGTCACACGCGGGCAGGTCGTCGGCACCGCCGGGGGCACGGGTCCCGAGCACTCCGTCGGCGTGGTCCATCTCGGCCTGCGCGTGCGCGGCCGCTACGTCGATCCGATGCGGCTCTTCGCCGCGATCGACCTCCCGGCGGTCGTCCATCTGGCGCCGGTGCGGCATCGCCCCCGGCTGGTGGGGCTCGCGAGCCCGGCCGGGGAGGCGCGTGAGCTGGCAGCGTCACTGCACCTGCCGCGGGGGATCCCCGGCCTCGAACCGGAGCCGGAGCCGGATCTCTGGGATCAGGCGTTCGACATCGGCGCGTCGCTCGCCGGTGGGGCGGAGGTCGTCGGCTCGGCGCTCGGGCGGCCCGTCGCCGTCGCCTGGGGAGTCGTGGCGAAGGTGACGCCGCTCGGCGACGCGGTCGAGGACCTCCGCCTCACGGCATCGCGCCTGCTCGCGGCGTGGCGGGCCCGCGACGACTGCACCGCCGATGCACGGCCGGCACCAGGGGGCGGCGGCTCCGGTCACCTCGTGTTCGCGGTCGGGGGCATCGACAGCCAGTCCGACCCGCGCACCGGCAGGACGTTCGGCCTCGACACGCGCGCCCTCGGCTACCGCGACGACGAGGTCGGATGGTTCTCGTACCGGCCCGGCGGCGGTCCCTACCGTGCGTCGCACACCTGGACCGACCTGGTCGCACAGGGGTTCCGGCTCCGGGACCAGCTCCGCGCGTTCGCCCGCGCGCATCCCGATCGCGAGGTCGACCTCGTCGCGCACTCGCAGGGTGGGGTCGTCGTCGACACGTTCCTCCTCGTCGCCTACGACCCCACGGACCCGACGCTGCCGCCGATGGGCACGGTGGTGTCGCTCGCCTCGCCGCACCAGGGTGCACCGCTCGCCGAGGTCGCGGCCGCGCTGCGGTCCTCGCCGAACGGTCGCCGGCTGCTCGACGCGGCCGAACGCACGCTCGCCGGCACGCTCCCGCCTTCGGGGGGCACGTCGACGCGCCAACTCGCCCCCGCCTCGGACCTGATGCGCCGCCTGCGCGGCGCGCCGATGCCGGACCAGATGGACTTCACGTCGTTCGGCGGCACGGACGACGGCATCGTCCCGGACACCGCGACGGCGAAGCGGGGCGCCCGGTCGGTCACGGTGAACCCCGCGGGCGGGGGTGACCACTCTGGGATCCTCACCGATCGCAACGCCTTGCGCGCGGCCCGTCTCGCGCTCGAGTTGCGACCGCCTCCCTGCGTGGGCCTGCTCGAGGGCGTCCGCGGGGCGGTCGAACCCGTCGTGATCCGGCGGGTCGAGCTCACGCTCGGTCATCGCGTGGCCCGAGCGCTGGATCCACAGATCGTGCCGACGCCGTGAGGACGACACGACCCGAGCACGCCACGCCGAAGCCATCCGATGGAAGACACGTCATCCCGAGACACGGAGGTCTCATGCCATGACCGTCGATTGGAACGTCGAACCCCGCCCGCCGGTACCGCCGGCACCGCGACGACCCGCAGCGGCACGGTCGCGGCGGTCCCGTTTCCGGATCGGTCGCGGGCGTACCCACGGACGTGCCGGCGCGATCGCGGTCGCGACCGTCGTCGTGGTCGCGACGGTGCTCGTCCTCGCCGTTCCGGCCGGGCGGTCCGGACCACCACCGCGCCACCCGTCGCCGAGCGGGATCCACCCCCTGCCGGTGCGCTGGGGTGTCGGTCGCCTCGCCGACCCGACCGCGATGCTGGTGACGGGGGACGACGCGATCGTGGTGGAGCCGAACGCGGTCTCGGCGATCGCGGTCGGTGCCGGCACCACGCGCTGGCGCACCGAGGTCGCGGACGCCGAGCCCTTCGTCACCGCGGACGCGTCGACGGTCCTCGTCACGACGACGAGCGGGTACGCGGCGCTCGAGCGGACGACCGGCGCGTCGCGATGGCGGCACACCCTCGACGACCTGCACGAGGTGCCCCGCACCGTCGCGCTCGTCACCACGCCGGCCGGCGTGGTCGCGGTGGGTACCACGCGGGAGGGGGGCGTCGTCGGTCTCGACGCCGCGAGCGGAGCCGTGCGCTGGTCCGCGTCCGTCGACGGATCGCCGCACGGTCAGCTGGTCGGTGACGACCGGTCCGGCGCCGTCGCGCTCCTGAGCGACCGGGGGTTCGGCGTGGACCTGCGCGTGCTCGACGCGTCGACCGGCGCGCAGCGATGGGCCGTCCACCTCCCGCCGGCGACCGGCATGCCCGTGGGTGACGGCACGCGTCTCATCGTGATCACCGGACCGCTCGGTCGGGCGGGCACCGCGCGGGCCTATGCCTGGGCCGACGGCAACCTCCGATGGGAGGTCGCCACGGGCCAGTCGTCGGAGGCGAACGAGGGCGGCACGGTCGACGGCGCGGACGTGCTCCTCGTCGACGGGCTCGGCACGGTGACTGCCCTCGACCGCCGGACGGGGACCCGCAGGTGGCGGACCGAGCTCCCGATGCCGGTCTTCCACGGCCGGCCGGTCGTCCACCGCGGTGCGGTCCTGCTGCGCGACATCTCGGGTGGGTTGCAGGTGCTCGACCGGCGCACGGGTCGGCGGACCGGCCAGTTCCGGATGCGCGGCGTGGGCGTCGGGTTGGGTGCCGGGTCTGCCGGGATCGTGCTCGCGCGTTCCGGTCAGACCCATCACCAGGTGGTGGGTCTGCCCGACGCGATGACGACGATGCGGACCGTCGGCCGGACCCGGCAGCCCGTCGGGCTCCGGACCTCCGAGCTCGGCGCCACCCGGCAGGGCTACCGGACGGCCGCGGGCACCGACTCGGGAGGCGGTTGAGCACCACCGGCAGGGTCGGGCGGTCGCTGGGAGCCCGGAAACGGCCTCCGGCTACACTGCCGCCCGACCCGGCGCCGGCCGAGCAATCCGGCTCCGGGATCTCGCACGCCCGGCATCCAATGGTCGTCCCGGCTCTCCGGTGGCGTCGCCCGGGCGGAGGACACAACCAGAGGAAGGACTTGTCGCGTGGCTGTCGTCACCATGAAACAGCTGCTGGAGGCCGGCGTGCACTTCGGCCATCAGACGCGCCGTTGGAACCCCAAGATGCGTCGGTTCATCTGGGGTGAGCGCAACGGCATCTACATCGTCGACCTCCAGCAGACGCTGGAGCGCATCGACACGGCGTACCGATTCGTGCGGGGGACCGTCGCCGACGGTGGCACCGTGCTCTTCGTCGGCACGAAGAAGCAGGCCCGCGAGCCGATCCAGAACATGGCGCAGCGCTGCGGCATGCCGTACGTGAACTACCGCTGGCTGGGCGGGATGCTCACCAACTTCCAGACGGTGCACGCCCGCGTCGCCAAGCTCCGCGAGATGGAGCGGCAGGTGGCGAGCGGTGAGACCGAGCAGATGATCAAGAAGGAAGGCCTCAAGGTCCGGCGCGAGGTCGTCAAGCTCGACCGCAACCTCGGGGGCATCCGCAACCTCGAGAAGCTGCCGAGCGCCGTGTTCGTGATCGACACGAAGCAGGAGCACATCGCCGTCACCGAGGCGAACCGTCTCGGAATCCCGGTCGTGGCCGTGGTCGACACCAACTGCGACCCCGACATCATCCAGTACGTCATTCCGGGCAACGACGACGCGATCCGCTCCGCGAACCTCATGTGCCGGGTGGTCGCCGACGCGGTCGACGAGGGTCGTCACCTCGCGCAGAAGCGCGGCGCGCGTCCGGGCACGAAGGCGGAGGCCGTCGCGCCGAAGCCCCTCACGCCCGAGGAGCAGGCGGCCCGCGCCGAGCAGCAGGCCCAGGCCCGCAACCAGGCTGCCGCGCAGCAGGCCGCTCGGGAGGCACGCCTCGCCGAGTCGAAGGCGAAGAAGGCGGCCGAGCCCGATGCCGACACGGCGGCGGCGGAGCCCGACGCGACTCCCGCGGCCACGATCACGGAGGCCGCGGCGCCAGCGGAGGGTGAGCCGAGTCGCAGCGAGTCCCCGACCGCATCTGCGCCCACCCCGGAGACGAGTGGAGACGCCGAGAAGCAGGCGAGCGCAGACGCCGGCGAGGTAGGCGGCAATGGCTGACTTCAGCGCGAAGGACGTCGCCGCTCTGCGCAAGGCGACCGGCGCCGGGATGATGGACTGCAAGCGCGCGCTCGAGGAGTGCGACGGCGACCTCGAGGCAGCCAAGGACTGGCTCCGCAAGAAGGGGCTCGCGAGCTCGGGCAAGCGAGCTGATCGCGCGGCCGACCAGGGTGCGGTCGAGGTCGTCGTGGACGGCACTGTCGGTGCGGTGGTGGAGCTCAACTGCGAGACCGACTTCGTCGCAAAGGGCGCCGACTTCCAGAACGTCCTCGGCGCGCTCGTGGCGCAGGTGGCCACCGAGGGTGACGCCGATGTCGCGGCCATGGCGTTCGAGGGCTCCACGGTCGGTGAGACGATCACGCAGATGGGCGCCACGCTCGGTGAGCGCATCGAGCTGGGTCGCATCGCCCGCTACGAGAGCCCCGACGGCATCCTCGACGCCTACAAGCACGTGCAGAACGATCGGGGCACGATCGGTGTGCTCCTCGAGCTCGGCGGGGTGGACCCGGCGAGTGCCGAAGCCCGCGCCGTCGCGCACGACATCGCCCTGCACATCGCGAGCGCCGCACCCCGCTACGTGAGCAAGGAGGACGTCCCCGCCGACGCGCTCGAGAAGGAGCGCGAGGTCCTCACCGAGCTGACCCGCAACGAGGGCAAGCCCGAGGAGGCGATCGAGAAGATCGTCACCGGCCGGCTCAACGGGTAACACACGGACTCCGGCCTCCTCGCGCTGGGCTACGTCAAGGCCCCCACGCCCCCCACCCCCACGCTCGCCGCCGGCCTCGGCGCCCCCGCGGCCGTGCGTCGGTTCGTGCGCATCAAGGTCGGCGAGGACTGAGCAGCGTGGGCGCGTACCACCGGGTCGTGCTGAAGCTCTCCGGTGAGTCGTTCGCCGAGCCGATCGGCTTCGGCATCGACGCCGACATCGTCGGGCGGATCGCGGAGGAGATCGCCGAGGCGCGTCGTGACCTCGACATCGAGATCGCGGTCGTCGTCGGTGGCGGCAACATCTTCCGCGGGATCGCGGGTCGGACCCGAGGCATGGACCGCGCCCGCGCCGACTACATGGGCATGCTCGCGACGGTGATCAACGCGCTCGCGCTCCAGGACGCGCTCGAAGCCGTCGGCCAGCCGACGCGGGTGCAGACCGCGATCACCATGGACAAGATCGCGGAGCCGTTCATCCCGTTGCGCGCGATCCGCCACCTCGAGAAGGGCCGGATCGTCGTGTTCGCGGCGGGCACGGGCAACCCGTACTTCACCACCGACACGACCGCGGCGCTGCGGGGCGCGGAGATGGGTGCCGATGCGGTGCTGAAGGGCACCCACTCGGGCGTCGACGGCGTCTACAGCGCCGATCCCCGGCGCGATCCCAGCGCGGTGAAGTACGACGAGGTCACGCACTTCGAGGTGATCAACCGCCGGCTCGAGGTCATGGACTCGACGGCGATGACGTTCTGCATGGACAACGGGCTCCCGATCATCGTCTTCGACGTCTCGACGCCGGGCAACATCCGCCGCGCGTTGAGCGGCGAGGCGATCGGCACGCTCGTGAGCTCGAAGGAGGGCTGAGATGGCCGAGCCGGCCGAGATCATCGCCGACTGCAGGGAGAAGATGGCCAAGGCCCTCGAGCACCTGCGCGACGAGTTCGGGCGAGTGCGGACCGGACGCGCCACGCCCGCGCTGGTCGAGAAGCTGCGGGTCGACTACTACGGCAGCGAGGTCCCGCTGCAGCAGCTCGCCGGCTTCAGCGTTCCCGAGCCCCGGGTGCTCGTGGTCCAGCCCTACGACAAGGGCGCCATGGGCGCGATCGAGAAGGCGATCCAGCAGAGCGACCTCGGCATCAACCCGGGCAACGACGGCCAGGTCATCCGCCTCGTGTTCCCGGCGCTGACCGAGGAGCGGCGCAAGGAGCTGGTCAAGGTCGTCAAGCACCAGGCGGAGGAGGGCCGCGTGGCCGTGCGCAACGTCCGCCGCCACGCCCGCCACGAGCTGGAGGCGCTCGAGAAGGACGGCGAGATCTCGCGGGACGAGCTCGACCGCATCGAGAAGGACCTCGAGAAGTCCACCCACGAGGTGGTCGCCGAGGTGGACCAGCTGCTCGCCCACAAGGAGCGCGAGCTCCTCGAGGTCTGAGCGGACGACCGTCCGTTCGCGGCCCCGATCCGCCGGTATCCCGGGCCGATCCGGGCCCGGCCGTCGTGAGCCGGTCGCCCGGCCGCCGGGACGTCTAGGGTGCGCGGAGACCGCCGCCGCGCCACGGGGAGAGAGATCCGGTGACGGACCGTCACGACGAAGAGGACGAGACCCGAGAGCACCCGGCGGCCCGCCCCGTGGCGCCCTCCGAGGGCGTGCGCATCATCGGGGCCGAGGAGGCCGCCGCCGCGCTGGAATCGGGAGCGGTCGGCCGGCGCGTGCCCGATTCCGAGCCGCGTTTCGGCGACGTCCCGCCCCGCCCGGACGCACCCCGGTCCGGGCTCAGCTTCCCGAACCCCGACCCCACCCTGTCCGACGAGCCCACCGCCGAGCACCCGCTCGTGGTCGGCGAGACCGGCGGCGACGAGCTGCTCGGCGAGGTCGGGCCGGGCGCGGACGTGGCCGGCGACGCCGGGACCGAGGTGGCACCGCCGGCTCCCGAGGGGCTCCCGCACTGGAGCGAGCCCGCCACCGGTGAGGTTCCGGTCATCCCCGGGGGCACGGAGTCCGACGAGGACGACGCCGCCATCAGCGAGCTCGGCGGCCCGCGCTTTCGCACCGGCGGGGCCGACTGGTCCGAGGACGAGCTCGAGACGTTCAAGGTGCTCGCCGCGGACGAGGACGAGGGTGAGCAGCCGGTCGTTCCGCTGAGCGTCCAGGAGATCCCACCCGAGGACGACGACGTCGCGTTCGACCGCGAGGTCGCGGCACGGCGCGTGCGTACGGTCAGCGGCGCCGGCCCGGCGGCGGTCCGACCGCGCCCGCCCCGAGCTCGCCCCGAGGGCGAGCCGCCCGGCGGCGAGGACGCGAGGAACGACACCCTCGTGCGGGTCGTCACCGGGCTCGGCATGGCTGCGCTCGCGTTGCTCTGCCTGAACGCCGGACCCGACTGGACCATGGTGCTCGCGACCGCGATCGTCGCGGTCTGCACGTTCGAGCTCTTCTCGGCCCTGCACACGCGCGGCTTCCGCCCGGCGGCGGTCATCGGCCTGCTCGGCTCCCTGACGATCGTGCCCCTCGCGTACCATCGCGGCGAGTTCGCGTTCCCGTTCACGTTCGCGCTCGTCACGATCTTCACGCTGCTCTGGTTCGTGTTCGAGGTCGTGCACACGCGCCCGATGGTCAACGTCGCGGTCACCATCGGCGGCTTCGCCTACACGGGCGGACTCGGCGCGTTCGCGGGACTGCTGCTCACCTCCGCGAACGGCGTCGGGCTGATCCTCGGTGTCGCCCTCCCGGTGATCGCCTACGACATCTTCGGGTTCTTCGTCGGCTCGCAGTTCGGCAAGACCAGGCTCGCGCCCCACATCTCGCCGAACAAGACGGTCGAAGGCCTGATCGGCGGCATGACCGGATCGATCATCGTCGCGGTGCTGATCGTCAAGCAGATCCATCCCTGGGGCGGCCTGGGCGACGCGTTCGCGCTTGGGATCACGGTCGCGATCATGGCGCCACTCGGCGACCTCGCCGAGTCGATGCTCAAGCGCGACCTCGGGATCAAGGACTTCGGGACGCTGCTGCCCGGTCACGGCGGGGTGCTCGACCGCTTCGACGCCATCCTGTTCTGCCTGCCCGCGGTGTACTTCCTGGCCCGGGCGCTCACGATCGGTTGAGCATCCGCCGGCGCATCGCCCTGCTGGGCTCCGCGGGCTCCATCGGCACGCAGGCGCTCGACGTCATCCGGGGCCACCGCGACGACTACGAGGTCGTTGCGCTGGCGACCGGGTCCAACGCGGAGCTGCTCGCCGCGCAGGCCGCCGAGTTCGGCGTCCCGGCCGACCGCACGGTGCTCGCCGCCGACCGGCCCGAGGCGCTGGCCGAGCTCGGGGCACTCCCCGAGGTCGACGTCGTGCTCAACGCGGTCGTCGGCTTCGCGGGGCTCCCGGCCACGCTGGCCGCGCTGCGGGCCGGGAAGCGGCTCGCGCTCGCGAACAAGGAGAGCCTCATCGCGGGCGGTCCTGTCGTGAACGAGGTGCGCCGGACGGGTGGCGGCGAGATCGTGCCCGTCGACTCCGAGCACTCGGCGATCTACCAGGCGTTGCGCGGCGGCGCCGCGGACGAGGTCGCGACGATCGTGCTCACCGCGAGCGGCGGGCCGTTCCGCGGTCGCACCCGCGACGAGCTCGGCGCGGTCACCATCGAGGACGCGCTCGCGCACCCCACGTGGTCGATGGGCCCGAAGATCACGATCGACTCGTCGACGCTCATGAACAAGGGCCTCGAGGTGATCGAGGCGCACGAGCTGTTCGGTGTCGGGTTCGACCGCATCGAGGTCGTCGTGCACCCGCAGTCGGTCGTGCACGGGATGGTCACCTTCCGCGACGGCGCGACGATCGCCCAGCTCTCGATGCCCGACATGCGGCTGCCGATCGGCCTCGCGCTCGGCGCTCCGGCGCGCCTCGCCGAGGCGTTCGGCCCCGTCGACTGGACGACGCTCGGATCGCTCACGTTCGAGACCCCCGACCTCGAGGCCTTCCCCTGCCTGAGACTGGCCTATGCGGCCGGGCGGGCCGGCGGTGGTGCCCCGGCCACACTCTCGGGCGCCAACGAGATGGCGGTCGAGGCGTTCCTGGCGGGCCGGATCGCCTGGACCGGCATCGCCGAGGTGGTGGACGAGGTGCTCCAGCACGGAACCGGGAACGTCGATGACGTTGCAGACGTTCTGGAAGCCGACCGGGTCGCGCGCGCCCGGGCTCTGACCGCGATCGAGAGGCGAGCCGCAGCATGAAGGACCCCCTCGGCGACGACGCCCCGCCCGTCGAGACCCGCAAGGCTGTCACAGGTGTTCTCCTCGTTGCGGCGGCGCTCGTCATGGTCGTCGCGCTGCGACCGTCGCTCGCGGTCACGATGGCGATCATCGTCGGGCTCGTGCTCACGATCATGCTCCACGAGTGGGGCCACTACATCGCCGCGAAGCGCTCGGGCATGAAGGTGACCGAGTTCTTCCTCGGCTTCGGGCCGCGGCTGTGGTCGTTCCGGCGGGGTGAGACCGAGTACGGGGTCAAGGCGATCCCGGCCGGCGGCTACGTGCGGATCATCGGGATGACGAATCTCGAGGACGTGGACCCCGACGACGAGCCTCGGACCTACCGGCAGGCCACCACCGGCAGGCGGCTCATCACCGTCCTCGCCGGGATCATCGTGAACCTGATCATCGCGATCGTGCTCATCTTCTCGATCCTCGTGTTCCACGGGCCCGAGAAGATCACGACGACCGTCGACGCCGTCTCGAAGGGCTCGCCCGCGAGCGCGGCGGGAATCCGGTCGGGTGACCGCATCGTCGCGATCGACGGCCAGCGGATCAGGAGCTGGGAAGCGGTCGGGGTGGTCGTGCGCGCGAACAAGGGCAAGCCGCTCGCGATCGAGGTCGAGCGCGACGGTCGGCCGGTCACCGTGACCGCGACGCCGAAGCTGCTCGACGGGGTTCCCCGGGTCGGGGTCACCGGCTCGTTCGTCAATGACCCGATGAACCCACTCGCGGCGGTCCCGGAGACGTTCGCGACGTTCGGCCGCGGCGTCGGCCAGACCGTCTCGGCGCTCGGCAAGGTGTTCTCGCCGAGCGGCATCGAGCGCTACGGCAAGACGGTGGCCAACTCGAAGGGCGGGTTCTCGGCCGAGGAGCGGCCGCGGTCGGTCGTCGGCATCGTGGCCGACGGCGGCGACATCGTCGGCGGCAACTGGTGGGTCCTCCTCGGCCTGCTCGCGGCCATCAACGTGTTCGTGGCGCTGTTCAACCTCCTGCCGCTCCCGCCGCTCGACGGCGGGCACGCCGCGGTCGCGATCTACGAGGGCATCGCGTCGCGCGTCCGGGGCCGCCGGATCCGCGTCGACTACCAGAAGCTGATGCCGGTGACCGCGGTCGTGATCGTCGTCATCCTCATGTTCGGCCTCTCCACGATCTACCTGGACCTGCGCAGCCTGTAGGGGCGGACGGGGAGGGGACCAACGGCCCTTCCGGGGCGCGGGATCCGTCCGTAGCGTCGGAGCGTGTCGTTCGCGAACCGAGTCGTCGCGATGGTGTTGCGGTCGCCCGTGCATCGCCTCCTGTCGGGCTCGACGGACCTCGTCCGCTACGAGGGACGCCGCTCCGGTCGCACGATCGAGACGCCGACGCAGTACGTCGAGGTGGGCGACGGGTTGGCGATCGTGGTCGCTCGAGCCGGCTCGAAGTCGTGGTGGCGGAACTTCGACGGTGATCACGACCTCGAGGTCCTCGTGCGCGGCACGTGGCGTCCGATGACGGGACGCGCGGTGCGCGGCGCGTCGGAGCCCGACGTCGTCGCACCGCTGCTCGACGCCTACCTGGCGCGCTTTCCTCGGGCCGAGCGCGCGCTGGCGGGCGTGACGCGCGCCGAGCACGTCGGGCACGCAGTCGTCGTCTGGTGTCGACCGCGGTGATGCGCACCCGGGCGTCCCGGTCGCGGCTGCGGCACGACTGGACCACCGCGTTCGTGCTCGGCGAGCTGGTCGGCTTCATCCCCCCGGCCGTGGTCGGCGCGGTGCTCGGCGCAGTCCGTGCGCCGGATCCCGTCCTCGTCGCCGGCCTGACCGTGGCGGGTTCGCTGGAAGGCGCCGCGCTCGGCTGGGCCCAGTCCCGCGTGCTGCGCCGGTACGCACCGTCAGTCGACCGTCGGCAGTGGACGATCGGGACCGCAGCGGCCGCCGCGTTCGCCTGGCTCGTGGGCATGGGTGGCGGATCGCTGATGGGCAGCGGCGCCTCCCCGGTGCTGCTCGTGCTGCTCGTGCCCGCGTGGTGCAGCGCGCTGCTCGCGATGGGCTTCGCACAGTGGCGGGTCCTGCGTGAGGTCGTGCCGCACTCGGGTCGATGGATCCCGGTGAACGCGGCGGCCTGGCTCCTGGGCGTCATGATCCCGGTCGTCGCGATCTCCTTGGTGCCGAACGACTCGCCGGTCTCCGTGTTCATCGCGGTCGCGGTCGCAGCCGCGGTCGTGATGGGGATGACGGTGGGCGCGATCACGGGCCGCACGCTCGAGGCGCTGCTCGACCGCGCCCGGGACGGAGTCGTGGAGGTTTCGTGAACGTCGCAGCCCGTGGGACCGACGCCTCGGTGCAGCCCACGTAGGCTCGGCGGGATGAGCACCCCCCGCCGGAAGACGCGCCAGGTCGTCGTCGGCCGACCGCCGGGCCCGAGCGTCGCCGTCGGCGGTGATGCACCGGTGTCGGT
>CAZXCB010000081.1:4272-13447 GCA_964639075.1 uncultured Bifidobacteriaceae bacterium | reverse complement strand
GTTTACGGCGTGGACTACCAGGGTATCTAATCCTGTTTGCTCCCCACGCTTTCGCTCCTCAGC
Source organism: uncultured Bifidobacteriaceae bacterium (assembly GCA_964639075.1). Classification (GTDB taxonomy): domain Bacteria; phylum Actinomycetota; class Acidimicrobiia; order IMCC26256; family JAENVU01; genus JAENVU01. Next base: position 13,384 of record CAZXCB010000081.1, on the reverse strand, counting down.
GTCAGTTCCGGCCCAGAGTGCCGCCTTCGCTACGGGTGTTCCTCCCGATATCTGCGCATTTCACCGCTACACCGGGAATTCCACACTCCTCTACCGGACTCGAGTCATGGCAGTATCGAGTGGCCCCTCCACGTTGAGCGTGGAGATTTCACACCCGACTTACCAAACCGCCTACGAGCTCTTTACGCCCAATAAATCCGGACAACGCTTGCCCCCTACGTATTACCGCGGCTGCTGGCACGTAGTTGGCCGGGGCTTCTTCTGCAGGTACCGTCATAATCGTCCCTGCTGAAAGCGGTTTACGACCCGAGGGCCTTCATCCCGCACGCGGCATCGCTGCGTCAGGCTTTCGCCCATTGCGCAAGATTCCTAACTGCTGCCTCCCGTAGGAGTCTGGGCCGTGTCTCAGTCCCAGTGTGGCTGGACATCCTCTCAGACCAGCTACCCGTCGTTGCCTTGGTAGGCCGTTACCCCACCAACAAGCTGATAGGCCGCGAGCCCATCCCGAAGCGGAATCCATTTCTTCACCTCGCCATGCGACATGGTGAAGACATCCGGTATTAGCACCGGTTTCCCGGTGTTATCCCGGTCTTCGGGGCAGGTTGCTCACGTGTTACGCACCCGTTCGCCACTTTCCACCCGGGCAAGCCCGGGCTTCACGTTCGACTTGCATGTTTTAAGCGTGCCGCCAGCGTTCGTCCTGAGCCAGGATCAAACTCTCCATCGAGATCGATGGCGACGCCACCCGAAGGGGACGCCACCGGTGATCAGGGTTGAGAGCCACCGGTCGAAGTGCTGACCTCGACCGGCAACTGGCTCCGGTGGCTGACTGGTGAGCCCGCCACCGGGCATTGAATTGACTGGATGCACTCACCGGTTCCACCGGACGCAGAGCGCGACCGGCAAAGCCGGTGAGGCAACCTCACTGACTTTTGTGCATTCACTGTTCCGTTTTCAAGGAGCCGCCGCCCGGCGCCACCTCTTCCGACCCTGGGGTCGGGGGGCATCCGGGCTGACACCCGTCCCCGGAAAACCTGGCTGAACCAGACTTCCGGCTCTCGTTCGGAGCCGTGCGGGGCGTCCGTGTCAATCCGCGTCCGAAGCGCGCGGCCGAAGCCGAGGCACCCGTGGGCGGAAGGGGCATCCTAGGGTTCGGCGCCGGACCGGTCAAGTCGAGCGGCTAGTTTCTGGCGCCATGGGACGAGCCAACTCGAAGTCGCGCAAGAAGAAGGGCAAGCACACCGTCGACCACCAGCACCTGGCCAAGGTCGGCTCGAAGCCCGAGCTCGCCCACGACGGCAAGCGGGAACGGGGCGCGGTGATGGACGTCATGGGGATGGGCCGCCGCCGCGACGGCACCAAGAGCGTGTTCTTCGTCGCCGGCGTCCTGATCCTCGTGTTCGCGATCGTCGCGCTGGTCGTCCTCAACACCTTCTGACCGCGGCGCGAGCCGCCGCCCGGCGTCAGGCCGACACGACGATCCGGGCCCAGGCCCGCTTCCCCACCTGGAGCAGCTGGCCGTCGACCTCGGTCGCGCCCACCTCGAGGTCGGGGTCCTCGATCCGCGTCCCGGCCAGGCGGACACCGCCCTGGATGATCTTGCGCCGGCCCTCCTTGTTGGAGGGCACCAGCTCCGCCCGCGCGAGCAGGCGTGCGAGGCGCATCGGGAACTCCCCCGCCGCCACCGCCCGGTCGGGCACGTCGGTGGGGACCGCGTGGGCCTTGAACACCCGGTCGAACTCGGCCTCGGCGGCCTCACCCGCGCCGGCACCGTGGTACAGGTCCACGACCGTCCGGCCGAGCAGGCGCTTGGCCGCGACCGGGGCCAGTGAGCCGTCGGCCAGCGCCCCGGTGACCTCGGCGACGCGGTCGGGCAGCCAGCCCGTCGCGAGCTCGAAGTAGCGGCCCATCAGGGGGTCGGGGATGCTCATGAGCTTGCCGAACTGCTCCGCGGGTGCCTCGGCGATGCCCACGTAGTTCCCGAGCGACTTCGACATCTTCTTCTCGCCGTCGAGGCCCTCGAGCAACGGCGTCGTGATGACCACCTGCGGCTCGAGCCCGGCCCCGCCCTGGAGCTGGCGGCCCATCAGCATGTTGAAGAGCTGGTCGGTCCCGCCGAGCTCCACGTCGGAGCGCACCTCGACCGAGTCGGTGCCCTGGAGCAGCGGGTAGAGCAGCTCGGAGAGCGCGATCGCCACGCCGTCGCGGAAGCGCTGGGAGAAGTCGTCGCGCTCCATGATGCGGGCGACGGTCGTGCGGCCGGTGAGACGCAGGACGTCGGCCATGTCCATGGACGCGAGCCAGTCGGCATTGCGGACGAGCTCGATCCGACCCGGTGAGAAGTCGAGGACGGCCCGGACCTGTTCCACATAGGTCAGGGCGTGGGCGTCGACCTCCTCGGGGGTCAGCGGCGGTCGGGTCGCGGACCGGCCGGTCGGGTCGCCGACGCGGGCGGTGAAGTCGCCGATGATCAGGACGGCGAGATGCCCGAGATCTTGGAATTGGCGGAGTTTGTGCAGCACGACGGTGTGCCCGAGGTGGATGTCCGACGCGGTCGGGTCGATGCCGAGCTTGACCCGCAGCGGCCGGCCGGAACCGAGCTTCGAGGCCAGTTCGTCGGCGTCGATGCAGTGCACCGTGCCCGCAGTGAGGATGCGCAACTGCTCGTCCAGCTCACCCACGGCTATCCCACTCTCGGCCCTGCGGGCCGGGCCGTTCGGGCCCCGCTCGGCGACCGCGGTCGTCGGCAGGTCTCGGCATCCGCCTCGCTCACGGGGCCGAACCGTACCAGCGGGTCCCGATTCCACCGCGCCCCGAACGCGCGGCGGCCCGCTGCGACAATGACGGCGATGTCCCACCGCGCCCGCCTGCTCGTGCTCGCCGTCCTGGCGTCCCTGGTCGTGGCGAGCTGCAGCTACACCACCGAGCTGCGGCTCCCCGACGAGCAGGCGGTGTCCTCACGGATCCTGTGGGGTGACGGCAGCCTGCTCACCCGCGTGCACGGCACCGAGGACCGGGACCCGATCCACCTCGAGCAGATGGCCGCGGCGCTCCCCCGTGCGGTCATCGCGATCGAGGACTCCCGCTACTACGAGCACACCGGCTTCGACGTGCGGGGCATCGTCCGCGCCCTGACGCACGACATCCAGCAGGGACGCGTGGCCGAGGGTGGCTCCACCATCACCCAGCAGTACGTCCGTGCCGTGATGGTCGGCAACCGCAAGACCCTCAAGCGCAAGCTGCGCGAGGCCGTGATGGCGATGCAGCTCGAGGAGCGCTACTCGAAGAAGACGATCCTCGAGCGCTACCTCAACACCGTCTACTTCGGGAACGGCTCCTACGGCGTGCAGGCCGCGGCGCGCACCTACTTCTCGAAGGACGCGAAGGAGCTCGACGTCGCCCAGTCCGCCCTGCTCGCCGGGCTGATCCGCTCGCCCAACCAGTACGACCCGTTCGTCCACCCCGAGGCCGCGGTCGCGCGCCGGAACGAGGTCGTCGCGCGGATGCGCGAGCTCGGCCGGATCCCCGCGGCCGAGGCCGCCCTCGTGACGGCTCTGCCCGTCGGCGTCGTACCCCACGTCAGCAACGAGCGCTACCCCGCACCGCACTTCGTCGACAAGGTGAAGCGGTTCGTCTTCAACGACAAGCGGTTCGGCGCCACCGTCGCCGACCGCGAGCGGCGGTTGTTCCAGGGCGGGCTCACCATCGAGACGACGCTCGACCCCAAGTGGCAGACCGAGGCCGAGACCGCGCTCCACGGTGTGTTGACCGATCCGCGCGACCCGCCCGGCGCGATCGTGGCGATCGACCCTCGGGACGGTCACGTGAAGGCGTACGCCACGAGTCAGGACTACTTCGGCCCCTCGCCCTTCGCGAAGCTCGACCTCGCCGATGCCCGGAACGCGGCGGGACGACCCCAGCGCAGCCCGGGCAGCACGTTCAAGCCGTTCGTGCTCGCGGCCGCGCTCGGCGAGGGCGTCCCGCTCACCAAGACCTACAACGCGCCGGCGCGCATCACGATCCCCGTCCCCGGCGACGCCCCCTGGGAGCTGGCGAACTTCGAGGAGACCAAGGGCTACGGCCGGATCAATCTCATCGAGGCCACGGTCAACTCGGTGAACACCGTGTACGGCCAGCTCGCGATGGACACCGGCCCGGCGAAGATCGCGTTCCAGGCCGCCGCGATGGGCATCACCACCGACATGGAGACGGTGCCGTCGATCGCCATCGGCAGCCAACCGGTCACGGTCGAGGACATGGCGAGCGCGTACGGCGTGTTCGCCGCCGACGGCCTCCGGCACCCGGAGACCTACGTGACGCGCGTGACCGACCGCGACGGGCGGGTGCTCTACGACGCCCACCCGGCGGCGCGCCAGGTGCTCGACAAGAACGTCGCCCGCACCGTCACCGGGGTGCTGCAGCAGGTCGTGCAGCGGGGAACCGGCACCGGTGCCCGCATCGGACGACCGGTCGCGGGCAAGACCGGCACCGCCGAGAACTTCACCGACGCGTGGTTCGTCGGCTACACCCCCGAGCTCGTCGCGGCGGTGTGGGTCGGCGAGCCCCAGAACGCGACGACGCCGATGCTGCCGCCCCTCACGCGCATCCGGATCATCGGCGGTACCTATCCGGCGCAGATCTGGCAGGTGTTCGCGTCGAGCGCGCTCGCGACCGTCCCGGCGTCGCTGTTCCCGGCCCCGGAGGCGCCGAGCACCACCACCTCGTCGCGGCCGACGCCCACCACCCGTCCGGTCGCGCCCGGGATCTACTCCGTCGTCGGCAGGAACGTGCTCGCCGCGACCGCGCAGCTCACCCAGGACGGCTACCGGGTCGAGCTCGTCCGTCGGCCGAGCCGGCGGTACCCACCGAACTACGTGACGGCCCAGGACCCTCCGGCCGGCAGCCCGCTCGAGCCGGGCGCGACCGTCACCCTGACGGTGGCCAGCGGGCGGCCGCGGGTGCTCACGGTCCCCAACCTGCTCGGCCTCCCGGCCGACGCCGCGGCGGCCCAGATCCGCGCCGCGGGCTTCGTCGCGAACGTCATGGTCGAGGTCCAGCCCGACCCGCGCCCGGTCGAGAGCCAGGGCAGGGTCTGGAAGCAGAGCCCGGTGTCGGACACCCTGCGCGACGAGGGATCGACCGTGACCGTCTGGGCCAACCCCTGACGCGCGGAGTGGCGGCCTAGTCTCCGGCGGTGGCGGATCCGGCGGCGCACCCAGGCAAGCTCGCGGCGATGCGCGCCCGCGTCGACGCCGTGCGCGCCCGGCTCGAGCGCACGCTGCTGTGGCAGGTCTGGGACCGGATGCTCGAGGCGGAGTTCGTCGACCGGAGCATCGCGCTCGCGGGGAAGGCGTTCGTGTCGCTGTTCCCCCTCATCATCGTCGTCGTGGCGTTCCTGCCCGAAGGACTGCGATCGTCGGTGCTGACCACGCTCACCCACCGCCTCGGCTTCACGGGCACGGCCCTGACCCAGGCACGCGACGCGTTCGCGAGCGCTCAAGAGGTCCGCCGGGCGACGGGCATCCTCGGACTCGTCCTCACGCTCTTCTACGTGAGCTCGTTCACGACCGCTCTCCAGCGCGTGTATCTGCGGGCGTGGCGACGGCCCGCCGGCGGCGCGGTCGGCCCGTACGTGCGCGGCGCGCTGTGGTTCGTCGGGCTGATCACGTACATGGCACTGCTCGGCGGGGCGCGCACCCTCCTCGTCGGTGGGGCGTGGACCCCGGTCTTCGTCGTGATCGCGCTCGCCGGCGCCACCGCCCTGTGGTGGTTGACCTCCTACGCGATGCTGCTGCGCCAGGTGCGTCTGCGCGTCCTGCTCCCCGGTGGTCTGATCACCGGCATCGCCATGAGCGGGTACGGGCTCGCATCCACCGTCTGGATGCCCGAGACGGTGAGTCGCAACACCAACCAGTTCGGGATCTTCGGTGTCGCGTTGAGCCTCGTCACCTGGTTCTCGGGTGCGGCGATCTGCATCATCGTCGGCGCGTGCGCGGGTCCGGTGCTCGCCGGCGATCCGGGGCCGGTCGGTCGGCTGATCCGCGGTGGCGACGACGCGATCCTGATGCCCGGCGCCCCCGAGGACCTCCCGGCACCGACGAGGCCCTTGAAGCTCGCCGACGCGTTCCAGCCGATCGAGGACGAGTCCGGACCCGCGAACCCGACGCCCGCGGCGCCCGGCTGACCGGCGCTACTCGACGACCCGGCGGTCACCCTCGCGCACGCGCCGGGCGAGTCCCGCGAGCAGCTTCGCGGTCATCGCCGGGAGCTCCGCGACGAGCCGACGGAACGACCTCGCGTCCAGGATCCCGATCGTGGCGTCGCTGGTGGTGACGACGTCCGCGTTCCGCGGCGCGGCATCGAGCACCGCGAGCTCACCGAACCAGTCTCCGGCCTCCAGGGTGGCGATGCGCCGACCGTTCCGCGCGACCTGCGCCGAGCCGTCGAGCAGGACGTAGAACGTGTCCCCCGCCTCGCCCTGCCGGACGAGCATCACCCCCGCGGCGACGTCGTGGACACCGAGCGCCTTCGCGACGTGGCGCCGCTCCTTGCCGGAGAGCTGGGAGAACAGCGGGACCGCGGACAGGTGCGCGGCGATGTCATCGATCTTGGCCATGGCCCCTCCTCGACCTTCCTCGACGTTCAGAGCTCGACCGGCAGGGCGACGAGGCCGCGCAGGACGAAGCGTCCGTTGTACTCCAGGTCGTCGGTCGCCAACCGGAGATCCGGGAACCGACGGAACAACGCAGGCACGGCGCTGCGGGCCTCGAGCCGCGCCAGCGCGGCACCGAGGCAGTGGTGGATCCCGCCGCCGAACGACACGTGCGCGCCGGCACCGTCGCGCCCGAGGTCGAGCTGCTCCGCGGTCGGACCCCACTTCGCGGGATCGCGGTTCGCGGCGGCCAACGCGGTGAGGATGAACGAACCGGTCGGGATCGTCACGTCGTCGAAGGCGACGTCCTGCATCGTGATCCGGCCGGAGAACTGCACCGGCGGGTCGTAGCGGAGCAGCTCCTCGACCGCGTTCTGGTCGATCGTCGGGTCCGCGCGGAGCCGGTCGGCCTGGTCGGGGTTGCGCAGGAGCGCGAGCGTGCCGTTGGCGATGAGGTTCACCGTGGTCTCGTGGCCGGCGACGTAGAGGAGGATCACCTGGTCGATGAGATCGTGCTCGTCGAGCATGTCGCCGTGGTCCTCGGCGGCGATGAGCGCGCTCAGGAGGTCGTCGGCCGGGTGGCGGCGCTTGTCGTCGATGACCCCGAGCACGTATTCGGTCATCGCATCACCCGCGGCGAGCGCCGTGTCGAACTCCTCGAGGCTGATGATCGGGTCCAGCGTCTTCACGAGCGCGCCGGACCACACCCGCAGGTCGTCGCGCCGGTCCGTGGGCATCCCGAGCATCTCGGAGATCACGGTGAACGGCAGCGGGAACGCGAGGTCCGCGATCACGTCCATCGAGCCGCGAGTCGCCGCCGCGTCGAGCGCGTCGGCGACGAGCCGGTCGCAGAGCGGTTGGAGCTCCTCGACCCGCCGCGGCGTGAACGCCTTGGCGACGAGCTTGCGGAGTCGGTCGTGGTCGGGCGGGTCGAGGCTGAGCATCGCCCGGCTCCCGCGGCTGCGGTCACCCGCGCGTGCCTCGAACTCGTCCTGCATCGGCAGCACCTGCGCGGCGTTGCGGTTCTCGACGCTCATGGTGGGGTCCCGCAAGACGCGCACGACGTCGGCGTAGCGCGTGAGCATCCACGGCCCGAGCAGCGTCTGGTGGACGGGATCCGATTCGCGGAGCGCGGCGTACTGCGCGTACGGGTTCGCGGCGAACCCCGGATCGAAGGGGTTGAACACGGCCTCGGCGGCGGTCACGCTCGCCGAGGCTAGGCCGCCGGCGGCCACGGGAGCGGCGTGGCCGTCGTCACACCCGCGGTGCCACGCTCACGTGCGGATCCCCAGCGACGAAGAACCGCCAGCGCTCGGTGTCACCCCGGCCCACGCGCAAGCCGATCCGGACCGACCGGCCGGGCCGGCGGGGCGGGACCACGCCGTCGTCGAACAGCCCGACCGGGCCACGGACGAGGTCGAGCCCGTCGTGCTCACGGCCGAGTCCGAACGCCGACGCGAGCCGTGCGGGACCCGCGCACAGCTCGCGGTCGGCGCGTGCCTTCGGCCGGCGCGTGCGCATGACCTCGAGCCCGTCGACCGGCGCGGCCGCGCGCAGCAGCACCGCTCCCGCGTCCCCGGCGGGTGCCGCAGCGACGACGTTCGCGCAGAAGTGCATCCCGTAGGTGAAGTACACGTAGAGCCGCCCGGGCGGGCCGAACATCGTCGCGTTTCGTTCGGTCCGTCCCCCGAACGCGTGGCTCGCGGGATCGCGCGAGCCGCGGTATGCCTCCACCTCCACGATGCGCGCCGCGGTCCTGCTCGGACCCTCCCGCGACACGAGCAGCTTGTTGAGCAGATCGGGCGCGAGGACGAGCGGATCGCGGGCGAAGAAGGCGCGGGTCAGCCGAGCCACTGCGCCTGGCCGTCGAGCAGCCGACGCGCCGCTTCGAGCTGGGGGCCGAGCGGCTCGGGACCACCGCCGCCGGGTGTCGTCCGGTTGCGCACGGCGGCGCCCCGGGCGAGCAGCGCCGCTCCCTCGGCGCCGAGGCGCGGATCGCCGGCGACGATCTCGGCGAGCGGGCGGTCGCCCTCGATGGCCTCGCGCACCAGCGCGCCCACGATGGCGTGTGCGTCGCGGAACGGTGTGCCGGTCCGGACGAGCAGCTCTGCCAGGTCCGTCGCCGCGAGGTACGGATCGTCGGCCTGGGACTGCATCGCCTCGGTCGTGAACGCCGCGCCGGCGAGCAGCCCGGTGAGCGCGAGCAGCGACGCGTGCAGCGTGTCGACCGCGTCGAACAGCGGCTCCTTGTCCTCCTGCAGGTCGCGGTTGTACGCCAGCGGGAGTCCTTTGAGCGCGACGAGCAGCCCGGTGAGGTCGCCGATCACCCGGCCGGCCTTGGCCCGGACGAGCTCGGCGACATCCGGGTTCTTCTTCTGGGGCATCATCGACGACCCCGTCGCGAACGCGTCGGGAAGCGTCACGAACCCGAACTCGGTCGAGGACCAGAGCACGATCTCC
>CAZXCB010000081.1:2701-4262 GCA_964639075.1 uncultured Bifidobacteriaceae bacterium | reverse complement strand
GTCGCGGTCGGACACGGCATCGAGCGAGTTCTCGAAGCGGCGGCTGAACCCGAGCTCACGGGCCGTGAGATCAGGATCCAGGGGCAGGCTGGACCCGGCGAGCGCACCCGCTCCGAGCACCGACACGTCGGCCGCGTCCACCACGCGCCGCCAGCGTTCGACGTCGCGCCCGAGCGCCCACACGTGCGCAAGGAGATGATGTGCGAGCAGCACCGGTTGTGCATGCTGGAGGTGGGTGTAGCCGGGGACCGCCGTCTCGGGTCCGGCCGCCACCGCACGCTCGACGAGCACGGCCTGGAGGCCGTGGATCGCCGCGACCATCTCGCGCGCGGTGCGCTTGGTCCAGAGCCGCAGGTCGGTCGCGACCTGGTCGTTGCGGCTGCGGCCGGTGTGGATCTTGCCCCCGACGGGACCGGCGAGCTCGGTGACACGACGCTCGACCGCGGTGTGGATGTCCTCGTCGGTCGGCGCGAACTCGAAGGTGTCGTCGAGCAGCTCCGTCTCGACGGTGGTGAGGGCCGCGAGGATCGCCGCGACCTCGTCGGCGCTCACCAGCCCGACCTCACCGAGCATCGTGACGTGCGCGCGCGACCCCTCGAGGTCGTCGGCCGCGAGCCGGCGGTCGAACGGCAGGCTCACGGACAGCGCCATGAGCGCGTCGTCGGGCCCGTCGGCGAACCGCCCGTGCCAGAGCGTGCTCACGCTCGCTGTCCCGGTGGGCGGACCGCGGGTTCCTCGACGCGCTGGCGCTTCGACCACGTCTCGACCGACAGGCCCCACAGCCGTACGAAGCCCGCCGCGTCCTCGTGACGGAACGCGTCGTCGGCCTCGTAGGTGGCGAGCGCGTAGTCGTACAGACCGCGCTCGGCGCGCCGGCCGACCGGGTAGCACTGACCGGGCTCGAGGCGCAGCCGCACCTCGCCGGTGACGTGCTTCTGCGTGGAGTCGACGAAGGCGTCGAACGCCTCGCGCAGCGGCGAGTACCAGAGGCCGTCGTAGACGGTCTCCGCGTACCGCGTCTCGAGCCGGCTCTTCTCCCGCATCACGTCGCGCTCGAGCGTGATCGATTCGAGGTCCGCGTGCGCGAGCAGGAGCGCGAGCGCACCCGGGCACTCGTACACCTCACGGCTCTTGATGCCGACGCGCCGGTTCTCGATCATGTCGATGCGGCCGAAGCCGTAGGCGCCGACGATCCCGTCGAGCTCGGGGAGCATCAGGTGCAGCGGCGTCGGCACGCCGTCCAGCGTGACCGGCACGCCGCGGTCGAAGCCGACGACGAGCTCGCGCGGCTCGGTGGGTGCGTCGGCGACGGCACGCGTGCGCTCGTAGATGTCGGGTGGGGGTGCGTTCCACGGATCCTCGATCGCACCGCACTCGACCGCGCGCCCGACGATGTTCTCATCCACCGAGTACGGCTTCTCCTCCGACACCGTGATCGGGATGCCGAAGCGCGCGGCGTACTGGATCGAGTCGCGCCGGGTGAAGCCCCACGTGCGGACCGGCGCCAGGACCTCGAGGTCCGGCGCGAGCGTGCGGAGGCTGACCTCGAACCGGACCTGGT
>CAZXCB010000081.1:0-2691 GCA_964639075.1 uncultured Bifidobacteriaceae bacterium | reverse complement strand
GTCGTTGCCCTTGCCGGTGCAGCCGTGGGCGACCGCGTCGGCCTGGAACTCACGCGCCGCCGCGACCAGGTGCCGGGCGATCACCGGCCGCGAGAGCGACGACACCAGCGGGTACTTGCCCTCGTACTTCGCGTTGGCCTTGATCGCGTTCGCCACGTAGCGCGCCGCGTACTCCTCCCGCGCGTCGACCACCCGCGCCTCGATCGCGCCGGCGACGAGCGCGCGCTGGCGGATGGTCTCCCAGTAGGCCGCGTCGGCGTGGGGCTCCTGGCCGACGTCGACGGCGAGCGCGACCACCTCGGCGCCCCACTCCTCCTGGATCCACTTGACCGCGACCGAGGTGTCGAGACCCCCCGAGTACGCGAGCACCACGCGCTGGGTCATGGACGTTCCCTTCTCACAGGCCCGCGAGCGTCGCGAGGCGGGACGCGACCGCGGCGCCGCCGACGGTCTCCGAGCAGACGAGGAGCAGCGTGTCGTCTCCGGCGACCGTGCCGAGCACGTCGGGGTAGCCGGCCCGGTCGAGCGCGGAGGCGACCACGTGCGCGCTGCCCGGCGGCGTGCGCAGCACGACGAGGTTGGCGGAGTGCGCGACGTCGACGACGAACTCCCCCATCATCCGCCGGAGGTAGTCGTCGGGGGTCGCCGCGTCCTTGGCGTGCTCGGGGACGGCGTAGGCCATCGTGCCGCCGGGGATGCGAACCTTGACCGCGCCGAGCTCCTCGAGGTCGCGGCTCACCGTCGCCTGGGTGGCGACGACGCCCTCCGCCGCGAGCATCTCCACGATCTGGCCCTGGCTCGAGACAGGCTGCTCCTCGAGCAGCCGGGCGATCCGGTGCTGCCGCTGGGGCTTGCCGAGTGTCGCCATCACACCCCCTCCTGCATCAGGAACGCGAACAACGCCCGCTTCGCGTCCATCCGGTTCGCCGCCTGCTGCCAGACGAGGCTCGCCGGACCGTCGAGGACGGCATCGGTGACCTCCTCCCCCCGGTGGGCGGGCAGGCAGTGCATGAAGCGGGCGTCGGGTCCGGCGTCGACCATCAGGGCGTCGTCCACCTGCCAGCCGGAGAACGCGGTCCGCCGGACGTCCGCCTCGGCCTCCTCGCCCATCGAAGTCCACGTGTCGGTGTAGACGACGTCGACACCGCGCACCGCCTCGTGGGGATCCGCGACGAGGTCGATCGTGCCACCGAGGTTGCGTGCGCCCGCGACGACCTCGTCGTCGAGCTCGTAGCCGCTCGGCGACGTGACCACGAGCTCCATGCCGGTGAGCGCCGCCGCGTACGCGAGTGACGCGGCGACGTTGTTGCCGTCACCGGCGAATGCGACACGGCGACCCTCGAGCGTCCCGAACACCTCGCGGATCGTGAGCAGGTCGGCGAGGGCCTGGCAGGGATGCGCCCGGTCCGACAGCAGGTTCACGATCGGCACGTCGACCGCGGCCGCCATGCGCTCGAGCACCGAGTGGTCGAACACGCGGGCCGCGACGATCGCGTGGTACGACGCGAGCGTCCGGGCGACGTCCTCCGCGGACTCCCGCTCGTCGATGCTGATCTCGTCGGCGCGGATGCTCACGGGATGGCCCCCCAGCGACGCGACCGCGAGCTCGCCGCTGTTGCGGGTACGCGCCGAGGGCTTCTGGAACACGAGCGCGACACCGCACCGGGCCAGCACCGGCGGCACCGCGTCGGGATCGGCCTTCCAGGCCACCATCGTGTCGAGGAGGCCACCGAGCTCGCCCGGGGTGAGCTCGTCGACCTCGAGGAAGTCACGCGTCACGGCCGCGCTCCCGCGTCGAGCACCGCCGTGAGGATCGCGACCGCCTGCTCGATCTCGGCGTCGCTGACGAGCAGGGGCGGGGCGAAGCGCAGCGACGTCGGCGTCACCGCGTTGACGACGAGGCCGGCGTCCAGGCACGCGGCGGCGACCGGTCCCGCCTCGCGGCCGCCGGCGAGCTCCGCGGCGACGAGCAGCCCGACTCCGCGCACGTCCGCGATGCCCGGGACGGTTCGCAATGCGCGCACGAGCAGCTCGCCCTGCGCGGCGGCGCGCGCGACGACGTTCTCGTGCTCCATCACGTCGAGCACCGCCAGCGACGCACGCGCCGCGAGCGGCTGACCGCCGAACGTGGACGCATGGTCGCCGGGACGGAACGCGGCCGCGACGTCGGCACGCGCCCAGCACGCCCCGATCGGCACACCGTTGCCGAGTGCCTTCGCGAGCGTCACGACGTCCGGCCGCACGTCGCCGCCGTGCTCGAAGCCGAACCACCTGCCGGTACGACCGAGCCCGGTCTGGACCTCGTCGATCACGAGCAGCGCCTCCCGCTCGTCGCAGAGCGCGCGCACCGACTCCAGGTAGCCGGGGGGCGCGGGCTGGACCCCGCCCTCGCCCTGCACCGGCTCGAGCAACACCGCGCAGACGCGCTCGTCCATCGCGGCGCGGAGCGCGTCGACGTCGGCGAACGCGAAGTGGCGGAACCCGCTCGGGAGCGGCTGGAACGTCTCCTGCTTCTGAGGCTGGCCGGTGGCCGCGAGCGTCGTGAGCGTGCGTCCGTGGAACGAGTTGTACGCGGAGAGCACGTGATAGCGCTCGGGGCCGCCGTGGGACTGGCCGTACCGGCGGGCGAGCTTGATCGCGCACTCGTTCGCCTCGGCCCCCGAGTTCGCGACGTACACGCGGCCGGGCGTG
>CAZXCB010000080.1:0-13502 GCA_964639075.1 uncultured Bifidobacteriaceae bacterium | reverse complement strand
TAGCGCACCTCCGCCCGCATGTAGCGATCGATCTGCTCGCGAAAGACTTTGGCCTGCGCACCGAGCACCTCGGGCTCCGCGCCAGCGAGGTGGCGAGCGATGTTGATCGCGTAGCAGCCGGTGTCCATCGTGGCGCCGCCCGCGAGGTCGAGGCGGTAGCGGATGTCCTTGGGCAGCGGCAACGGGATGCACATCGAGCTCTCGACGTGCTGGAGCCGGCCGATCGTGCCGTCCCGCACGAGCTCGACGACGCGCGCCGCGACCGGGTGATACCGGTAGTGGAACGCCTCCATCACGACCAGCCAGGTGGCGGCTGCCGCGGCCGCGACCGACTCGGCTTCGGCCGCGTTCGCGGTGAACGGCTTCTCGCACAGCACGTGCTATCCCGCCGACAGCGCGCGGAGCGTCCAGACCCCGTGCAAGCCGTTCGGCAGCGGGTTGTAGATCGCGTCGACCCCGGGATCCTCGATCAGCTCCCCGTACGAGTCGACGACCCGCCCGATGTGGTGCTTCACCGCGAACTTCTCCGCGCGCTGAGGGTCGCGCGCCGCGACCGCGACCACCTCGACGTCGGGCAGGTCTCGCGCCGGCTTGATCAGCGCCTGGGGGGTGATGCGCGCCGCGCCGAGCGCCGCGATCCGCAGGGGTGCCATCCCGGCGGAGGCTACTGGGCGCCGCGCCCGCACCTCACGTGAAGCGGGTGATGAGGCCGCGGCGGCGGAACACGCGGAGCATCCGGACGAGGAACCACATGGCGAGGATCGCGAACCCGACGGTCTCCACCGTCGCGATGCCGATCTGGGTCCAGTCGAGGGGCGCACCGTCGACCAGGCCGCGCAGCGCCATGAACGCGTGCGTCGTCGGGAGCGCGAGCGCGATCGGCTGCAGCGCGGCGGGGAGCGCGTCGACCGGGTAGAAGATCCCGGAGAGCGGCATGACCACGAACATCACGCCCCATGCGAGCGCCTCCGCACCCGATCCGTAGCGCAACACCACCCCGATGACGAACAGGGCGATGGTCCAGCCGACGAAGAGCAGCACCGCGGCGATCGGCACGAGACCGAGACCGAGCGTCGACACGTCGAAGGAATAGAAGACGAGGGCACCGAGCGCGACCACGCCGACGCCCATGGCGAGCTTGAGCATCCCGAACAGCGCGACCCCGCCGACGTATTCGATCTCGCGGATCGGCGTGACCATGAGGTTGAGCAGGTTGCGGCTCCACGTCTCCTCGAGCAGCCCCGTGCTCACCGAGATCTGGGACTGGTAGACGACGTGCCACAACACGATGCCCGCCACGAGGTACCCCGCGGCGCGACTTCCCTGGCTCGTCGCGTGACCCCCGCCGACGTAGGTGGCCAGCGCACCGAACAGGAGCGCGTCGACGAGTGGCCAGAGCGTGACGTCGAAGAGCCGGTGGGGGCTGCGCGCCAGCACGTAGGCGTGACGGCGCGCGACCGCGCGCATGCGCAGCCACGTGAGCGGCAGGCCTCGCAGGCGCGCAGGTGCGCCAGCCGTCACGTCGCTCACGCGAGGTGCTCCGTCTGCTGGGTGCCCGGTGGGCGGACCGGGTCCTCCTCGGCCAGGTGCAGGAACACCCCTTCGAGGTCGGTGTGGCCGAATCGCTCCGCGACCTCGTCGGGCGTTCCGTCGGCCACGATGCGTCCTCCGGAGATGAACACGACCCGCTCGCAGAGTCGCTGCACCTCCGCCATGTCGTGGGAGGTGACGAGCAGCGCGGTGCCGTCCTCGTCGCAGATGGCGCGCAGGCCCTCACGGACCCGTCGAGACACGTCGGGGTCGAGCGACGCCGTCGGCTCGTCGAGCACGAGCAGGCGCGGCCGGTGCAGCGTGGCCCGCACGATGCCGATCAGCGTCCGTTGCCCCGAGGAGAGCTCGGTCCCCATCGCGTCGGCGAGGTGGTCGACGCGGAAGCGCTCGAGCCCCGCGGTGATCGCCGCGTCCGGATCGGCCAGCCCGTAGAGGTTGGCGAAGAGCTTGAGGTACTCGTGGACACGGAGCCGCTCGGCCAGCGGGAGGTAGCCAGCCGCGAAGCCGACCTCCTCGGCCGCGTGGGTGCGGTCCCGCGCGATCGAGTGACCGCACACCGTGACCGTCCCGGCGTCGGGGGTGACCACGCCGAGCAGCATCAGCAACGTCGTGGTCTTGCCGGCTCCGTTCGGGCCGAGCAGCCCGACACGCTCCCTCTCGCGCACGACGAGGTCGACGCCGTCGACCGCGCGCGCCCGCCGGTAGTCCTTCACCAACCCGCGAGCCTCGAGCACGACGTCCACGGTTCGCCAGCCTGACAGCTGGCGGTCGGTCGCGCCGACCGAGTTGAGCGGTTCCGCCTCCGGACTCCTACGCTGGCCGGGTGCCCGACTTCGCCGACGACCCCACCACCGAGCTCGAGCGCAAGGCCCGCGCCCTCTCGTGGGTCGCGCTCACCGAGACGCTCACGTACTGCGTCCTGTTCTACTTCTGGCTGATCTCGCCCAACGACGCCGGCAAGGCGATCACCGGCTCGATCCACGGCATGGTGTGGCTCACGTTCTGCGCAATGGTGATCATGATCTCGCCCGAGATGAAGTGGTCGTGGAGATACGCCGCGGTCGTGATCGTCACGGGACCGATCGGCGGCATCCTCGTCTGGGAGCGCATTCGCCGCGAAGGTGTCCCGACCTCCTCGCGCGCGGGGAACACCTGAGCTCCTGCTCGACCACGGATCGTCGCCGGATGTCGCGCGTTTCGTGACCGATCACCACTTCCGGTGGCGACAAAAGCCGCGACTCGGGCTCATCGCTGTGACGTGGGTCGTTCGGACCAGATGAATCGCTCGCTCTCCGTGCCGGGTCACTAAGGTCGGACGACCTCGACGGGGTGCGCGGAGACCCGGTCGGTTCAAGGTTTGCTGTCGCGGCGCCGATCACATCCCTGGCTGTATGCCGGCGATCGGGAGTCGCCGGCAGTGGAGGGATGGGACACATGCGACGAATTCTCGCGATCTTGCTCGTGGCGATCAGCGCCACGACGGTGCTCGGTGCCACCACCGCCGCCCACGCGGCGGACCCCGGCGCCGAGGCCGACTTCGCGAACCGGGTGAACGCCCTCCGCGCGTCGCGCGGCGTGGGCGCGGTCGTGCCCCACTCGGTGCTCACGGCGAAGGCGCAGGCCTGGGCGGCGTACATGGCCGCCACGGGGTGCCTGTGCCACTCGAGCCTGCCCGCCGGCGTCACCGTCGGTTGGCGCAAGCTCGGCGAGAACATCGGCCGCGGCCCGAGCGTCGCCTCCATCCACGGCGCGCTCGTCAACTCGGCGCCGCACTACGCCAACATGGTCGACCCGTCGTTCCACTGGATCGGGGTCGGCGTCGCGTACGGCAGCGGCGGCATGTACGTCGCCGAGGTGTTCATGGACGGTGACCCGCCACCGCAACCCCCGAGCGTGTGGTGGCCGTGGTTCCGTGTCGGCGGCGCCCTCACGTCGGGACCCGCCACTGCGGCATGGGCGCCGAACCGGCTCGACGTGTTCGCGTCCGACTCGGGCGGATCGCTCGTCCACAAGTGGTGGGACGGACGCGCGTGGTCGTCGGGCTTCGAGAACCTCGGGCGCCCCTCGTCGCGTTCGCTCTCGGGCGCTCCGGCCGCGGCCTCGTGGGGACCGAACCGCATCGACGTGTTCGCAAAGGACTCGGGCGGGTCGCTCGTCCACAAGTGGTGGGACGGGTTCCGGTGGAGTCAGTGGGAGAACCTCGGCGGCCAGCTCGCCTCCGCACCCGCGGTGGCGTCGTGGGGCGGGAACCGCCTCGACGTGTTCGCCCGGGCCTCGGGCGGCGCGCTGCAACACAAGTGGTGGGACGGGTTCCGGTGGAGCCACTGGGAGAACCTCGGCGGCGGCGTCGTCGGTGACCCCGCGGCCGTGGCGTGGGCACCGAACCGGATCGACGTGTTCGTCCGCGGCAACGACAACCGGCTCCACCACCAGTTCTTCAGCGGCCGCTGGAACGGATGGGAGTCGCTCGGCGGGGCCCTCACCTCGGGTCCGACCGCGGCGTCGTGGGGCCCGGGCCGGCTCGACGTGTTCGTCCGCGGGACCGACAGCGCGACCTGGCACCGCTGGTGGGACGGTGCCGCGTGGCGTGGCTTCGAGACGCTCGGCGGCGCCCTGACGGTCAACCCGGCTGCGGTGTCGAAGTCCTCGAGTCGGATCGACGTGTTCGTCCGCGGGACGGACAACCAGCTCTGGCAGCGCACCTGGGGCTGACGGCAGTGGTCAGGGTGTCGCGCCCACGGCGTCGGCGACCTTCAGGATCAGCTTGCCCGAGTGGTCTCCGGTGAACAGTCGGTTGAGCGTCTCGGGTGCACGGTCCAGACCCTCGACGACCTCGACCGCGTACTGCACCGTGCCCTCGGCGACGAGTGGGGCCAGCTCGACGATCGCCTCGAAGAACCGGTCCACGTAGTCGAGGATGAGGAAGCCCTCCATCCGCGCGCGTTGCATGATGAGGTTCGCGGTGTTGTGCACGCCCGGCGGTTCGTCGGCGTTGTAGGTCGAGATCGCGCCGCAGACGGCGATCCGGGCCCCGATCGCGAGGTTCGCGAGCACCGCGTCGAGGATCTCCCCGCCGACGTTGTCGAAGTAGACGTCGACACCGTCGGGGCACAGCTCCGCGATCCGAGCGGCGACGTCCTCGGACTTGTAGTCGATGCAGGCGTCGAACCCGAGGTCCTCGACCACCCAGCGGCACTTCTCGTCGGTGCCGGCGATGCCGATGACCCGGCCGGCACCCTTGTGCTTCGCGAGCTGGCCCGCGACCGAGCCCACGCCTCCGGCGGCGCCCGACACCACGAAGGTCTCCCCCGGCTCGAGCCGGCAGACGTCCTCGATGCCGAACCATGCGGTGAGGCCGGTGCCTCCGTAGATCGAGAGGATCTCGGCCGGGTCGAGACCGGGCGGCACGACGTTGGCGAGGTCGTCCTCACCGAGCAGGCAGTACTCCTGCCACCCGAGCATGCCCATCACCAGGTCGCCCGGCGCGAAGCCCTCGCGCCGTGACGCGACGACCTGGCCGAGGCCGGCGGCGCGCACGACGTCACCGATGCGGATCGCGGGAAGGTACGAGTCCTCCTCACGCATCCACACGCGGTTGGTCGGGTCGACCGACAGCGCGAGCACGCGGAGCAGCACCTGGCCGTCCGCGGGTTCCGGCACGGGCTCGGTCACCCGGCGGAGACAGTCCTCGGTGACGAGTCCGCGCGGGCGGGCGGCGAGCAGGATGCGACGGTTGAGGGTCATGGGGTCCAGCCTGCCACCTCCTACGATGCCGCGGTGGCGCCCGATCCCGCGGACCTCGTCGACCGTGACCGCTACCCCGTGGACGACCTCCGCGATCCCCGCACCGTCGCGCTCGCCGCGGAGTGCCGGGCCGCGCTCGACCGCACCGGCGTCGCCATCGTGCCGGGCTTCGTGCGCGCGCCGGCGGTGGCCGCCATGGTGGAGGAGAGCCACAGGCTCGCCGCCGGCGCGCATCATCAGGACCTGTCGGCGACGCCGTACCTGGAGCTGCCCGACGCCGGCTGGCCCGCGGACCATCCCCGCCTCGCCACCGGGCGCAGCGCCCTCACCGCCATCGGCTACGACGAGTTCCCGGTCGAGTCACCACTGCGAGCCCTCTACGAATGGGACGCGCTCATGGAGTTCGTCGCGCTCGCGCTGGGCAAGGACCGCCTCTACCGGTACGACGACGCCCTCGGTGCGCTGAACGTCGCCGCGATGGCCGACGGCGACGAGCTGTTCTGGCACTTCGACCAGACGGACTTCGTCGTGTCGATCGCGTTGGCGCCGTCGGCGGGCGGCGGCGACTTCGAGTGCGTGTCGATGCTGCGCAGCCCCGACGACGAGAACTACGACACCGTGGCCCGCGTCCTCGCCGGCGGCGCGCCGGAGCTGGTCACGACGGTCCCGATGGAGCCCGGAACGCTCATGTTCTTCGAGGGCCGGTCGAGCCTCCACCGCGTCACGCCCGTTGCAGGGCCGGTCGCGCGCTACGTCGCACTGCTCGCGTACGACACGAACCCGGGCACGTGCAGCTCCGAGCTGCTTCGCCTCGTCCGCTACGGACGGGCAGCCCCGCTCGGGCAGTCCCGCTAGGGCAGCCCTGCGCCGGGGACCTCGACGTCGCACACCTCGATCGCGCCCCGCATCCCCCCGGTCTCCGCCGGGTTGCTGTCGTCGGCGGTGCAGACGAAGAGCGACGTCCGGTCGGGGCCGCCGAGCATGCAGGCGTACGCGCCCCGGCGGTCGACGGTGACGACGTCGGTCACCTCACCACCTTCGCGGACCCGGAGCACCCGGCCGGTCAGCGGACACGCCGACCAGATCGCGCCGTCGGCGTCGAGACAGATGCCGTCCGGCACCGCGCCGGGCAGCTGCGCCCACTCCCGGCGATCATCGAGGGTGCCGTCGGCGGCGACGGAGAAGGCGGTCAGGCACCCGGCCCAGCTCTCACCGATCACGAGTGTTCCACCGTCGGGGGTGATCACGGTTCCGTTCGGGAACCGCAGGTCCTGCGCGGCGATGTGGACCGAGCGGTCCGGGTCCACGCGCACGAGCGTGGTGGCCACCGCGTCGGCGCCACCGTCGAGATCGAAGCCGAAGTTGCCCACGTACGCGCGACCGTGCGCGTCGACGACCATGTCGTTGCAGTGCCACGGCGCGAACGGCGTGAGGTCCGCGACCTCCTCGAGCCCGCGGTCGGTCAGACGCAGCAGGCGCCGATCGTCCATGGACACGAGCAGCAACCGCCCGGCCGGGTCCCAGCCCAACCCGGACGGCCGGCCGGGCACGTCGACGACGGTCGCGAGCTCACCCGCGGGGGTGACGGTGTGCACTCGACCGGCGTGCTGGTCCGAGAAGAACAGGCAGTCGTCGTGCCAGCGCGGTCCCTCGGGAAAGCGCAGCCCCTCGACGAGGATCCGCGTCGTGCGTTCGCTCATCGCGGGAGTATCGCACGGAGCTCCGACGCGTCGGCCGGACCGGTGTTCAGCGCGCGATGGCGCCGAAGCGCCCGGAGCGATAATCGTCGATCGCCTGCTCGATCTCGTCGCGCGTGTTCATCACGAACGGGCCGTACCGCGCGATCGGCTCGCCCAGCGGCGCGCCCGTCAGCACGAGGTGCTCGCTACGCGCGGTGCCCGAGTTCGCGATCACGACGGCGTCGCCGTCGTCGCCGTGGAGCCGCAGCGTGCCGTCGCCCTCGCCGGCGAACGTGTAGACGAGCGCGGTCTGGTCGGAGGGCGCGTCCACCGTCACCGACGCGCCGGGCTCGAGGCTCACGTGCAGGTAGCCGACCGGCGAGTGGGTCTCGACCGGACCGCTCGTTCCCTCGAACGCGCCCGAGATCACCCGGACGCTGACGCCGTCGCGGCGGACCTCGGGGATCTCCGACGCGAGGAACTCCTGGTAGCGCGGCGCGACCAGCTTCTGCGACGCGGGCAGGTTCACCCACAGCTGGAACCCGTGCTGGCGACCGCCGTCGGTCCGCATCTCACGCGCCGGCTCTTCCGAGTGGATGACCCCCGCCCCCGCGGTCATCCACTGGACCGCGCCCGGGCCGATGCGCCCGGCGTTCCCGGCGGAGTCCTCGTGCTCCACCGCACCGCTCAACATGTACGTGACGGTCTCGAAGCCGCGATGGGGATGGTCGGGCGCTCCCTTGGCCTCACCGGGCGCGAGCTCCTCCGGGCCCATCTCGTCGAGGAGGAGGAACGGGTCGACCTGCGCGAGCCGGGGCGTCGGGAACGGTCGGCGCACGGGGAACCCCGCGCCCTCGACGGCACGGCCCGCCGTGATCGTGGCGGTGACGGTGCGGGGAGTGGTCATGCGCGCCTCAACGGCGTTCCACCGGTCCAGATTCCCCGAGCCGGAGCGGAGCGGAGGCGAGCCGCGCCGGAGCATCCCGGTGGGCACGCGCCGGCCACGATCGAGCGAAGGCGCCGACATGTAGGTTCCGGGCGATGGACGCACTCGCCTTCTACGGGTTGGCCCCGACCGACGATCCGCGGCACTGGACCATGCCGGTCGTGCCGTCGCTGTGCTCGGGCCTCGGCGCGCTCTTCGGCGGCTGCGGGCTCGGCGCCTGCATCGAGGCGATCGAGCGGTGCACCGGCCGACCCCTCGTGTGGGCCACGGCGCAGTACCTCTCCTACGCGCGGCCACCGTCGGTCGTCGAGATCCAGGTGACCGTGGTCGTCCGCGGGCGCCCGATCTCCCAGGCGCGGGCGATCGCGACCGTCGACGGCGACGAGATCCTGACGGTGAACGCGGCGCTCGGGCGGCGCGAGGTGCCCCTCTCGGGCCAGTGGGCCGAGATCCCGGTCGTGCCACCCCCGCTCGAGTGTCCGCCCCGGGAGCTCCTCATGCGGCACGAGGGGTCCATCATGGACCGCGTCGACATGCGCATGGCCGACGCTCGCCCGTTCGAGGCGCTCGACGGGACGCCCGGCGTCGGGCGGTGCGCGCTCTGGGTCCACCTCCCCGGGCTCGTGGAGCTCACCCCGGCCACGCTCGCCATCGTCGGCGACTACGTGCCGTTCGGGATCTCACAGGCGCTCGGCGCGCGCGCCGGCGGCAACAGCCTCGACAACACGCTGCGCGTCGCGAGCCGGGCCCAGACCGAGTGGATCCTCGCCGACGTGAGGGTCCACGCGATCGCCGACGGCTTCGGCCACGGGCTCGTGCACCTCTGGACCGAGGACGGCACACTGCTCGGCACGGCGAGCCAGTCGACCATCGTGCGCGCGTGGCGCGACGAACCGAGTGAAGGAGACCGCGGATGACCGTCACGCAGCGTTGGGGCATCACGATCCCGCTCGCGGGTGTCCCCCTCATGGAGCACCGCGAGTGGTTCGTCGAGATGGAGGACCTCGGCTTCACCGACGTCTGGTCGGCCGAGGTCAACGGCACCGACGCCTTCACCCCGCTCGTCCTCGCGGCGGTGTGGGCACCGTCGCTGCGTCTCGGTCAGGCGATCGTTCCCGTCTACACCCGTGGCCCCGCGCTCCTCGCGCAGTCGATCGCGACCCTCGCCGACATCGCACCCGGGCGCGCGGTCCTCGGCATCGGCTCGTCGAGCAACGTCATCGTCGAACGTTGGAACGGCATCCCGTTCGAGCACCCCTACCAGCGCGTGCGGGACACGGTCCGGTTCCTGCGCGCCGCCCTCGCCGGCGAGAAGGTGACCGCGGACTACGAGACGTTCTCGGTCAAGGGCTTCCGGCTCGGGATCCGCCTGCCCGAGCCGCCGCCGATCCTCGTCGCGGCGCTTCGCGAAGGGATGCTGCGCCTCGCGGGTCGTGAAGCCGACGGTGCCATCGTCAACTGGCTCTCGGCCGACGACGTCCGGACCGTCGCGCCGATCGTCGGTGACGGCAAGGAGGTCGCGGCGCGCATCTTCGTCCTGCCGACCGAGGACCGCGACACGGTCCGCGCCATCGGCCGCCGCATGATCGCGGAGTACCTCAACGTGCCCGTGTACGCGGCCTTCCACGAATGGATCGGACGCGGCGACGCGCTGCGGCCGATGTGGGACGCGTGGGCCTCGGGTGACCGCGCGGGCGCGACCGAGGTGATCCCGGACGAGGTGCTCGACGACCTGATCGTGTGGGGTTCACCCGAGCAGTGCGCCGAGGGCGTGCTGCGCTACGCGGAGAACGGCATCACGACGCCCGCGCCGATGATCATCGCCGACCCCTCGACCGCGAGGACCACGATGCGAGCACTCGCCACGGTACGACCGCGGTAGCGCGCGTTCAGAAGGCGCGAATGCCGGCGTGGGCGTCGAGCACGCTCGGGTCGCCGAAGACCTCGAGGCCGTCGAGCCCGCGCCGACCGACGAGATAGAGCACCAGGTCGCTCGCCGGCCCGCGCACGGCGACATCACCCTTCGCGTGCTCGCGCGTGAACGAGAACCCTTCGGGTCCGAAGCGCAACAACCACTCCCCGTCGGCATCGGTCGCGTGCACGTGCACGGTCTCACCGCGTCCCACCAGGGCCGCGGCACCGTCGGGTCGGAAGTTCATCGACGGCACCAGGTTCTCGAGCCGCTCCGTGATGCCGTCGACCGCGAGGTCGGCCGCGAACGGCTCGGGGCTCCCGGTCGCCGTCTGCGCGTCCCAGCGATGCACGGCGGTCTCGTGGGCCATCCGCCGAGACCAGAACCGCACATGCTGGTCGAGACCCCAGCTCCAGGCGGCCGCGTCCGGGTCCGCGCTCCGCAACGTCGTGACGAGCGCCGCCGCGCCCTGCTCGAGCCAGTCCGGCAATGCGGCCTCGTCGGGCGGGAGCCCGAGGTCGAGATCACCAGGGTTCGCGAACGCGCCCGAGAGGACGATCGCGTGAGCCCACCGGTGGGTCGTACCGGTGTGCTTGACCAGCTTGGCCATCGACCACTCCGGGGTCGCCGGGACCGCATGGTCCGGACCAACCGTGCGTGCCGCCACCGCGAGCGCGCCGGCGTGCGCGACGATCGCCTCGAGATACTCGTGTTGCTCCATCGCCGGACACTACGGCGCGCGTCGATCGTCCGTCAGGGGAACAGCGTGAGCGGGTCCTCGCGCTCGATGAGCGTCGCGTCGTCGTTGCGCGCGGAGTTCACGCGCGTGCCGACCGGCCAGAGCTCGAGCAGGTCGTCGGGCGCCGGTCGAAGCAGCTTCACGAGCGCCCCCGGATCGCGCACGTCGCGATCGAGCCACTCATCCCACCCCTCGGTCGGCAGCATCACCGGCATGCGGTCGTGGATCGGCGCGACGGTCGCGTTGGAGTCGGTCGTGACGATCGCGCACGTTCGCAGCCACGGCGCGTCGGGCACCGAGTCGTCACGCCACACCTCCCACAGCCCTGCGAAGGCGAGCGGCTCCCCCGAACGTGCGTGGATGTACATCGGCTGCTTGCCCCGACCGGGTACCGACTCCCACTCGTAGAAGCCGTCCGCGGGCACGATGCAGCGGCGGCGCTCGAACGCCGTCCGGAACGCCGGCTTCTCGAGCAGGGACTCGGCTCGTGCGTTGATCATCCGGTCGCCGATCGCCGGGCTCTCCGCCCACGACGGGACGAGTCCCCACCGCATCCGGCCCAGCCGGCGCACGTCGTCCTTGTCGACGATCGTGAGCACCTCGGCCCGGGGCGCGACGTTCCAGCTCGGCGCCGCCGGCTCGTCGAGCGCGATCTCGTCGACGTGGAAGTGTTCGGCCAACACCGTCGGGGACGAGGTCTGGACGTACCGACCGCACACCGGTCAGCCACGCCCCGGACGATCGGCGACCCGATGGACGAAGCGCAGCGCCGACCACGTGTCGTCGATCGCGCACACCTTGTTGTCGACCAGGCCGGCCTCGAGACCGATCTCCTGCACGGGGTCGAAGGTGAGGTCGGTCGCGACGCAGCTCTTCTTCTTCGGCCACGCGACCCAGAGCCCGCCGTCGGGCTGCAGCGCGCGCGCCATGACCGGGAACCGCCGCGCCAGCTCGCGTTCACGAGTCGCGAAGAACACGATGACGTCGAAGCGGCCGCGCGCCTGGTTACGGATCTCGACTCCGTCGGGCAACGGCCGCAACACCCGTTCGAAGCCGGGGGGCGATGCCAGCAACGCGACGAGCGCATCCTCCTTGATGCCCAGCTTCTTGGGGAGTGGCGTCCCCGAGTACCCCGCCATGGGCCGCATCCGAGCGCATCCGCAGGGTGGAGTCAACTCGGAATGCCCCGCATGAGGGCGGGAGAGCGGCGATCACTTCGCCGGGCCGACGCCGACGCGAACGGCACCGCGATCGCCGCACGCGCGCCCTGCTCGTGCCGCGACGCGCGGCCGATCGCAGGTCGATCGCGGGTCCGATCGCGGGTCCGATCGCGGCCGATCGCGGCACCGACGCCGGCGCCGGCGCAACGTGCCCGACGCCACGTCACATTTCCTGACCATTTCACTCGACTTTCGGGTCCGCCCGCGCTACGTTCCGCGACCCGAGGACCACCCACCCAGCGCAACGAGGTATGACCATGACGCTCCGACTCGGCGACGAGGCTCCCGACTTCACGGCGGAGACCACGGAAGGCACCGTCGGCTTCCACGACTACCTCGGTGACAGCTGGGGACTGTTGTTCTCGCACCCGGCCGACTTCACCCCGGTGTGCACCACCGAGCTCGGTGAGCTCGCCAAGCGCAAGGGCGAGTTCGACGCGCGCAACGTGAAGCTCATCGGCCTGTCGGTCGACCCACTCGAGTCGCACACCGGGTGGGCCCCCGACATCGCCGACGTCAAGGGCACCGCACTCAACTACCCGCTGATCGCGGACCCCGAGCGCAAGGTCGCGGAGCTCTACGACATGATCCACCCGGCCATGAACGAGAAGGTCACCGTCCGCTCCGTGTTCGTGGTCGGTCCCGACAAGAAGGTGAAGCTGATCATCACCTACCCCCAGACGACCGGCCGCAACGTCGACGAGCTGCTCCGCGTCATCGACTCCCTCCAGCTCACGGCAGGGTTCTCCGTCGCCACGCCGGTCGACTGGAAGCCCGGCCAGGACGTCATCATCGCGGCATCCGTCTCCGACGACGCCGCCAAGGAGAAGTTCCCCGAAGGCTGGCGCGCCGAGAAGCCCTACCTCCGCTGGGTCCCCCAACCTTCTTGACTGCTCGTCCGCTCGCGCCTCTGCGCGATTGCCGGACGGCTACAGGTAGCCGAGGGGGTCGACGGGGGTGCCGTTCACGCGCACCTCGAAGTGCAGGTGGGGGCCGGTCGAGTTCCCGGTGTTGCCGACCGCGCCGATCTGCTGCCCGGCGCCGACGCGCGCCCCGGTGCGCACGACGATCCGCGACAGGTGTCCGTAGAGCGTCGCGAGGCCGCCGCCGTGGTCGATGACGATCGCGTTCCCGTACCCCGACGCGGGACCCGCGACGACCACGGTGCCCGCGGCCGCGGCGCGCACGGGTGCGCCGTAGCCCGCTCCGATGTCGATGCCGCTGTGCATCCGCATCGTGTGGAAGATCGGATGCAGGCGCGGGCCGAACCGTGAGGACAGCGGACCGTCGGCCGGGATGCGCAACGTCCCCGGTCGGCCACCGGACACCGGACGCGTCCGGAGCATCTGCTCGATCGTTCCCGACGCCACCCGGCTCGCGGCCGCGGCGCGCTCGAACTCGGCACGGCGGCTGCGCGCCGCCGCGAGCGCGGCCTGCTCACGCGCTTCCTCGGCTCGCACCGTCGCGACCGCGCCGAGCTGGACCTGGCGCTGGGTCGTGACCCGGGCGCGCTCCTGCTCAACGGCCGCCTGAGCCCGCGCGACCGAGTCGCGGCGCTCGCGGAGGGCTCGGCGTGCGTCACGGGCGTCTGCCTCGGCGACGCGCAGCTCGTCGAGGTCCTCGGTCATCAGGTCCGCCGCGTACCCGCGGTAGACGTCCCGCCGAGTCCGGGTCGAGATCGACTGGGCGCTCGTGATCGACGCGAGCGGGG
>CAZXCB010000079.1:0-13546 GCA_964639075.1 uncultured Bifidobacteriaceae bacterium | reverse complement strand
TCCCACCGCTCGTGTTCGCGGGCGAGGCGCGCACGCTCACCGAATCGCTCGCGCTCGCGAGCGAGGGGAAGGCGTTCGTGCTCCAGGCCGGCGACTGCGCCGAGTCCTTCGACGCCTTCTCGGCGAACTCGATCCGCGACAAGCTCAAGATCATCCTGCAGATGTCGGTCGTGCTCACGTACAGCACGGGTGTCCCGACGGTGAAGATCGGGCGCATCGCCGGGCAGTTCGCCAAGCCCCGCTCGTCGGCGACCGAGGTCCGTGACGGTCGGGAGCTCCCGAGCTTCCGCGGCGACATGGTGAACGACTTCGCCTTCGACGCCGCGGCACGGCGGCCCGATCCCGGGCGCCTCGTGCGCGGCTACCACCAGGCCGCGTCCACCTTGAACCTCTTGCGCGCGTTCACCAAGGGGGGCTACGCCGACCTGGCCCAGGTCCACGCCTGGAACCAGGACTTCGTCACGTCGAGTCCCGAAGGGCGCCGCTACCAGCACCTCGCGGACGAGATCGCCCGCGCGCTGCGGTTCATGGCCGCGTGCGGCATCGACCTCGACGCCGAGCTCCAGCTCCACCAGGTCGACGCGTACACGTCGCACGAGGCCCTCCTGCTCGACTACGAGGAGGCCCTCACGCGTGAGGACTCCCTCAGCGGCGACTGGTACGACTGCTCCGCCCACCTGCTGTGGATCGGCGACCGGACCCGCCAGCTCGACGGCGCGCACGTCGAGTTCCTCGCCGGCGTGCAGAACCCGATCGGCGTGAAGCTCGGCCCGTCGGTCGGCGCCGACGAGGTCGTGGCGCTCTGCAAGCGCCTGAACCCCGAGGCCCGCCCCGGCCGCCTCGTGCTCATCAGCCGGATGGGCAAGGACCTCGTCACCGAGCACCTGCCGCCGATCATCGACGCGGTGAAGGACACCGGACAACCCGTCGTGTGGATGTGCGATCCGATGCACGGCAACACGTTCACCCACGAGAGCGGGCTGAAGACCCGCCGCTTCGACGACGTCATGGCGGAGCTGCGCGGCTACTTCGCGGCCTGCGAAGCGGCCGCGGTGTGGCCGGGCGGTGTGCACGTCGAGCTCACCGGTGAGGACGTCACCGAGTGCCTCGGCGGCACCGAGGAGGTCCTCGGCGCGGACCTCGAGCAGCGGTACGAGACGATGTGCGACCCGCGACTCAACGCCCGCCAGTCGCTCGACCTCGCGTTCCAGACCGCGGAGCTCCTGCGCCGCTGACGCTGCGGCGCCGAAGGCGCAAGAGCGGACGAGACGGCGTACCCTCCGCCGTGTGACGGACACGTTCGAGGACCTCGGACCCAACTCGGGCCTCGTCGACGAGATGTACCGCCACTACCTGGCGGACCCCACGTCCGTCGCGCCCTCGTGGCAGGAGTTCTTCTCCGACTACGCGTCCCGGCAGGTCCCCGCCGCGGCACCCGGCGTCGACGGTGACGACACGAGCCCGATCCGGGGTGCCGCGGCGCGCATCGTCGAGAACATGCAGGCCAGCCTCGGTGTGCCCACCGCGACGTCGGTGCGCAACGTCCCCGCGAAGCTGCTCGAGGTCAACCGCCAGATCCTGAACAACCACCTCACCCGCACCGCCCGCGGCAAGGTCAGCTTCACCCACCTCATCGCGTTCGCGGCCGTCGAGGCGATCGCCAAGGTCCCGGCGATGGGCCTCGGCTTCGCGACCGTGGACGGCAACCCGGTCGTGGTCCGGCACAGCCACGTCCACCTGGGACTCGCCGTCGACGTCACGAAGTCCGACGGCTCGCACACGCTGCTCGTCCCGAACATCAAGGGGGCGGACGCGCTCGACTTCGCGGGCTTCTTCGCCGCCTACGAGGAGCTGATCCGCAAGGTCCGCACCAACGCGATCACCGCCGACGACTTCGCGGGCACGACCGCGACCATCACGAACCCGGGGACGATCGGGACGGTCCACTCGGTGCCGCGACTCATGGCCGGCCAGAGCTTCATCCTCGGCGTCGGGGCGATCGGCTACCCGGCCGAGTACGAAGGCGCGGATCCGCGCACCGTCGCTCGCCTCGGGATCTCCAAGGTCATCACCCTCACGAGCACGTACGACCACCGGGTGATCCAGGGAGCCGAGAGCGGCGAGTTCCTGCGGGTGGTCCACGACCTGCTGCTGGGCGAGCACGGGTTCTACGACCGGATCTTCCAGAGCTTCCGCGTGCCGTACGAGCCGGCGCGCTGGAGCACCGACACCAGCCCGCTCGACGACGAGGCCGCGCACAACGAGAAGGTGGTGCACGTCCACCAGCTCATCAACATGTACCGGGTCCGCGGCCACCTGATCGCGAACCTCGACCCGCTGGGCCGCCGCCCGCCCGACACGCACCCCGAGCTCGACATCACCCACTACGGCCTGAGCATCTGGGACCTGGACCGCGAGTTCCCCGTCGGCAGCCTCGGTGCGGGAGCAGTCGGCCGCACGAGGATGCCGCTGCGCGACATCCTCGGTGTGCTGCGTGACGCGTACGCGCGCACGGTCGGCGTCGAGTTCATGCACATGCAGGATCCCGAGCACAAGGAGTGGGTGCAACGACGGGTCGAGGCACCCGTTGCCGCGCCCGACGCCGCGGTGCAACGCCGGATCCTCGACCGGCTCAACGCGGCCGAGGCGTTCGAGAGCTTCCTCGGCAAGAAGTACCTCGGCCAGAAGCGCTTCAGCCTCGAGGGTGCGGAGTCGCTGATCCCGATGCTCGACGCGCTCCTCTCCGCCGCGGCCGAGGGTGGGATGTCCGAGGTCGTGCTCGGCACCGCGCACCGCGGCCGGCTCAACGTGCTCGTGAACACCGTCGGCAAGAGCTACGGCCAGATCTTCCGTGAGTTCGAGGGCGCGCTGGACCCGTCGTCGGTGCAGGGCTCGGGCGACGTGAAGTACCACGTCGGTGCGAGCGGCACCCACGTGGCACCGACCGGCGCGCGCGTGGGGGTGACCCTGGCGTCGAACCCGAGCCACCTCGAGGCCGTCGACCCCGTGGTGGAAGGCATGGCCCGGGCGGCCGGAGACCGGCGTGCCGACGCCGAGCGCCGGCACGTGCTGCCGGTGCTCGTGCACGGCGACGCCGCGTTCGCCGGCCAGGGCGTGGTCGCCGAGACGTTCAACCTGAGCGAGGTGCCCGGGTACGAGGTCGGCGGGACCGTCCACATCGTCGTGAACAACCAGCTCGGGTTCACGACCGCGCCCGAGCTCGGCCGTTCCGGCGTCTACGCGACCGACGTCGCCAAGATGGTGCAGGCGCCGATCTTCCACGTGAACGGCGACGACCCCGAGGCCTGCGTGCGCGTCGTGCGGCTCGCGTACGACTTCCGCCAGGAGTTCCACAAGGACGTCGTCGTCGACATGGTCTGCTATCGCAAGTACGGCCACAACGAGGGCGACGAGCCGGCGTTCACCCAACCCGGGATGTACCACCTCATCCGGGAGCATCGCAGCGTGCGCAAGCTCTACACCGAGACGCTCGTGAACCGCGGTGACCTCACCCTCGCGCAGGCCGAGGAGGCGCTCGACGACTTCCACGCGCGGCTCGACAACGCCTTCGAGGAGACGCACTCCTCCGGACCGCCGACGATCCCGGTCAACGTCGTGATGGGGGACGACGTCGAGCCCGCGGTCGAGACCGGGGTCGCCCGACCGCAGCTCGAGCAGGTCGTCGACGCGCTGGTGCGCTGGCCCGACGACTTCCGGGTGAGCCCGAAGCTCGAGCGCATCCTGCGCACGCGGGCGACCGACTTCGCGCAGGACCAGATCGACTGGGCGCTCGCCGAGGCCCTCGCCTTCGGGACGCTGGCGCTCGCGGGCAGCCCCGTGCGCCTCGCCGGCCAGGACACGCGGCGCGGCACGTTCAGCCAGCGCCACGGCGTGCTCGTCGACGCCGCGGACGAGACCGAGCACTGCCCGCTCTCGAACATCGCCGCCGGCCAGGCCCCGGTCATGCTCTACGACACGGTGCTCTCCGAGTACGCGGCGCTCGGCTTCGAGTACGGCTACTCCATCGCGGATCCCGACGCGTGGGTCGGCTGGGAGGCCCAGTTCGGCGACTTCATCAACGGCGCGCAGATCATCGTGGACCAGTTCGTGGTCTCCGCCGAGGACAAGTGGGGTCAGCAGTCGCGCTTGGCGCTGCTGCTCCCCCACGGCTTCGAGGGCCAGGGCCCCGAGCACTCGAGCGCCCGCATCGAGCGGTTCCTCGCGCTCTGCGCCGAGAACAACCTGCGCGTCTGCTACCCGACCACCGCGGCGCAGTACTTCCACGTCCTGCGTCGCCAGGTGCTCGCGCCGACGCGCAAGCCGCTGGTGTGCTTCACGCCGAAGAAGTACCTCCGTGTCCCCGCCACGCGGTCGCCCGCGGGCGCGCTCGAGACCGGCAGCTTCCGTGAGGTGCTCGACGACGACCGCCTCACGGGTGACCCCGCCACGGTGCGGCGCGTCCTGCTGTGCACCGGCAAGATCGCGCACGAGTTGATGGACCGGCGCGACGAGCTCGGTGCGCCGGTCGCGGTCGTGCGCGTCGAGCAGCTCTACCCCTGGCCCGAGCGGCAGCTCGTCGCGCTCGCCGACAAGTACACAGGCTGTGAGCAGGTCTGGTGGGTCCAGGAGGAGCCGGGCAACATGGGCGCCTGGAACTTCGTCCACGGCAAGCTCCATCGGATCCTGCGGGACCGGGCCCAGCTGCGCCACGTGGCGCGACCACCGTCACCGTCGCCGGCGAGCGGCAGCAGCGCGGTCCACGACCGCGAGCAGGAGCAGCTGTTCCTCGACGCCTTCGCCGACCTCAGCTGAGTAGGCGGTCGACGAGGGACTTCACGTAGACGTCGTCGACGGGTTGGCCGGTGACGAACACCCGTGAGAACAGCGCACCCGTGAGCATGTCGGCGATGACGGTCGGGTCCGAATCGGCCGGGAGTTCGCCGCGGTCGATGCCGCGTTCGATGACCGAGTAGATCGCGGAACGCCGACCGGAGACGAACGCCTCGTGGGCCGCGGCGAGCTCGGGACTCCGCACCTTCGCCGCGAGCATCATCGGGATGGCGCGGCCGACAGTTGGGCTGTGGAGCATCGCGGTGTAACCGGCCGCGAAGGCTTGGAGGTCGTCCCGCAACGATCCGGTGTCCGGAGTCGGGATCATGCCCTCCTTCGCCCGGTCGATCGCGGCCATCACCAGGTCGAGCTTCGACGGGTAGCGCCGGTAGATCGTCGACTTGCCCACCCCGGCACGGCACGCCACGCCCTCGACGGAGAGCGCGTCGTAGCCCTGCTCGCAGAAGAGCTCCATGGCCGCGGCGAGGATGCCTTCGTCGGCCTCCGTGCTCCTGGGCCGGCCGCTCACTGCAGCACACCCTCGGCTTCGAGCGCGTCGACCTGGCCGATGACATCCGCGGGCCGGGCACGGGCCGGCAGGTACTTGAGCACGACGAGCGCGCCGACGATCAGCACGACCGCGCCGCAGATCACGCCCCAGTGGAACGCGTCGACGAACGCCTGGTTCGCGGTGGCCACGAGCGACCCCGACAGTTGCTTCGCGCCCGGGATCGGCTGTTTCGCAAGGTCACCCGCGACCGCGATCGCGCCGCCGAGCGAGTTCTTCGCGGTCTCGACCGCCGCCTCGGGCGCCGGCTTGCCGGCGAAGAAGTCGCCGATCTTCGATCCGTAGACCGACGACACCACGCTGCCGATGATCGCGACGCCGAGCGCGCCCCCCACCTGGCGGGTCGTGTCGTTGACAGCCGAGCCGACCCCCGCCTTGGCCAGCGGCAGCGAGCCCATGACCGAATCGGTCGCGGGCGCCATGACGAGCCCCATGCCGGCGGCGAGGATCACGAACCGCCACGCGATGTCGACGTACTCGGTGTCGATGGTGAGCCCGGTCATCAGCACGAGCGCGAGCGCCGCGAGCCCGAGTCCCAGCGCGACCGTGAACTTCGAGCCGATCCGCTCGACGACGCGCGCGCTCGTCGGCGCCACGATCATCATCGTGAAGGCGTACGGCAGCATGCGGATCCCCGACTCGAGCGGTGTGTACCCGATCGTGAACTGCATGTACTGCGTGAGCATGAAGATCGAGCCGAACATCGCGAAGAACGTCATCGTGATGGCCGCGTTCGCCGCGGAGAACCGCGGGTTGCGGAAGAAGCGGACGTCCAGCATCGGGTGGGTCGAGCGGCGCTCCCACCACACGAAGATTCCGAGCAGGACGAGCCCGCCGCCGAGCACCGCGAGGGTGCTCGGAGCGGTCCAGCCCTTGTCGGGCGCCTCGATCAGCGCGTAGACGATCGCCATCAGCGCCGCGATCGACAGCAGCGCGCCGACCGGGTCGAGCTTCGGCGCCGACGGGTCCTTGCTCGTCGGGATCAGCACGAAGCCGGCGATCAACCCGAACACGACGATCGGGAGGTTCACGAGGAAGATCGAGCCCCAGTAGAAGTGTTCGAGGAGGAAGCCGCCCGTGAGCGGGCCGAGCGCGACGCCGATGCCCGCGGTGCCGGCCCACACACCGATCGCGCGGCCGCGCTCGGCCGGCGGGAACACGTTGGTGATGATCGACAGCGTCGCCGGCATGATCAGCGCGCCGCCGATGCCCATGAACGCGCGCGTGGCGATCAGTTGCTCCGCGCTGGTGGCGAACGCCGACGCGAGCGACCCGAGTCCGAAGAGGACGTAGCCCGCCTGGAGCGCGCCGCGTCGGCCGTACCGGTCACCGAGCGCGCCCATCGTCAGGAGCAGGCCCGCGAACACGAGCGTGTACGAGTCGACCATCCACTGGACCTGGCTGTTGGTCGCGTCGAGCTCGCGGATCAGCGTCGGGATCGCGACGTTGAGGATCGAGTTGTCGAGCACGATCACGAGCAGGCTCACGCACAGCACGACGAGGATCGCCCAGCGCCGGCGGTAGGCGTGCTCCTGGATGTGGGTCTGGCTCAGCACGGTGCACCTCGGGGGCTGGTGGGACGTCGGGGTGCGGTGAACCTAATCCGAAACGGAACCGTCTCGTATTGAATGTGCCCGACGCCACGTTGGATTCGCCCAACTCCGACTTTGTGACACGTCTCCGGCCTCCGGCCCCGACAACTGACACAAAGTCGTGGCTCGACCCAACCGGGGGGCAGCCGAGGCGCCGTAGCTACCGGACCGTGGCGATGGCGGCGAGGGCGCCCTCGACCGCGGTGGCGGAGGCGTTGGTGAGCGGCATGCGGACGTCGGGCGTGGGAATCCGGCCCTGGGCGTGCAGCACGCCCTTGAACACCGCGGGGTTGGGCTCGGTGAAGCACGACTGCACCACCGGCAGGAGCGCCTCGGCGTGGGCGCGGCCCTCGTCGACCTTGCCGGCCAGACCGCACTCGATCATGGAGACGAACTGCTCGGTGCAGACGTGGGCCGACGCGCAGATCGCGCCGACGCCGCCCATGAGCACGATCGGGTAGAGGAACGGATCCTCGCCGCCGAGCACGGCGAAGTCGTCGGGCGCGCCGCGCAGCAGCTCGAGCGTGTCGAGGTCGAGCCCGGTCGCGGCCTGCTTGATCCCGGCGATGTTCGGGTGCTGCGCCGCGGCGAGCACGCCCGCGGCGGAGAGGTTGCGGCCGGTGCGGAGGGCGATGTTGTAGAGCACGAGCGGGACCGGCGACGCGTCGGCGACCGCGTGGAAGTGCGCGACGATCCCCGCCTCGGACGGGCGCACGTAATAGGGGACGACGATGAGTACCGCGGAGAGCCCCGGGGTTTCCGCGAGCGTCTCGACGTTCGCGACCGTGGTCGCGGTGCTGTTGGTGCCGGCACCGACGATCAGCTGGGCGTCGCGCTCGACGCACACCGCGGAGCACGCCGCGACGACGGCGCGCTTCTCCTCGACCGTCAGCGCGGTCGACTCCCCCGTGGTGCCGAGCGCCACGATGCCGGCGGCACCGGCGTCGAGGTACTCGTGGCACAGGGAACTCACCGCGTCGACGGCCACCGAGCCGTCCGACGCGAACGGGGTGACGAGCGGGACGTAGACGCCACGGAGGCGAAGGGTCTCGGGCATGACCACCCAGGGTACCGGCCGGGCTTCGGTAGTGTCGCCCGAATGTCGGACGCGGTGACGGTGATCCTCGTCCTCGTCGCCGGGTTCTTCACCGGCGTGCTGTCCGGGATGTTCGGCGTCGGCGGCGCGGTGATCTCCACGCCCGCGATCCTGGCGCTCGGCGCGACGCCGCTCCAGGCCGTCGGCAGCACGCTGCCGTCGATCATCCCCGGCGCGCTCTCGGGCAGTCTCCGCTACGCACGCGAGGGCCTCGTGCTCCGTCGAGTGGTGCTGATCACAGGGCTGGCCGGCGCCGCCTTCGCCACCGCGGGCGCGGTCGCCTCGGACATCGTGCCCGGCAAGGGTCACGTCCAGATGGTGCTCACCGCAGGGCTGATGGGCTTCACCGCCTACCGCACGGTGCGCATGGTCGACCCGGCGGTGCTCGACCACGAGGTCGAGGTCGGCGACGCCGACGGCCCGCCGGTCCCGCCTCACCCGCACGGTCCGCTCCCACCGGTCGTGCCCGTCGGGCCGCTGCTCGTCACCGGCGTCATGGCCGGGGTGCTGTCGGGCTTCCTCGGCGTCGGTGGCGGGATCGTCATGGTCCCGGCGTTCAGCAGCTGGGTCGGGCTGCCCCTCAAGCAGGCGATCGCCACGTCGCTCGCGTGCGTCGGGATCATCGTGATCCCGGGGACCGTCGCCCACCAGGTCCTCGGCAACATCGACTGGTTCTTCGCACTCCCGCTGATCGTCGGCGCGGTCCCGGGCGCGCGGGTCGGTGCGCACCTCGCGATCCGGGCGTCGGACCGTCACCTGCGCATCATCGTGGCGAGCGTGCTCGGCACGATCGCGGTGGTCTACGGAACCTTCGAGCTGCTGCGACTCATCCGCTGAGCTCCCGCGCTCGGGCGAACACCTCGTCGAGCATCGGCTCGGTCAGCTTGCCGGTGAACGTGTTCTGCTGGCTCGGATGGAAGCACCCGACGATCGTCGCCGGCGCCGTCGCCACCTCGAGGCCGTGGGCGAACCTGGGTCGCGGCCGAGGGAGCGACACGTCCTGCGAGCGCCACAGGCCCCAGAGCGCCTCGTACGCGAACGCGCCGAGCGTGATGATCACGCGCACCTCGGCGAGGAGCGCGAGCTCCCGCGCGAAGAACGGCAGACACCGATCGCGCTCGTCGCGCGTCGGCTTGTTCCGCGGCGGCGCGCACCGGACCGCGGCCGCGACGTAGGCGCCGTGCAGCTCGAGGCCGTCGCCGAGGCCGACCGACGTCGGCTGGTTGGCGAAACCGGCGCGGTGCATCGCGGCGTAGAGCCAGTCGCCCGACCGGTCGCCGGTGAACACGCGACCGGTGCGGTTCCCGCCGTGCGCCGCGGGTGCGAGTCCGAGGACGAGCACGCGCGCGTCGGGGTCACCGAAGCCCGGCACCGGGCGACCCCAGTAGCTCTCGTCCCGGAACGCGGCCCGCTTCTCCCTGGCCACCTCCTCGCGCCACGCGACGAGTCGCGGGCAGGCACGGCAGTGGGTGATGTCGTCGGCCAATACGCGAAGGGAGTCGGAATCCACGACCGATAGCCTGCCCCGCCGTGCGGGTCCTCCTGATCGTCAACGCGACCGCGTCCTCCGTGACGCCCCGACGGCGCGTGATCATCCAGAAGCTGCTGGGCGCGGACCACGAGCTCACCGTGTCCGAGACCTCCCGCCGGGGCCACGCGGCCCGGATCGCCCGGGGTGCCGCGGCCGAGGGGGTGGACGTCGTCGCCGTCCTGGCGGGCGACGGGACCCTCAACGAGGCCGCCGACGGCCTGGTCGGCACGCAGACCGCGATCGCTCCGCTCCCCGGTGGTTCGACCAACGTGTACGCCCGGACCCTCGGCATCCCCGACGACCCGATCGAGGCCGTCGGCGACCTCCTCGACGCGCTCGAGCGCCGGTCGTTCCGCCGCATCGGGCTCGGGCGCGTCGGAGACCGCCACTTCCTGTTCCATTGCGGCGTCGGATTCGACGCGGCCGTCGTCGAGTCGGTCGAGCGGCGTGCCGCGTTCAAGCGGTACGCAGCCCATCCCCTCTTCGTCGCGGCCGCGTTCGACACGTGGCTGCGCACCTACGACCACTCGCACGGTCGCTTCTCGGTGAAGCTCTCGGACGGCGAGACCGTGTCCGACGCGACGCTGCTCATCGTGTCCAAGACGAGCCCGTACACCTACCTCGGTCACCGCCCGATCGTCGTGGCACCCGCGGCCGGCCTCGACAGCGCGCTCAGCTTCACCGTGGTGAGGTCACGGCACGTACCGAGCATCCTCAGCGTGGCCGCGCGTGCGTTCCTGTCGCCGAAGGCACTGCACCGACAGCGCGACGTCGTGCATCGCGACGGGGTGACCGGCGCGACCATCCTGGGCGAGGAGCCCTTCCCGTACCAGGTCGACGGCGACTACCTCGGTGACGTGCGCCGCCTCGACGTCGCGTTCGTGCCCGACGCGCTCACCCTCGTCGCGCCGTGAGCACCACGACCGGGCCCCCGACCCAGCGGGCGACGGAGTCGGCAGCCCCGGACCGCGCGCCGCGGTCCTCGCAGCACGTCCTGCGGCGCGGGATCCGCGTCCTCATCCGGTTCGTGCGCCTCAACCCGGTGCCCTTCACCATCGCGATCTGCGGCGCCGTCGTCTATGCCGGCGCATCGGTCCTCGGCACGATGGTGCTCGGGCAGGTCACCGACGAGGTGCTCACGCCGGCGTTCACTGGGAGTGGCGCCGATCGCGACACCACCTGGATGTGGGTCGGCATCATCGTCGGCGTCTCCCTGCTGCGCGCCGTCGGCACGATCACCCGCCGGTACTTCGCGGGCAAGACCACCTGGCTCGGTCAGGCCTGGTTGCGCCGGGAGATCGCGGACCACTTCCTCGCGGTGCCGCTCGACTTCCACCGGGGCAGCTCCACCGGCGAGCTGCTCGCCCACGCCGACTCCGACGTGCTCGCCGCGACCGAAGCCGTGAACCCGCTGCCGTTCTCGACCGGGCTGGTCGTGCTCATCATCTTCTCGATCGTCGCGCTGTTCGCGGTCGACCCGCTGCTCGCGCTCGTCGGTCTCGTGCTCTTCCCCACCATGGCATTGCTGAACCGCTTCTACACCCGCCGGGTCGAGCAGCCCGCCGCGGCCGTGCAGCAGCACGTCGGCGAGGTGTCGGGCATCGCGCACGAGAGCTTCGACGGCGCCCTGATGGTGAAGTCGCTCGGCCTCGAGGACCACGAGGTCGCGCGGCTCGCCCACGCGGCCGACGCGCTGCGCCACGAGCGGGTCGAGGTGGGTCGCCTCCGGGCGTTCTTCGAGCCGACGCTCGACGCGCTGCCGAACCTCGGCATCGTCGCGATCCTCGCGGTCGGCAGCTGGCGGATCTCCGAGGGTGTCATCTCCCCGGGCGACGTCGTGCAGGCGATGGCGCTGTTCACGTTGCTCGCGTTCCCGATGCGGGTCGTCGGCTTCCTCCTCGAGGAGATGCCGCGGGCCGTGGTCGCGACCGAACGACTCGACCGCGTCCTCGCCACCGATCACGCGCCCGAGCCGCACGACCACCCGGAGCCACCGGCCACACCAGCCGAGGTCGACGTGCGGGCGGTGGACTTCGCCTACGCCGACGGCGAGCCGGTCCTCACCCACATCGACCTCACGATCCGCAGCGGTGAGATCGTGGCGCTCGTCGGACCGACCGGCTGCGGCAAGAGCACGCTGTGCGAGCTGCTCGTCGGACTCGACGCGCCCACCCGAGGCACGATCCGCGTGCACGGTCTCGCACCCGACCGACTCCGGCGTGACGCCCGCCGCGACCTGCTCGCGCTCGTGTTCCAGGAGTCGTTCGTCTTCGCCGACACGGTCGCGGCGAACGTCCTGGTCGGCACGGATCACGGCGTCGACCGGCTGGAGGCCGCGCTCGCGGTCGCGCAGGCGGACCGCTTCGTCGCGGCGCTGCCCGCGGGTGTCGACACCGTGCTCGGCGAACGCGGCGTCACGCTCTCGGGCGGGCAGCGCCAGCGCCTCGCCCTCGCCCGGGCGCTCGCCCGTCGACCCCAGCTCCTCGTGCTCGACGACGCGACGTCGGCCGTCGATCCGCGCGTCGAGGCCCGCATCCTCACAGCCCTGCGCGACGAGCTGCACATGACCACGCTGATGGTGGCGCACCGTCGATCGACCGTGGAGCTCGCCGACCGCATCGTGCGCATGGACGCGGGCCGGATCGTCGCGGCCGGCACCCACGCCGAGCTGCTCGCCACCGACCCCGAGTACGTCGCGATGCTCTCCGCCTACGACGCCGTCGTCCCCGGCGACTACGACGATGAGTGAGGCGAGAGCACGGTGCTGCGGGTCTCCGGCACCGCTCGAGGCGGGGCCCGAGCGGCCTGGCGCCACGCGCCGGGAGCGGGCATGACCGAGCACGACGCCGCCCTCCAAGCGCTGGCCGAGACCGCACCGGACTCGGTCCTCGACGAGCTCGTCGACCGATCCCACGCCCGGCGCGGCCCGGACCGCGGCGAGGCCGACGTTCGGGGCGGCGACCGTGCCGGCGGCGAGGTTCCGGGCGCCGAGGTTGCGAGCGGCGAGGTCCGCCAGCCGTCCGGCGGCCTCGCGGTGCTCCGGCGCGGCCTGCGCGCGATGCCCGAGCTCAAGATCGGGATCCGCGTCAGCCTCGCGTTCGCGATGGCGGTCGCGGCCGGCAAGCTGCTCATCCCGATCGCGATCCAACAGGTCCTCGACAAGGGCATCCTCGACGCAGACGGGTTCCAGGCCACGTTCGTGATCACGGCCTGCATCGCGACCGCCGTGGGCGTGATCGTGCTGATGCTGCTGTCGCGGGTCACCTACCTGCGTCTCGTGAAGGCCGCCGAGAGCGCGCTGTTCTCGCTGCGGGTGCGCGTGTTCGAACACATCCACCGGCTCTCGGTCGCCGAGCAGAACGAGTCCAAGCGCGGCGTGCTCGTCGCACGGGTGACGAGCGACATCGAGACCCTGGCACGGTTCGTGAACTGGGGCGCGGTGAGCTGGGTCGTGAACAGCGCGCTCGTCATCGGCACGTTGATCACGATGGCGATCTACTCGTGGCAGCTCACGGTCGTGACGATCGTCGCGTTCGTGCCGGTGGTCCCCATCCTCCGCTTCCTGCAGCGCCGCCAGCTCGTCGCGTACGACAAGGTGCGGGTGTGCACGGGCGACATGCTCGCCGAGTTCTCCGAGTCGATCACCGGCGCGGCTGCGGTCCGGGCCTACGGCCTCGAGGACCGCTCCCGCACGCGCCTGCACGAGCGCATCCAACGTCTCTACTTCGCACATCGCGAAGCGGGCCGGTACTTCGCGCTGATGTTCCCGGTCGGCGACCTGTTCGGCTCGATCGCGCTGGCGGCGGTCGTCGCGATCTCGGCGTTTTCGGGCGTGGAGCTCGGCCTCGATCTCGGGACCGTCGTCGCGTTCGCGTTCCTGATGACCCTGCTGCTGTTCCCGATCGCGGAGATCAGCGAGTTCATCGACC
>CAZXCB010000078.1:0-13555 GCA_964639075.1 uncultured Bifidobacteriaceae bacterium | reverse complement strand
GCCGTTCATCCCGGTCTCGGTGGCGCCGACCGAGTCGACCACCACGATGTTCGGCAGCCGCTCCATCAGCTGGTCCTTGATCGGCTGGCTGAAGATCGCGGCGCTCGAACCGATCGAGAACAACGACGACAGGTCGACCTGGTCGTGCAGCTCCTCGAGCTTGTCGGCCAGGGGCCGCGCCATCGCGTCCCCGGTGATGCCCAGCACGTTCACCTTCTCGGCCTCGATG
Source organism: uncultured Bifidobacteriaceae bacterium (assembly GCA_964639075.1). Taxonomy (GTDB): domain Bacteria; phylum Actinomycetota; class Acidimicrobiia; order IMCC26256; family JAENVU01; genus JAENVU01. The sequence goes on along the minus strand of CAZXCB010000078.1, from coordinate 13,326 downwards.
ACGCGCCAGGTCTCCTCGGCGTCGAACTTCGGCGTCAGCACGACCGTGTCGCCGTGGATGACGCTGCGGATGACCGTGACCTCGCCCGCGCCGTGCATCATCGGCGCCAGCGTGAAGTTCACGGTCCCGCCACCGCCCTCGGCGACCTTGCGGGAGAGCACGCCCGGATCCGCCAGCTTCTCGTTGGTGTAGGCGTCGATGCCGCCGCACAGCGCGTAGAAGATGTCCTCCTGGCGCCACATCACACCCTTGGGCATCCCAGTCGTGCCACCCGTGTAGATGATGTGGATGTCGTCGCCCGAACGCGGCGCGAAGTCGCGCACCGGTGACGCGGCGGTCACGGCTTCCTCGTAGTCGGCGAACTCGAGCCCCTCGGTCGATGCGCCGCTGCCGTCGTCCGCGACGACGACGTGGCGCAGCTTCGGGAGCGCGAAGCGGATCGCGGCGAGACGCGGCGCGAACTCCCGCTGGGCGACGATGGCGACGAGGTCCGCGTTGGTGCAGAGGTACTGGAGCTCGGCCTCGACGTACCGGTAGTTGATGTTCACCGGCACGGCCCGGATCTTGTACAGGCCGAGCATCGTCTCGACCCACTCCATGCCGTTGTACGCGTAGATGCCCACGTGCTCGCCGGGCTGCACGCCCGCCGACTGGAGGTGATGCGCGATCCGGTTGACCCGGTCCTCGAGCTCCCCGTACGTCCGGCGGTCGCGGCCGACCACCACCGCGGCCGTCCGGTCCGGCACGAGGTCCACGACGGCCTCGAACATGTCGGCGAAGTTGGTCTCCATCGAGCTCCCTCTAGGAATCCGTGATCAACATCCGTGCGGCCCGCTCGAGGTCGTCACCGACCACTTCGGGCCCGTCGACACCCCCGACCCACCCGATGAGCGACGAGAGCCAGACCTGGCTCAGCACCCGCGCCACCGCGCGGTCGCGCTCGGACGGCTCACCTGCGTGCATCGCGCCGGTGATGATCGCGGTCATGGCGGTGCTCACGCGCGCGACCGCGTCGGCCTCCTCGGGGCGGGCGGACCCGAGCGCCCGCACCATCGCGGCCGTCGCCTCGGGCCGCCGGGTCTGGGTCCGGGTGGCCCGCCGGAGGACGTCCACCACCCGGTCGGCCGCGGTGTCGCCGCTCGGCGGGTGATCGGCCAGACGCGTCCCGAGCGTCTCGACCTGCTCGACGTTGGCCTCGAGCAGCAGGCGCTCCTTGCTCTCGAAGTACCGGTAGACGGTGCCGAGCGCCACCCCCGCCTCGGCGGCGACGTCGCGCATCTGCACCGCGTCGAAGCCGCCGCCGGCGGCGAGCTCGAGCGTGGCGTCGATCACCCGCCGGCGTCTCGCCGCCTGGCTGCGCGCGAGGGCACCGTCGGTGCGGTCGGGAGCCGTCATCGACCAATGAGAACACGTTCTCATTCTGCTCGCAACCGGGTGGGGAAAGAGTCGGCCGACGGGCCGGCGACGGCTCACCCGAATCACAGGTTGTCCGAGGCACCATCCTCGGCACGACCGGACCGGCCGATCGGCGCGTGGCGCTGCCGACCCCCCTCCCCACCCACCAGGTGCGCCCCGCCGATCCGGCCGGTCCGCGATCGTCCGCCGGATCCCGAGCGCCCGGCGGTCAGTGCCCGGCCGCGAACCGCTCCCGGGCCTCGGTGACCGCGACCGTCGCCGCCGCCGCACCCTCCCAGCCTCGCGTCTCGACCGACTTCTCCGGCTCGACGTCCTTGTAGACCGCGAAGAAGTGCTCGATCTCGGCGAGGAAGAAGTCGGGGAGATCGCCGAGGTCCTGGATCGCCGCGCAGCGCGGGTCGTGGGCCGGCACGCACAGCACCTTCGCGTCCGGCCCCGCTTCGTCGGACATCCAGAACACCCCGACCGGCCGCACGAGGATGTGACAGCCCGGGAACGTCGGCTCGTCGAGCACGACCAGCACGTCGAGCGGGTCACCGTCCTCGGCGAGCGTGTCGGGCACGAAGCCGTAGTCGGCCGGGTACTGGGTGGCCGTGAACAGCATCCGGTCGAGCCAGATCGCTCCGGTGCCGTGATCCATCTCGTACTTGTTGCGCGACCCGCGCGGGATCTCGACGACGACCTCGACCTCCATACGGTCATCATGGCTCGTGCGCCTTCTCGGCGCCTCCGCCTTCTCGGCGCCTCCGCTCGCACCTCTGCGCAGTCGTTCGACGGGGGCTCGCTACGGCGCGGCTCGCCTCCGCACGCTCCGGCTCGAGCGTGAGCAAGAATCGCGGCGTGACTGACATCCTGGCCCTTGCCGACCGCCTGTTCACCGGGGAGACCGCACCCGACGGCCAGAAGCTCTTCGGCTGGAACGGCGAGCTGGTCGAGGTCGCACCGGACACCGCGTTCGTCGCGGCCTTCTCGAACGTCGCGGCCCTCGACACGACGGACGGGCTCGTCCTCGCCGACACGAGCAGCTTCTTCGCCGCGCCCGCCGTGCACGCCTCACTGCGCGCCTGGCGCGACGTCCGGCTCGACACGGCGGTGTTCACCCATGGCCACGTCGACCACTGCTTCGGCGTCGAGCTCTACGAGGAGCGGGCGCGCACCGAGGGATGGCGGGCACCCCGGGTGGTCGCGCACGAGGCGATCACCGCCCGGTTCGACCGCTACCGCGAGACCGCGGGGTACAACGGCGTGATCAACCAACGTCAGTTCCGGCTGCCCCGGCCGACGTTCCCGACCGAGTTCCGCTACCCGGACGAGACGTTCCGCACCCGCGTCGACCTCGAGGTCGGCGGCGAGACGATCGAGTGCCATCACGCCCGCGGCGAGACCGACGACCACGTGTGGCTCTGGGTGCCCGCTCGCAAGGTGCTCTGCACCGGGGACCTGTTCATCTGGGCATCCCCGAACTGTGGCAACCCCCAGAAGGTCCAGCGGTACGCGATCGAATGGGCGCGAGCGTTGCGGACGATGGCCGACCTCGGCGCCGAGGTCATGCTGCCCGGACACGGTCTGCCGATCATCGGGGCCGGCCGCATCCGCACCGCGCTCGAGGACTCCGCCGCCCTCCTCGAGCACCTGCACACCGAGACGATCCGCATGATGAACGAGGGCGCGACCCTCGATGACATCCTCACCACCGTGCGCGCGCCGGCGGACCTGCTCGACAAGCCGTACCTCGGCCCGATCTACGACGAGCCCGAGTTCGTGATCCGCAACGTCTGGCGCCTCTACGGCGGCTGGTACGACGGCGACCCGTCGCACCTCAAGCCCGCGCCCGCGGCGCGCTTCGCGACCGAGGTGGCCGATCTCGCCGGCGGTGCCCGCGCGCTCGCCGCCCGCGCGGAGGCGGTCGCAGCCGATGGCGACCTGCGTCTCGCGGCGCAGCTGGTCGAGTTGGCCGCGCGCGCCGCACCCGACGACACGGTGGTCCACGGAGCCCGAGCCGAGGTCTACGCGCGCCGCGTTGCGGCCGAGCCGTCGCTCATGGCCCAGGGCGTCTTCGCATGGGCCGAGTCGGAATCCCGACGCCGGCTCGACAGGTAGCATTCCCCGATGGCCGATCCTGCCCCGCGCACGTCGGGCGCCGATTCGAGCCCTCCCGCCGACACGCCGCGACCGTCCCTCGCCGCCGGCCTGCTGCGGACCGCGCGGCCCAAGCAGTGGATGAAGAACGTGCTCGTCGTGGCGGCTCCCGCCGCTGCCGGTGTGCTGAGCGAGCCCGAGGTGATCTTCGACACGGTCGTCGCGTTCGTCGCGTTCTGCCTCGCCGCGAGCGGCACCTACTTCCTCAACGACGCGTTCGACGTCGAGGCCGACCGCCGCCACGCGAAGAAGCGGTTCCGCCCGATCGCCGCCGGCGTCGTGCCCGTGAACGTCGCCCGTGGCGTCGGCGCCGGGCTCCTCGTCTCGGGGATCGCGGTCTCGTTCCTCGCGAACTGGCGACTCGCCGTCGTGATCGGCGTCTACGTCGTGCTCACGACGGCCTACTCGTCGTGGCTCAAGCACGTCGCGGTGATCGACCTCGGCATGGTGGCGGCCGGCTTCGTGCTGCGCCTGATCGCCGGCGCGGTGGCCGTCGACGTGAGGATCTCGGTGTGGTTCATCGTCGTCGGGAGCTTCGGTTCCCTGTTCATGGTCGCGGGCAAGCGCCACGCGGAGCACCTCGACCTCGGCGTCGAACGTGCCGGGCACCGCGCCACCCTCGAGGAGTACTCGGTCGAGTACCTCGGCTACGTGCGCGCCGTCGCCTCGGGCGTCGCGATGGTCGCGTACTGCCTCTGGGCGTTCGACGCGCAGATCCACCCGAACGGCATCGTGTGGTTCGAGCTGTCGATCGTCCCGTTCGTCCTCGCCTTCCTCCGCTACGCGCTGCTCGTCGAGCGGGGCCAGGGCGGCGCGCCCGAGGACGTCGTGCTCGCCGACCGCCCTCTGCAGTCGCTCGCCTTCGCGTGGGTGCTGCTCGTCGCGATCGGCCTCTATGTCGCCTGACACCGCGGCCCTCCTCCCGGGTGACGAGACCCTGATCGCCGGATGGGGTGGCACCGCGCCGACGCGGGCACGGCTCGCAACTCCCCTGACCGAGAACGACGCGCGTGCGTTGATCCTCGACGCACCCGACCGCGGCGTGGTCGCCCGCGGCCTCGGTCGGGCCTACGGCGACGCGGCGCAGAACGCCGGCGGGCTCGTCCTCGACGCGACCGCGCTGTCGGGGATCATCGCGGCAGACCTCGAGCGGGGCGTCGTCACGGCGCGGGCCGGCACGAGCCTCCAGGACCTCATGCAGTGGCTGGTCCCCCGCGGCTGGTTCCCGGTCACGCCCGGCACGCGTCTCATCACGGTCGGTGGAGCGATCGCGAGCGACGTCCACGGCAAGGGCCATCACCGCGACGGCACGTTCGGCAACAAGGTCCTGTCGCTCACCCTGGTCACGGGGCGGGGCGAGCGGATGACCATCACGCCCGACGAGACCCCCGACATCTTCTGGGCGACCGTCGGTGGGATGGGGCTGACCGGGATGATCCTCGACGCGACGTTCCAGCTCATCCCGGTGGAGACGCGCTTCATCCACGTGGAGGAGAAGCGCTGCGCGAACCTCGACGCGATGCTCGCGATCATGGACGAGAGCGACAGCGCCTACCACTACTCCGTCGCGTGGATCGACTGCAGCGCCCGCGGCCGCCACCTCGGCCGCGGCATCCTCGGTCTGGGCGATCACGCTCGGCTCGAGGACCTGCCCAAGGCGATGCGTCACCAGGCCCATGCGTTCAACCCCCGACCGTTCGCGCAGGCGCCGCCGCTGATGCCGAACGGCTTGGTGAACTCGTGGACCGTCCGCGCGTTCAACGAGCTCTGGTACCGCAAGACCCGCGTGAGCCATCGCGGATCGATCCAGGATCTCGGCCTGTTCTTCCACCCGCTCGACATGGTCAACGAGTGGAAGTCGGTCTACGGCACCCGGGGATTCGTGCAGTACCAGTTCGTGGTCCCCTTCGGCCGCGAGCGGGAGCTCCGCCACGCGATCGAGATGCTCTCCAACGAGAGCCTGCCGTCGTTCCTCGCGGTGCTGAAGCGCTTCGGCGCCGCGAACCCCGGGATGCTGTCGTTCCCGATGCCCGGCTGGACGCTCGCGGTCGACATCCCCGTCGGCCGGCCCGACCTCGCGCAGATCTTCGACCGTCTCGACGACGTCGTCCTCGACGCCGGTGGCCGCGTGTACCTCGCGAAGGACGCCCGCACCCGACCCGAGAACCTGCCGCGCATGTACCCGCGCCTGGCCGAATGGCGTGAGGTCCGCCACCGGCTCGATCCCGACGGCGTCATCACCTCGGACCTGTCCCGCCGGCTCGGACTCTGAAAGGCTCCTCACCATGAACGACGCGCTCGGCTCGGTGCAATCGGCTCTCGTCCTCGGCGGCGGCTCCGACATCGCCCTCGCCACCGCCCGCGCCCTCGTCCGGTCGCGGTGCCGGACGATCGTCCTCGCCGGGCGCGATCCCGAGTCCTTCAGCGCCGCGGCCAAGGAGCTGCGGACCCTCGGCGCCACGACCGTCGAGTGCGTCGAGTTCGACGCCCTCGCGCCGGAGACCCACGCGGCATTCGTCGCGGACACGGTGGCCCGCGTCGGCGACCTCGACCTCGTCCTCGTGGCGTTCGGCGTGCTGGGCGATCAGGAGCGGGCCGAGCACGATCCGGCCGAGGCGTTGCGCATCGTCGAGACCAACTTCACCGGTGCGGTGTCGGTGCTGATCCCGGTGGCCGAGGCCCTGCGCCGGCAGGGCCACGGGCGCATCGTGGTCCTGTCGTCGGTCGCGGGCGAGCGGGCCCGACGCTCCAACTTCGTGTACGGCTCCAGCAAGGCCGGGCTCGACGCGTACTGCCAGGGGCTCGGCGACGCGCTCGTCGGCAGCGGTGTGCGCCTCATGATCGTGCGGCCCGGGTTCGTGCGCTCGAAGATGACCGAGGGCCTGGCCGACGCGCCACTCGCCACCGACCCGGAGAGTGTGGCGGACGCGATCGTCGCCGGTCTCGGCCGCGGGCGCGAGATCATCTGGGTCCCGTCGCAGATGCGCGTGGTCATGTCGGTCCTGCGGCACCTGCCGCGGGTGGTGTTCCGCCGCCTCCCCCTGTGACCGAACCCGACGCCCGGCGCCCGGTCGCCGCCTTCGACTTCGACGGCACCATCGCGCGGCGCGACACCCTGATCCCCTTCCTCGCGACCGTCGCCGGGCGCGCCGCGCTGACCCGCACCGCGCTCCGCCGTGCACCACGACTGATGGCCATGGCGGCCGGACGGGCCGACCGCGACGTCGAGAAGGCGCACCTGATCGAGCAGCTGCTCCGCGGGCGTGCCGCGGCGGAAGTCGACGACGCCGGCACGCGCTACGCGGAGGAGCTGTGGACCAGGGGCCGCTTCCGCCCCGAGATCCTCGACCGGCTCGCCTGGCACCGCGAGGAAGGCCACGACATCGTGATCGTGTCCGCGTCGCTCGACGTGTACCTGCGGCCGCTCGCCCCGCGCCTCGGCGTGGGGCACGTCATCAGCTGCTCGCTCGCGGCCGACGAGCAGGGCCGCCTCACCGGTGGGCTGGTCGGGGGCAACGTGCGGGGCCCCGAGAAGGTGAGGCGACTCCGGGCCTGGCTCGGCGATCGGCCCGTGGAGCTGTGGGCCTACGGTGACAGCTCCGGCGACGACGAGCTGCTCGCGCTCGCCGACCATCCGACGCGCGTGGGGCGCTGAGCCGAGGAGGGGCGATGGAGCTCGCCGACAAGGTCGTGCTGGTCACCGGGGCGTCGTCGGGCATCGGCGCGGCGCTCGCCCCCCAGCTCGCTGCCAAGGGGGCGACGGTCGGGATCGTGGCCCGACGCACCGAGCGGCTCGAGGCGGTGCTCGCGCGGTGCGCGCAGCACGCGCCCGACTCCGCGATGTGGGCGGCCGACCTCTCGGACGTCGACACCGCGGTCGGCGTCGCCGAGCAGGCGCTCACGCGCTTCGGTCGCGTCGACGTGCTCGTGAACAACGCGGCCATCGGCAAGCGCAAGCTCGTCCAGACCCTCGACGCCGACGACATCGACGACACGATGCGGACGAACTTCACGTCGCCGATCCGCATGGCGATGGCCCTGCTCCCCCACATGATCGAGCGAGGCTCGGGGCTCGTGGTGAACGTGTCCAGCATGGGCGGCCGGCTCGGCATCGCGCACGAGGCGGCGTACTGCGCGTCGAAGTTCGCGATGGCCGGCTGGAGCGAGTCGGCGCGCATCGACCTCGAGGGCACCGGGGTGAAGGTGAAGCTCGTGCTCCCCGGCCCGATCGACACCGAGATCTGGCAGCTGCAACCCGGCGAGCTGCCCGGGATGTACGACGGTCCGTTCGTGACCGCGGCCGACTGCGCGGCCGACATCGTGCGCGCGATCGAGGACCCGGACGGCTTCGAGTACTACACCCCCGAGCAGGTCCCCGGTGGCTGGTCCCAGAAGGACCTCGTCGTGGGCAAGACCCAGAGCTGCGACCAGTTCCTCGCCGGCATGGCCCAGATGGCCGCCGGCCCGGCCTGACCCATCAGGCGGGCGCGGGGACGAGCGCCTCGACCGTGACCGGGATGCCGTTCAGGACGGAGTTGCCCGAGAGCGGGTCCATGAGCAGGCCGTCGGCGAGCACGTTGGAGTTCACGCCCGCGTACTCCGCGGCGACGTCCATGTCGGCGCCCGCGGCGTCGTGACCCCAGCCGTGGGGGATGCTCACGACGCCGGGCATGATGCCGTCGGTCACCTCGGCGGGGATCTCGACCTCGCCGACGCGTGAGCGGACCCGCGTCGGCGCACCGTCGGCGACGCCGAAGCGCGCGGCGTCGTCCGGGTGGATCTGGAGCGTGCACCTCGGCTTGCCCTTCACCAGCACCTTGATGTTGTGCATCCAGGAGTTGTTGGACCGCAGGTCGCGCCGGCCGACCAACACCATCTCGCCGTTCGCACGCCGGTCGAGCGACGGGACGAGTCGGGCCTCCACGTCGGCCACGATCGCCTCCGGCGCGAGGTCGATCTTCGCGTTCGGCATGGCGAGCGCGTCGGGCAGGCGCGGCTGCAACGGACCGAGGTCGATGCCGTGCGGGTTCGCTTCGAGCCGGGCCAGTGACAGACCGCCCTCGTGGCCGGCGGCGCCGAACTGGTCGCCATACGGGCCCGTTCGGAGCATGAAGTCGAGGATGCGCTCCGGACCGCGGCGGCCGTCGGCGGACAGCTCCTCGATCAGCTCGGCGGTGTCCCGACCTTCGATCGGCGCGCCGCTGCGGGTGGCGCCCTTCTGGACGACGGTCGCGAGCGCGAAGTCGTCGAGCATGGCCGCGGCCTCGATGCCGGAACCCTGGCCGGCGAGCAGCGCCGACAGGCGCAGCATCGTCTCCCACTCGTGCGCCTCGGCGCCGTTGAGCTCGACCACGGGTGGCGAGTAGTTCGCGATGTTGCGCACCGAGAGCGAGTAGAACGCGAGGTCGTAGTGGCTCTTGGTGAGCGACCGGGGCGACGGGAGGATCACGTCGGCGTGCTTCGTGGTCTCGTTGCGGTAGATGTCGATCGACACCATGAACTCGAGCGACTCGAAGGCCCGGTCGAGCCGACGCGCGTCCGGGGTGGACACCACCGGGTTGCCCGCAACGGTGATCATCGCCCGGATCCGGCCCGCGCCGGGCGTCTCGATCTCGTCGGCGAGCGTGGCGACGGGGAACTCCCCGAACGCCTCGGGCATCTGCTTCACGCGACTCGTGCGCCGGCCGAGGCGGATCCCCCGCCCGGTGCCGCCCTTGTTCCCCGCCGTCACGCCGCCGGTGGCGGGCAGCGGGAACATCATCCCGCCCTCGCGGTCGAAGTTGCCCGCGAGGATGTTGACGACGTCGACGAGCCACGACGTGACCGTGCCGAACTCCTGGGTGCACGTGCCGATGCGCGCGTAGATGCCGGCGCGCTCGGTGGTCGCGAGGTCCCGTGCGACGCGCCGGATCACGTCCGCGTCGATCCCGCACACGGGCGCGACGACCTCGGGCGTGAACGCCGGCGCGAGTCGCTCGATCTCGTCCATGCGATCCACGTACGGTGCGCAGTGGCCCAGGTCCACCAGCCCCTCGGTGACGAGCACGTTGACGACGCCGAAGAGGAAGTGCGCGTCGGCGCCCGGACGGATGAAGAGGTGCTCGTCGCTCTTCTCGGCGGTCTGGGACCGGCGCGGGTCGATCACCACGATCGTGCCGCCGCGGGCCCGCAACGCCTCGAGGCGGCCCGGGAAGTCCGGCGCGGTCATGAGGCTGCCGTTCGACGCGTACGGGTTCGCGCCCATGATCACGAGGTAGTCCATGCGGTCGACGTCCGCGATCGGCACCGAGAGCGCGCCACCGAACATCAGCCCACTGCTGATCTGCTTCGGCATCTGGTCGACGGTGCTCGCGCTGAAGACGTTCGTGCTGCCGAGGCTCTGGATGAGCACCTTGTTGTAGATGATGCCGGAGAGGTTGTGGGCGTTCGGGTTGCCGAGGTACAGACCGACCGCGTCGCGCCCGTCGCGCTCGATGATCGGCAGCAGCCGCGCTTCGATCTCCGCGAACGCCTCCTCCCAGGTGGCGTCGTGCCACGTGTCGCCCCGACGGATCTGCGGAGTGCGGATGCGGTTGGGATCCGCGTCGAGCTGCTTCAGCGCCGTGCCCTTCGGGCAGAGGAACCCCGCGCTGAACACGTCGTCCTTGTCGCCCCGCACGAGCGTGAGCTCGTCGCCGTCCATGTGGAGCTCCAACCCGCAGGTCGCCTCGCACAACGGGCACGTCCGGTACGCAATCCGCTTGGTCATGACGTCATTATTGCCCGTACGCTCGCGCTCCGACGCTGCCGGTTCGGCAGGCTCGCTCCCGGGCCGCTCGCCTCCGCAAGCTCCGGCTCGGGAGCATGGGCGCCGCGCGTACCCTTCGGGTCATGACTCAGGACCGGCTCTACTTCCGGCAGCTGTTGGCGGGGCGGGACTTCGCGGCGGCTGATCCGATCGCGCAGCAGATGGTGAACTTCGCGTACCTCGTCGGCGACCGCGAGACCGGGGACGCGCTCGTCGTCGACCCCGCGTACGCGGTGCGGGAGCTCGTCGACATCGCGGGGTCGGACGGCCTGCGCGTCACCGGCGCGCTCGTCACCCACTACCACCCCGACCACGTCGGCGGCTCGATGGCCGGATGGGAGATCGAAGGGGTCGCCGAGCTGCTCGCGATCGACGGCGTGGACGCGCCGATCCACGTGCACCGCGAGGAGGCGTTCGGCGTGAAGCGCGTCACCGGCGCGTCGGACTCGGACCTCGTGCTCCACGAGGGCGGCGACACGGTGGCGGTCGGCGCGGTCGAGGTGACGCTCGTGCACACCCCCGGCCACACCCCGGGCAGCCAGTGCTTCCTCGTCGACGGGCGGCTCGTGGCGGGCGACACGCTGTTCCTCGACGGCTGCGGGCGCACCGACCTGCCCGGCGGCGACTCCGACGAGCTGTACTACAGCCTCACGCAGCGCCTCGCCGCGGTGCCCGACGACACCGTGCTCTACCCCGGGCACCTCTACTCCCCCGAGCCGTCCGCGACGATGGGCGAGACACGCGAACGCAACTACGTGTTCCGCCTCCCCACGATCGAGCAGTGGCGCATGATGTTCGGGGGCTGATCCCCTACTCTCCCCCTCCATGGCTGATCGACCTTGGGGTGGCGACGCGGTGTCCTTGGTGGAGGCGTTCCGCAGCGGTGAGCGGTCACCGCTGGAGGAGCTGGACGCGACGCTCGCGGCCATCGACGCGTCGGAGCTGAACGCGTTCTCGCACCTCGACCCGGAGGCGGCGCGCACGGCCGCGGCGAACGCGGATGTGAGCCGGCCGTTCGGCGGCGTGCCGATCGGCGTGAAGGAGCTCGACCACGTGGCGGGCTGGCCCGCGACCGAGGCGTCGGTCCCGTTGAAGGACGAGATCGCACCGCACGACTCCACCAAGGTGGCCCGGCTGCGCGACGCGGGGGCGATCCCGATCGGGCTCACGACGTCGTCCGAGTTCGGTGGCGTCAACCTCACGTACACGCGGCTCAACGGGTCGACGAAGAACCCGTGGAACCTCGAGCGCACGCCGGGTGGATCGTCGGGCGGGAGCGCGTCCGCCGTCGCGGGCGGCCTCGTCACCATCGCGACGGGCGGCGACGGTGGCGGGTCGATCCGCATCCCCGCCGGCTTCACCGGGCTCCCGGGCCTGAAGGCCACGTACGGCCGGATTCCGAAGGGCCCCGAGATGGTGATGGCGTCGCTCACCGCGGTGGGCGGATGTCTCAGCCGGTCGGTGCGCGACATCGCGCGCTACTTCGACGCGACCAACGGCTTCGACCACCGGGACCCGTACAGCCTGCCGCGCGTCGAGGGGTGGGAAGCCGGCCTCGGCACCCTGCGTGGCAGGTTGCGCGGCAAGAAGGTCGCGGTGGCGATCGACCTCGGCAGCGCGACCGTCGACGACGAGGTCGCCGCCGCGGTCGACATCGCGGCGCGAGCGCTGATCGCCGACGCCGGGCTCGTGCTCGTCGACGTCCCGGTGACGACGCCCGAGCTGTCGTACGAGTGGGCGCTCTCGGGACTGAGCGAGATCGTGATGCTCCTCGGCGACCGCTACCCCGGCTGCGAAGCGGACCTCACGCCCGAGATCCGCTTCGGCATGCAGGTGGTCGGCGAGATGTACGACATCAACGCGCGTGCGCGCATCGAGGCCCAACGCGTGCGCATGAACGAGACGATGGCCGCGATCTTCGACGAGGTCGACTTCGTGATGGCTTCCACGAACCCCGATGTGGCGTTCGGCGCCAAGGGCCCGTTGCCGTCGACCGTCAACGGGAAGGACGTGGGACCGGGGAACAACGGCGCGCTCACGATCCCGTCGAACATCTTCGGGAACCCGGCCGTGCAGATCCCGGCCGGCACCGTCCGCGGGCTGCCCGTCGGCCTCCAGGTTCTGGGCAAGCACCACGAGGAGCCGCTGCTCCTCGAACTGGCGAGCATCGTCGAGCAGGTGCGCCCCTGGGCCCTGACCGCGCCCGCGTAGACGCGCGCGGCGCCAGTCTCAGGACGGGGTGAACAGCACCGGGAGCGCGTCGGGGCCGCGGAACGCGTAGCCCTGGATGCACGGCGGCGGCGCGTCGGGGTCGAGGCGCAGGTCCGGCAGCCGCTCGAGGATCGCGGCGAGACCGGCGCGCAGCTCGAGCCGGGCGAGGTGCATCCCGAGGCACTGGTGCGGGCCGGTCCCGAACGCGAGGTGATGCTGCACCGGCCGGCCGAGCTTCCACGTGTCCGCGTCGTCGAAGCGCTGCGCGTCGCGGTCGGCCGAGCCGGTGAGCACGTTCACGGGCGACCCCGCCGCGATCGGGCAGCCCGCGACCTCGGTGTCGCGTGCGGCGACGCGGCTGACCATCGTCACCGACGTCTCCCACCGGAGGGTCTCCTCGATCACCTCGGGCAGCAGGCCATCGGGGTCCGCGGCGACCCGGGCGAGGTCGTCGGGGTGGGCGAGCAGCGCGGCGAGCGCGTTGCCCATCACTCGGAACGTCGTCTCCGCGCCCGCGGGCAACAGGAGCCGCAGGAACCCGTAGATCTTCTCGTCCGAGAGCCGGGCGCCGTCGATCTCCGCGTGGACCATCTCGGAGAGCAGGTCGCCGGTCGGCTCGGCGCGCCGCGCCTCGACGAGCGGCTCGAGGTACGCGCGCATGGCGCGCGACGCGGCCATGCCCCGTTCGTGGTCGAGCGGCCCCGTGTTGATCTCCTCCGCCCAGCGCGCGAACTGCGCGTGGTCCTCGAGCGGGACCCCGACGATGCCGCAGA
>CAZXCB010000077.1:0-13646 GCA_964639075.1 uncultured Bifidobacteriaceae bacterium | reverse complement strand
GTAGTTCCACTCGTAGAGCGCCTTGGACTCGTCGAGACCCTCGTAGCACTGGAGTCGGATGAGCCGGGAGCCGGTCACCTCCGCGATGGCCTTGGCCAGCTCGGTCTTGCCGACACCGGCCGGGCCCTCGACGAGCACGGGCTTCTCGAGCCGGTCCGCGAGGTAGACGACCCCCGCGATCCCGGTGTCCGACAGATAGTCGACGGTGCGGAGGCGGTCGACCACCTCGTCGACCGATGCGAATCGCTCGCCCACTTAACCCCTCACCTGTCCTTGTCCCCAGACCACGTACTTCGCGGTCGTCAGCTGCCGAAGGCCCATCGGACCGCGGGCGTGGAGCTTCTGCGTCGAGATCCCGATCTCCGCACCGAACCCGAATTCCTCGCCGTCGGTGAAGCGCGTCGACGCATTGACGATCACGGCCGCGGCGTCGACCTCGTGCGTGAAGCGACGGGCGGCGTCGAGGTCGGTCGTCAGGATCGCCTCGGTGTGGCCGGAGCTGTACCGGTTGACATGGTCGATGGCCGCGTCCAGCGACGGCACCGTCCCCACGCTGATCTTGAGCGCGAGGAACTCGCGGGCGAAGTCGTCCTCCGACGCCACGCCCATGCCCGGTACCCGGGCGCGGGCACCCTCGTCGCCGACGAGCTCGACGCCCTCGGCCACCAGCGCCTCGCACACGAGCGGCAGGAACGCATCCGCGATCGCCTCGTGGACGACGAGCGTCTCCGCCGCGTTGCACACGCCGGGCCGCTGGGTCTTCGCGTTCACGACGATGTCGACCGCGCGGTCGAGGTCGGCCGACGCGTCGACGTAGATCTGGCAGTTCCCGTCACCGTCGATGATGACCGGCACGCTCGCGTGCTCGCGGATGCTCGCGATCAGTGCGGGCCCCCCGCGCGGGATGAGGCAGTCGACGAAGTCGGTGAGCTGCATGACCTCGATCGCGACGTCGTAGGACGGGTCGTCCACCAGGATGAGCGCGTCCTCGGGAAGTCCAGCCTTGGCGAACCCGGCGCGCAGCGCCGTCGCGATCGCGATGTTGGACTGGAGCGCGGTGCCGCTCCCGCGGAGCAGGGCGGCGTTCCCCGCCTTGAGGCACAGCCCGGCAGCGTCCGACGTGACGTTGGGGCGGTTCTCGTAGATGATGGCGACCACGCCGAGCGGCACGCGCACCTGCTGGATCTCGAGACCGTTCGGCCGCACCCAGCCACCGAGGATCTCGCCCACCGGGTCGGCGAGCGCGGCGACCTGCCGGAGCCCGCCGGCCATGGCCTCGATCCGGGCTTCGGTGAGCCGCAACCGGTCGAGCGGACCCGGCTCCATCCCGCCGGCCTCGGCCGCGGCCAGGTCGGCCGCGTTCGCGGCGAGGATCTCGGCGCGCTGTTCGACCAGGAGATCGGCCGCGGCGACGAGCGCGGCGTCCTTCGCCTCGGTGCCGGCCTTCGCGAGCGCACGGGACGCGGCGCGGGCGCGGCGACCGAGCTCGATGACCGTGTCCGACATGGCCCGGAGCATAACGGGCGTCCGCGGCGGCCCTTCGGGAGTTCGCGCGTGTGCGGACATGCGAAGGGGGCCGCAGGAATCTGCGGCCCCCTTCGTCTCGTCCGCCGTGGGGCCCGAGACTCGCTCGGGCCCTCCCCCCGTTCCGGCAGGCGAGCGACCGGCGTCAGTGTGACCCGGGACACACGCGCGATGCAAGCCTCTCGACCGGATTTCCTCCGGGCGTCACGGCAGCACGACGAGATCGTCGCGGTGCACGACCTCGCTCGGCGTCCCCGCGGGCAGCTCGGCGCTGCGCTTGCCCGCGGCGGCCCGCACCGCGTCCGACGCCATCGTGACGAGACCCTTCGCGAACACGCGCCCCGACTCGTCGACGACCTCGACCGCGTTCTCGGCCTCGAACTGCCCCTGCACGTCACGCACTCCGGCCGCCAGCAGCGATCGCCCATCCGAGACCAGCGCGCGGCGCGCGCCCTCGTCGACCACGATCCGGCCGGCGGCGCCGATCGCGAACGCGATCCAGAGCTTGCGGCTGGGAAGCCGCTCGGCGCGCGGCTGCACCACCGTGCCGACCGGCTCGCCCGCGATCGCGCCGGCCACGACCCCGGGCTTGTCGGCCGATGCGATCACCGACCGCACCCCGGACCAGGCGGCGATGCGCGCGGCCGCGAGCTTCGTGGCCATGCCGCCGCTGCCACGATCGGAGCCGGCGCCACCGACGGCCGCCTCGAGTGCCTCGTCCACCGCGGTGATCTGCTCGATGAGCGACGCGTTCGCGTCCTGGCGCGGATCCGCGGTGAAGACGCCACCCGTGTCGGTGAGCAGGACGAGCACGTCGGCGCCGATCAGGTTCGCGACGAGCGCCGCGATACGGTCGTTGTCGCCGAAGCGGATCTCGTCGTCGGCCACCGTGTCGTTCTCGTTCACGACCGGTACGACACCGAGATCGATCAGCCGCGCGAACGTCTCACGCGCGTGCAGGTACTGCGTGCGGTGCAGGAAGTCGTAGGGCGTGAGCAACACCTGGCCGGCCACGACGTCGTGGGTCGCGAACCGGGCGCTCATGCGCTCCATCATCCGCGGCTGACCGACGGCGGCGATGGCCTGGAGCGTGCCGACGTCGTTCGGCCGCCGCGTCAACCCGAGCGCCGGCATGCCGGCTGCGATCGCACCCGAGCACACCAAGGTCACCGAATGGCCGGCGGCGCGCGCGGTCACGATCTCCTCGCAGAGCTTGGCGAGCACCCGCTCGTCGAGCTCGCCGAGCGAGTTGGTGATCGACGACGTCCCGATCTTGACGACGGCTCTCATGAGATTGTCTCGACGTAGTCGAACTCGAGGTCGCCCACTCGCACGACATCACCTTCGCGCGCGCCGGCCCGCGCGAGCGCGCGTTCCACGCCCATCTTCCGGAACCGGTGGTGGACGTACTCGATCGCGTCGGGATTCGTGAGGTCCGCCATCGCGACGACCCGCTCCGCGGCGCGACCGAGCAGCCGGTACGCGCCATCCGGCTCCCGCTCGATGGCGAAGCCCTCCTCGACCGGCCGGTGCACGACGTAGCTGTCCAGCACCGGCTCCTCCGCGCGGGCGACGTCGACGAGCGCCCCGATGCGCCCGAGCACCTCGTCCAGGCCCTGGTGCGTGACCGCCGACACGTGCGGCCCGTCGTAGTCGAACTGCGCGACGTCGGCCTTGGCGCCCACGACGATCCTCGGCCGCTCGAGCAGCTCGGGGCGGTAGCGGCCGAGCTCGTCGAGCAGGATGCGTTCCTGGTCCGCCGGCGTCCTGGCGTCCATCGGCGCGAGATCGAGCAGCAACACGAGCACGCGGGCCCGCTCGACGTGGCGGAGGAACTGATGACCGAGCCCGCGCCCCTCGGCCGCGCCCTCGATGAGCCCCGGGATGTCGGCGAGCACGAACTCGTGGTCGCGGAATCGCACCACCCCGAGGTTCGGGACGAGCGTCGTGAAGGGATAGTTCGCGATCTTGGGCTTCGCCGCGCTCACTGCCGCGATGAAGGTCGACTTCCCGGCGTTCGGGAACCCGACGAGCGCGGCGTCGGCCATGAGCCGCAGCTCGAGGCGCAACCAGCGCTCCTCGCCGTACTCGCCCTGCTCCGCGAAGGTCGGTGCGCGGCGGGCGTTGGTGAGGAACCGCAGGTTCCCTCGCCCGCCGCGGCCGCCATGCGCCGCGAGCCAGCGGTCACCGTGATGCACGAGGTCGGCGAGGACCTCACCGGTCCCGTGGTCACGGACCGTCGTGCCCTCGGGGACGTGGACGACGAGATCCGAGCCGCTGGCGCCGTGGCGTTGCTTGCCCTGGCCGTGGGTACCGGACTGAGCCCGTCGGTGCGGGTGGTCCCGGAACCCGAGGAGTGACGCGACGTTGCGGTCGGCCTGGAGCCAGATGTCGCCCCCGGACCCGCCGTCGCCGCCGTCGGGACCGCCCTTGGGCGTGTGCGACTCCTTGCGGAACGACATGCAGCCGGCGCCGCCGTCACCACCGCGGACGTTCAGCTGCGCTTCGTCGACGAACATCTCGGCGCCTCCGCTCGCATCATCTCGGCGGCTTCGCTCGCACCTCTGCCCAAGTAGCGGACGGGGCTCGCTGCGCCGCGGCTCGCCTCCGCTGGAGCTCCGGCTCGAGTGTGCGTCGAGCGGGCCGGAAAGCTCACGTCTGTCGCCGGATCGACCCGCGGTTCGCCCGCGCGATCCCGTTAGCCGGGGACGATGTCGACGAGCTTGCGGCCGCGCCGGTGGCCGAACTTCACCACACCGTCGGTCGTCGCGAAGAGCGTGTCGTCGCCACCGCGACCGACGTTCTCGCCGGCGTGGAACCGGGTGCCGCGCTGGCGCACGATGATCGTGCCCGCGGTGACCTCGGTGCCGCTGTACACCTTGACCCCGAGCCGCTGGGCCGCGGAGTCGCGGCCGTTGCGCGAGGACGCGGCGCCCTTCTTCTTCGACATGGCTCAGCCCTTCGTGATCGAGGTGATCTCGATCGTCGTGTAGTGCTGGCGGTGGCCCCACCGCTTGCGGTTGTTCGACTTCGGCTTGTACGTGAAGCCGTCGATCTTCGGGCCCTTCGCCGCACCGACGACCTTCGCCGTCACCGTGGCCGCACCGAGCTGTCCGGGTGTCGCGAGCACCGTGGATCCGTCGACGAGGAGGACCGGCCGGAGCTCGACCTCGCCCTCGTCGACACCGAGCCGCTCGACGTCGAGCTGCTGGCCGGTCTCGACCTTGTATTGCTTGCCGCCGGTGGCGATCACTGCGTACATGGCGCGTGGAAACCTCGGAAGAAGTGCGTCTGGAGAACCGACGGAGCCTACAGCATCGCCTCGTCGACCACGAAACCACGCCCGCCACAGACGCTGCAGGTCTCCGAGAACGCCTCGACCAAGCCTTCCGAGATGCGCTTGCGGGTCATCTCCACCAGGCCGAGCTCGGAGATCTCGAAGACCTGGGTCCGGGTCTTGTCCCGGGCCAGGGCGTCGCGCAGGCCCTTGACGACGGCATCCCGGTTCTTCTTGATCTCCATGTCGATGAAGTCGATCACGATGATCCCGCCGATGTCGCGCAGGCGCAGTTGGCGGGCGACCTCGTCGGCGGCCTCGAGGTTGTTCTGGAAGACCGTCTCCTCCAGGTTCGACTTCCCGACGTTCTTGCCGGTGTTCACGTCGACGACGGTGAGCGCCTCGGTCCGCTCGATGATGAGCGACCCGCCCGACGGGAGCCAGACCTTGCGGTCGAGTGCCTTGTGCAGCTGCTCGTGGACGTGGAACCGCTCGAAGATCGGAAGGGGCTCGTCCTCGTACAGCTCGACCCGCTCGGAGAGCTCGGGCGCGATCGCGTCGACGTAGGACTTGACCTCCTCGTACATCTTCGGGTCGTCCATGACGACCGCTCGGTACTCCTTGGTGAACTCCTCGCGGATGACCCTCACGACGAGGGGCGGCTCGCGGTACAGGAGCGTCCCCGGCTTCGACCGGGCGGCGAGCTCGGAGATCTGGCGCCACTGGTCCTGGAGGCGGGCGAGGTCCCGAGTGAGCTCCTCCGGCGTCGCACCCTCGGCCGCGGTGCGCACGATCAGCCCGGCGTTCTCGGGTCGGATCCCCTCGAGCACCTTGCGGAGCCGCTTGCGCTCGTCGTCGGGCAGGCGCTTCGAGATGCCGTAGGTCTTCGGCTGGTTCGGCACCATCACCACGAACCGGCCCGCGAGGCTGACGTCCTGGGTGAGGCGCGCGCCCTTGGCCCCGATCGGGTTCTTCGTGACCTGGACGAGGATCGCCTGACCGTTCTTCAGCGCCTTCTCGATCTTCGGTGCGCCCGCGTTCTCGTCATCGAGCTCACCCGCGTCGAACTGCACGTCGCGTTGGTAGATCACGCCGTTCTTCGGGGTGCCGATGTCGATGAACGCGGCCTCCATCCCCGGCAGCACGTTCTGGACCTTGCCGAGGTAGATGTTGCCGTCGATCGACGTGGCGTCGTCCTCGGGACGGCTGACGTAGTGCTCGACGAGTGCACGACCCTCGAGCACACCCATCTGGATCGTCCCGTCGGGCATCGTGTGCACGATCATCTGGTAGCGCCCGGTGGGCCGTCCCTTGCGGGAGCGACCGCGTCGACGCTCGAGCGTCTCCTCGTCGAGCTCGTCGAGGACCGAGCCGTCGTCGCCGGGGATCGTGGCGGTGACGACCGAGCCGCCGCCGCCTCCTCCTCCTCCGCCGCTCCGGCTCCGACCGCGACCACCGCGACGCCGACGCTTGCGCGCGGCGCCCGTGCCACCGCTGTCGCCGGCGCGCTCGCCTCCGGCTGCGCCGCTCCCGGTCGGCCGCGGCGGTGGCGTCGGTGCCGGCCGGGTGTCGCCGATCCGGGGCTTGGCGACGTCGCTCGCGGCCGATTCCGCCAGACCCGCCTCGATCCGGGCCTCGGCCGCGACGTCCTCGGTCGTGAGGCCCCGGTCCTCGGCCGAGCGGTCGTCGCGCCGGTCGCCGGGCTCGGAAGGTCGACGCCCGCTCGCGCCACCCGGCCGCGCCGACGGCTCCGGCCCGGATCCGGTCGGGCCGGATTCGCTCTGCTGGCGGGTCGTCTCGGGACCGGGCTCGCCGCCACCGGCCGCGGACGTGGATCCCGCCGGACGCCTCGACCGGTTGCGCCCACCGCGCGAGCCGCGGCGCCGCTTGCGTGGCGCGCCGTCGGGTCGTGGCGTGCCGTTCGGACGCGGTGCGCCCTCGCCGCGAGCGCCCTCCCCCGGTGGCCCTTCGCCGGTGGACGACTCAGCCGCCCGCGGGGGCGGACCGGCCGAGCTCGGGATGTGGCTGTTCTCCGGGACCGGACCGGTCCCCATGGTCTCGTCGGACATCGATGCCTTCTCTCATGACGCGCGCGCCTCACAGGCGTGGCGCGTATCGGCGACGAGCGGGTCCTGTCTCCCACCGTCGCGCTCGATCCACTGCCGCGTCCGGCGGACGCGGCCTACGTTGCGATCGTCGCCGAGCAGGGCGAGGAACTCGGCCGGACGAAGACTCGTCGGTCGGGTCGCCAGCTCGGCGCCGATCATGATCCCGGACTCGGTGGCACCGAGCCGGGCGATCCGGCGGATCGCCGGACGGATGTCGTCGGTGGTCGTGCGGCCCTTGCGGACACGCTCGATCGGCAGCTCCTCGGCCGCCAGGCACGCGGCGATGCGCGCGTCGAGCACGTCGGCGTCGACGCCGACGAGCTCCATCTCCCACTCGCACGCGGCCACCGATTCCTGGAGCGCCGGCGCCCGCTCCACCAGCGCGACCACCCCGACCACGTCGATGCCCTCGGGCAGCGCGCGGGTGAGCGCGGGGCCGAGCGGCTCCAGGGGGACGGGGTGGGTGAGCTCGACGTCGAGGTACTCGGCATCGGACTCGTGACCCACCGAGAGGGCCAGGCCGAAGCTGACCTTCGGCCGGGGCGAGAAGCCCAGTGTGAACGCGAGGGGCAGCGACTCGATGCGGAACGCGCGCTCGAACGCGCGCGCGACGTCTCGGTGCGAGATGAAGCGGACCTTGCCTCGCTTGGTGAACGCGACCCGCACCGGGAACCCCGCGTCCCCCCTCACGACGCGACCCGGGTGGGGCCGAGGGAGATGGGCACCGCTCCACCGTGGTCCAGGTCCTGGCCGGTGCCCTGGCTGCCTCCGGCCGGCGGCACGCTGGACGCGACGACGTGCTCGAGCGCGTAGTCGGTGCACACCCCGCAGTCGTAGCACGGCGTCCACCGGCAGTCGGGGAGCCCGTGAGCGCCGAGGGCCGCCTGCCAGTCCTGCCAGAGGAAATCCTTGTGGAGCCCGGCAGCGATGTGGTCCCACGGGAGGATCTCGCCCTCGGAGCGGTGCCGGGTGACGTACCACTCCGGATCCAGACCCTCGGCCGCCATCGCGGTCAGCCACCGGTCGAGCCGGAAGTGCTCGCTCCACTCCTGGAAGGTCCCGCCGTCACGCCAGACCCGCTCGACGACCCGCCCGATCCGTCGGTCTCCGCGCGACGCGATGCCTTCGGCGAAGGACGCCTCCGCGTCGTGCCACCGCACCTTCGCCGCGGTGCCGCGCAGGTCGTCGCGCAACAGGTCGATCTTGCGTCGCGTCTCCCTGACGCCGTTCTGGCCGAACCACTGGAACGGTGTGTGCGCCTTGGGCACGAACCCACCCACCGACACGGTGCAGCTCGCCTGACGCGTGTGCTGCTTGCCGATCTTCACCACGTTGCGGGCGAGCTCCGCGATCCCGAGCGTGTCCTCGTCCATCTCGGTGGGCAGGCCGACGAGGAAGTACAGCTTCATCCGCCGCCAACCCTGGGAGTACGCGCCCTCGACGGCCGCGTAGAGGTCCTCCTCGGTGATCAGCTTGTTGATCACCTGGCGCAGCCGCCACGAACCGCCCTCGGGCGCGAACGTGAGCCCGGTCCGGCGCACCTTCTGGATCTCGCTCGCGATCCCCACCGTGAACGCGTCGACCCGCAGCGACGGCAGGGAGACTCCGACGTTGCCGCACCCCGACTGGCCGGACACGAGGTCGGCGACGAGCGAGTCGACGCCCGAGAGGTCCGCGGTCGACAGCGACGTGAGCGCGACCTCGTCGTACCCGGTGCGACGCAGCCCCGTTTCGACCATCGTGCGGATCTGGTCGGCCGGGCGCTCCCGCACCGGCCGGGTGATCATCCCCGCCTGGCAGAACCGGCACCCGCGCGTGCACCCGCGGAACACCTCGACGTTGAGGCGGTCGTGCACCACCTCGATCAGTGGGACGAGCTGCTCCTTCGGATACGGCCAGTCCGCGAGGTCGGCCACGGTGCGCTTGTCGACGACGGCCGGGACGTCGGGATGCCGCGGCGTGACCGCGGCGATCGCGGGCCCGTCGTAGGCCACGTCGTACATCGAAGGCACGTACACACCGGGGACGAGTGCGAGATCGTGGAGCACGGCCTCCCGACCGCCGATGCGTCCGCCGCGCTTCCACGCGCCGAGGACGTCGGTCACCTCCCCCACCGGCTCCTCACCGTCACCGATCACGAACGCGTCGACGAAGTCGGCCATGGGCTCGGGGTTGAACGCGCAGTGCCCGCCCGCGAGCACGATCGGATCCTCGTCTCGACGCGCCTCGCCGCGCACCGGGATCCCGGCGAGGTCGAGGCACTCGAGCAGGTTGGTGTAGACGAGCTCGGCCGACAGGTTGAACGCCACCACGTCGAAGTCGGCGGCCGCGCGGTGCGTGTCCACCGAGAACAGCGGCACGGCGTGCGCCCGGAGCTCGGCCGCGAGGTCGAGCCAGGGCGCGTACGCTCGTTCGGCCGCCGCGTCGGTCCGCTCGTTCAGGATCTCATAGAGGATCTGGAGGCCCTGGTTGGGCAGGCCGATCTCGTAGGTGTCGGGGTACACGAGGAGCCACGCGACGGACCCGGGGCGATGCACCGGCGCCCGGCTCCCCCGCTCCATGCCGATGTACCGAGCGGGCTTCTCGACCCCGGCCAGAAGCGGTTCGATCCGCGGCCAGAGGGTGGTCATGACGGAGTCGATCCTACCCGCCGATCCCCCGGCGCCCGTCACGCACGCCACGTGCCGGGGGTCAAGGTCCCGGCGGCGCAGTGGTGGTCGTGGTGCTCGTCGTGGTGGTGGTGCTCGACGTCGTCGTGGTGCTCGGCGGGGGTGGCGGCGGTGGCTGCGTGGCCGGGGGCGCCGTCGGCGCAGGCGGCGCCGGCGGCGCATCCGAGAACGGGGCGGGCACGTGGGGACCGTTCAGCACGTAGACCGGCGTCCCCACCGGCAACGACGCGTAGATCCAGTCGGCCGAGGCCATCGGCACCCGCACGCACCCGTGCGACGCCGGGCCACCGGGCACCGACAACGCACCATGGATGGCGATGTTGCCGTTGAAGTACGACGGCTTGTAGAGCTTGCCGAGCTCACCCGTCTGCCAACCGCTCACCTTGCCGCGCACGCGGAACGAGCCGCCGGGCGTGACCGCGGTCGCGCAGCGGCCCTTCACGCAGAAGCGCTCGCCGCTGCCGGTCGACACCGAGACGATGCGGTACAGCGCACCGCCCCTGTAGAAGAACAGCACCTGGCGCGCGACGTCGACCTCGACGCGCGTCGATCCGCCGCCGGCAACCAGCGGACCCGGCGTCACCGGGGCCGCGAGCTTCCCGAGCGTCTGGTCACCCGCGACGCCGTCGCGGCCGAGGCCGTTCACCTTCTGGAACGCCATGACGGCGTGCATCGTCGCCGCGTCGTAGCTGCCGGTCGGGCTCACGTCGTAGTGCAGCGCGGCCAGCTTCGTCTGGAGATCGGTGACGCGCGGTCCAGAGCTCCCGGACTTCAACCCGTTGAACGGGACCGTCGTCGACGACGTGGACGTGGTCGACGAGCTCGAGCTCGTCGACGTGGTCCCGCGGCGGTCACGCGGGCTCGCCGTCTTCGCGCTCGCCCTCGCGGCCTTGGTGTCCGTGCTGTCGTTGCAGGCACCCAGCACGCCGACTGCGGCAACGACGAGGACGATGGTCGCCTTCCGCGCTGCCCTCAACTGAATCTCCTCATCCGCACGTTGGCGACCAGTCCGATGCACGCGAACGACACGATGATCGACGAGCCGCCGTAGCTCATGAACGGGAGGGGAAGCCCGGTGACGGGCATGATCCCCATCGCCATCCCGACGTTCTCGAAGACCTGGGCGACGAACATCCCGAGCACGCCCATGCAGATCAAGGTTCCGAGCGGGTCGTGGGCGAGCCGTGCTGCCCGCAGGATACGCCAGACGATCACCGCGAACAGACCAAGGACGGCGGCACCACCGACGAAGCCGAGCTCCTCTCCCACCACGGTGAAGATGAAGTCCGTGTGCTGCTCGGGCACGTACGCACCGTTGGTCTGCGAGCCACGGAAGAGGCCCTGGCCGGTGAACCCGCCGTTGGCGACAGCCGTCTCGGACTGCTGTTGGTTGTATCCGGAGCGATCGGCCTCGGCACCGGGGTTCGCGAAGTTCGTCAGTCGGTCGATCTGGTACTGATCGAGCACACCGGCCTGGACCGCGACGACCGCGAACGTCAGGCCGACGAGCAGCAGGACGACCAGGTGGCGGGCCCGCACGCCGGCGACGGTCAGGATCGTGAAGGCCATGGCCATGAGGACGAGGTCGGTCCCGAGGTCCGGCTGCAACATGATGAGGCCCATGGGTGCCGCACAGATGGCGAGGGCCACGACGAGTCGCCGCGGCGTCATGTCGTCCTGGTGCGTCGCGCAGTAGCCGGCGAGCACCAGGGTGAGGAAGATCTTGACGAACTCACCGGGCTGCAACTGGAACGGGCCGATGTCGAAGCGCGCCTGCGCGCCCTTCACCTCCGCCCCGACCTCGAGCACCGCGACGAGCATGAGCAGGGTCACGCCGTATCCGAGCAACGCGAGGTCGCGCAGCTTGCGGTAGTCGATCGCGGTCAGCAGGACCATGGCGACGATCCCCAGGACGATCGCGACGGCCTGACGCTTCACGAAGTCGAAGGGATCGAGTCCCGCTTCCTCGAGCTTGCGGTGGGTCGACGAGTAGATCAT
Organism: uncultured Bifidobacteriaceae bacterium; assembly: GCA_964639075.1. GTDB lineage: Bacteria > Actinomycetota > Acidimicrobiia > IMCC26256 > JAENVU01 > JAENVU01. The sequence goes on along the minus strand of CAZXCB010000077.1, from coordinate 2,070 downwards.
GAGCAGCCCGAGACCGGACAGCAGGATCGGCGCGCCCACGAGGAGCGGGTCGACGTGACGCAATGGAGACGCCTGGAGTCGGGCCCGCCGGTCGGAGACGATCACCGTCATCGAATGCCTCAGTTCCCCGTGGGTGGGGCGACGTTGGCGACCGGTGACACCGGGAGGCGGTTGAGCTGCTCCATGACGGCCCGCACGATCGGGGCCGCGGTCTGCGCGCCGTAGCCGCCCTCCTCGACGACCGCGAGCACGACGTACCTCGGGTTGACCGCGGGCGTCATGCCGACGAACCACGACGTGTTCTGCTTCCCGGCGACCTGCGCGGTCCCCGTCTTGCCCGCGGCGAGGCCCTTCGGGAAGCCGGCGAACGCAGCGGCGGCGGTCCCCCTCGAGTACTCGACCACCCCGGTCAGCCCCGACATGATCGTGTCACGGGCGGGGATGTTCACGTGACCGATGTCGATCGCGGGAAGGTCGCGGATCTTGTGGCCACGCGTGTCGTACACCGCGTCCGCGAGCCGCGGCGAGAACTTCGTCCCGCCGTTCGCGAGCGCGACGTAGGCCGATGCCAGCTGGATCGGCGTGACCAGGATGTCGCCCTGGCCGATGGCGCTCTGGATGTTGTCGCCAGGGAGCCAGTCCGGGTACGGGAAGGCGGTCGGGTTCTGGCTGTGGATCTGGGCCTTCCAGGTGGCGTCGGGGATCCGGCCCCTCCCCTCGTTCGGCAGCGCGATGCCGGTGGGCGCTCCGAAGCCGAAATCGCGCGCCGTGATCTGGAGCTGGTCACCACCCGGCTGCTTGTGCTTCCAGCGGTAGAACAGGTCGCCGCCGATCGAATAGAAGTACACGTCGCTCGACACCGCGAGCGCGCGGCCCAGCTCGACGCGCCCGTTGGCCCCTTCGCCCCGGAAGGGGTGATCCGGGTCGGTCGGGTATGCATAGGAGCCCGAGTCGTTGATGGTCCGTGTCGCCGAGGTGACCCCGGATTCCAGGCCGGCGACCGCGGTGACGAGCTTGTACGTCGAACCGGGCGCGTACTGGCCCGACACGACCCGGTTGAGCAGCGGGAACCCGCTCGCCTTGTCCTGCCACTGCTTCCACGTGGCCTCGGGGATGCCGTCGACGAACTGGTTCGGGTCGAAGTCGGGCTTGGAGGTGAGCGCGACCACCGAGCCGGTCGAGGCGTCGAGCACCACGACCGCGCCGGCCGGGGCGTTCAGCGTGCGGAATCCCTTCTTGTACGTGACGTCCTTGGCCTTCCGTGCCGCTTCGAGCCCCTGCTGCAACGCGCTCTCGGCGGTCCGTTGCACCGCGAGGTCGAGCGTCACCTGCACGTCGTGGCCAGGCTTCGACGGTGTCGAGTGGAGCGTCCGGATCACGCGCCCGGCCGCGTCGACCTCCACGCGGTGCACACCGGGCGTTCCCCGCAGGTCGGACTCGTACGAAAGCTCCACCCCGCTCTTGCCGATCTTGTCGCCGAGGTCGTACCGCGTCGCGTTCCCCGGCGCCGCGAGCTCGGTCTCGTTGATCTCGCCGAGGTAGCCGAGCAGGTGCGACGCGACGCTGCCGTTCGGGTACCGGCGGATCGGCACCGCCTCGGCTCGAACGCCCGGGAAGTCGGTCTTGTGCTCGCTCAGGTACGCGAGCGTCTCGTACGGCACGTCGGTGGCGATCGGCACCGGGGTGTAGGGAGAGATCCGAGGGTCACCGAGGCGGGCCTCGAGCTCGGTGACGGTCTTGCCGAGCAGCGGCGAGAGCTTCGCGAGCACCTTGGCGCGCTGGCGCACGTCGAGCTTGCGGTCGACCGTGATGACGTTCGCCACGCGGTTGTCGACGAGCACGTTGCCGCCCGCGTCGAGGATCCGCCCGCGCGTCCCCGGCTCCCGGATGTCCCGCACTGCGTTGCTCGTCGCGGCCTTGTGGAACTGCTCCGCACTCGCGACCTGGAGATACCAGAGGCGCGCGACGAGCGCGCCGAAGAGCGCGAGGACGATCCCACCGATGATGCTGGTGCGGACGCGCGCGTCGCTCATGGAAGTGCCGCGCTCATCTCTTCCGCTCTCGGCCCTG
>CAZXCB010000076.1:0-13880 GCA_964639075.1 uncultured Bifidobacteriaceae bacterium | reverse complement strand
CCGACATCCCTGCGAAGTACGGCGTCGACCAGTGCATCGGCGACACCGTGGGTCCGGGCGGCGTGTTCAAGGGGCTGCGCACGATCCCGGTGTGGATCGAGGTGCTCGCCGACGTCGAGCGCCTCTGCCCGCGCGCCCTCGTCCTGAACTACACGAACCCCATGAGCATGATGTGCCTCGCCAGCGCGCGTACGTCCGCGATGCCGGTGGTCGGGCTCTGCCACTCCGTGCAGGGGACGAGCTTGCTGCTCGCGGCGCGGGCCGGGATCGACGTGCGCGATCTCACGTGGGAGTGCGCGGGGATCAACCACCTGAGCTGGTTCACGACGCTCGAGCACGACGGTGTCGACCTGTACCCGATGTTGATGGACAAGGCGCGCGCCGATCTCGCAGGTGAGCCGACGGTGTGGTGGGACGAGGGCGACCTCGTGCGCAAGGACATGATGCTGCACTTCGGCGCGTTCATCACCGAGAGCAGCGGCCATCTCTCCGAGTACCTGCCGTACTACCGCAAGCGCGCGGACCTGCGCGAGCGGTACCTGCGCGCGGCGTACGAGGGCGAGTCCCACTTCTACTCGCGCAACTGGCCGCAGTGGCGTGCCGACGCCGACGCGCAGCGGGACCGCATGCTCGCGGGTGAGGAGCAGGTCGAGGCGAAGCGGTCCTGGGAGTACGCGTCGTGGATCATCGAGGCGCGGGAGAAGGACGTGCCGTACCGGATCTTCGGCAACGTGCCGAACCGTGGTGGACTCGTCGAGAACCTTCCCCACGACGGTGTCGTCGAGGTGGCGACGATGATCGACCGCGCCGGGATCCACCCCACGCGCTACGGCCGGCTGCCGGCGCAGATGGCCGCGATCTGCGCGCAGAACATGGCGGTCTACGACCTCGGCGCCCAGGCGGCGATCGAGCGGTCCAAGGAGCTCGCGATCCTGGCGCTCACCCTCGACCCGCTCACCGCCGCGGTGTGCAGCCCGGCCGAGATCCGCGCCATGGCCCTCGAGCTGTTCGACGCCGAGGCCCAGTACCTGCCCGGCTTCGCCTGAGCCCGGCGGGAGTCAGGGGCGGAACTCGAAGGTGGCGGCGGTGCTGAACCGGGCGAGCGCGGTCTCGGGCTCGTCGCGTCGCGCTTCGCTGTCGGCGTCGACGGTGATCTCCCACGCCACGACCTCGTCGTCGGCCGCAGGCGCGCGGCGCGCGACCGCGCGCGGCTCCACACCGCGCACGATCGCGTCGACGGACCGGTCCCCGGGGGCGGTGATCCCGGCCAGCCAGGTGAGGTCGTCGGCCTCCTCGAAGATCGTCGACGCCCCGAGCGCGAAGCGCACCGACAGGTCGTCGACCCGCTGGACGCGCGGCTCGACGTAGCCCGGGGGGGCGAAGGTGGGATGCAGCGCGAGCACGCGTGCGACCGCGTCGAGCCCGCCGCCCTCGATCCGAAGTGCGGCGGCGATCCGGCCGGCGGTGACGGGACCGACGCCGGTGAGTACGCGCGGCGCGAGTGACGCGGCGGCGTCCGGACCGACGCGCTCGCTGACCGCGAGGAGATAGCTGCGCATCAGCAGGTGGCTCTGGATCGCGACCTCGGGGAGGATCGCGAGCAGGGTCTCGCGCGAGAGGTCTTCGAAGCGCAGGTCGGGCCGGCACCGGCCGGGGTAGCCGACCAGACCGTCGGGGGACTCGTACGGCTCGGTGGCGACCGGCGTCACCGCGAGGTGCGCCAGCCGAGACGCGCGCACGATCTCCAGGTTGGGGTGGGGCTGGGCCTCGGGGTTCGCGGGGTCGATCGTGATCGTCCAGTGGCAGTGCGGCATGCGGTCCGCCGGGACGCGTGGCGGCCGGTGGATCGGTCGGACGGCGGCACGCGGGTTCGTGGCCACCGCGGTCGCGTCGAACGTCGGGTCCTCGATCGTGTGACACATGCCGTGGACCCAGTCGTCGCCCATCGGCTCGACGTCCATCAGCGCGCCGCAGTGGTCCAGCCAGAACTCCGCGTGCTGGTCGTCGAGGTACTTCAGGCGGAAGTCCATGTACTGCGGCGGCGACCCGATGTCGAACTGCAGGTTCTTCAGGATCACGTCGACGGTGTCGCCGCGGAAGCCGAGGAGCTCCTGCATGCGGACCGAGTAGATCGGGCTCGCGCCCATCCACTCGTCGATCGCGACCTGCTCCGCACCCTCGCGGTCGACGTCGAGCTGGTACAGCAGGGGGATGCCGACCCGGTCCTGGAGGTGGCCGTGCAGCAGCCACTCGCGCAAGAGCGTGGCGAGCTGGTCGCGCGCGAGGTCCTGGATCCCGGCCGGCCCGATCCCGGTCGTGTCGCTCCTCGTCACCGTGTCCTCCTCGTCACCGTGTCCTCCTCGTCACCGTGTCCTCCTCGTGCCCGGTGGGCGGTCCGGTCAGTCTGCTGCACGGGCGCGTCACCCGGGGCCCCGACCCTCGGGTACCGTCGCCGGTCCCCCGAGGAGGCCACACCGCGGTGACTGCAATCCGGACCGACAGGCAGGAATCGTCGGCCGCGGAGCGTACCGACGTCGCCTTCCTGTGGCGACACGCCGTCGTGATCGGCGTCGCCATCGTGCTCGTGCCCCTGGTGGTCTCGGCGGTCGCCGCGCTGGTCGACCCGCCGGTCGCGACGATCCGCGACCACGCCCTGACCGAGATGCGCCTGCGCGACATCGGGTTCCACCCGGTCGACCTCGGCCTCTACTCGCGCGACGGGTGGTCGCATCCCGGCCCGCTCGTCTTCTTCACGCTGGTCGCTCCGTACCGGATCTTCGGCGGCCGTCCGGTCGGGATGGAGATCGGCGCGCTGCTCGTGAACGGGGGCGCGGTCGTCGGCATGGTCGCGGTCGGACGCCGCCTCGGGGGCACTCGCGCCGCGCTGGCCATCCTGCTCGTCGCGAGCGTGGTGATGCGCGGGCTCGGTGCGCAGCTGGTCCGGGACCCGTGGGTGTGCTTCGTCACCACGCTCCCGTTCGGCCTGTTCCTCTGTGTGGTGTGGGCGATGGCCGAGCGGCGCACCTGGTCGCTGCCCCTCGCCGCGTTCCTCGCGTCCTGGCTCACTCAGGCCCACGTCGGGTTCGCGCCCCTGACCCTGCCCCTGCTCGGTCTCGGTGCATTGGTGCTCACGGTGCGCGTCTGGCGGGATCCGGACTGCGCCGGGCGGCGCCGGCTGCTCCGCGCCGCGGGGGTCACGATCGCCGTGCTCGTCGTGGCGTGGGCGCTGCCGGTCTGGGACCAGGTGCACGGGCGCGGCAACCTCGAGGCGATCGTGCGATGGTTCGGTCGTGCCGGCGGCGAGACGCACACGTTCTCCGAGGGGGTCCGGATCGTGCTCGGTCAGCTCGCGACCGTCCCGGACTGGGTCGCGGGCCGGCGACGGGTCTCGGCCTTCAACGGCGAGGCGCTGTTGCGCACCCAGCTGCTCTGGCCGCTCCTGCTGGTGCCGTTCGCGGGCGCGATCGTGGTCGCTTGGCGTCGGCGCGAGCACGCCGCGCTGAGCCTCGCAGCCGTGATCGTGGTCGGGACCGGCCTCGGCATCGCCGCGGTCGCGCGGACCGTCGGCGTCATGTACGAGTACCGGCTGCTCTGGACCTGGATCCTCGCCGCCCTCGCGGTGGCCGTGGTGGTGTGGGTCCTCTGGTCGGTGGTCGCGGCGCGGCGGACCGAGGCGGACGTGGTGATCGCGACGGTCGTGCTCGTCGCGCTGGCCGGGGTCGCGGTCGCGCAGACGGTGCAGGTCGCGTCGGCCGGCCGCGCCGACTGGAGCTCGCCTGCGGTCGCGTCGGTCGGGCGCCAGCTCGCCCATCGGTTCGATCCGCACGCCGGTCAGATCGTGCTGCTCGCGGACTCGGCCGACAGCGACTGGTACCTGCAGGGTGTGCTCGTCGATCTCGAGCGGCGCGGGTTCACCGCCCGCATCCCCGACGACGTCGCCGGCGTGTTCGGAGGTCACCGTGTGGCGGATCGCGGGCGGATCCAGGCCCGGCTCCGGGTCGTCGCCGCGCACGAGGTCGGCACGCTGTCCGGCCGGCCGCCGGGGCTGGTCGCCTACGCCGGTCCGCGTCCGTTGGCGGCCCAGGAGCGGTTCCTGCGCCGGCTCGACGCGCGCGGCGCGCGGCTCCTCGCCGACTACCGGGCGGGACGGATCGATTCCGACGAGCTGACGCGGCGGTTCCTCGCGCTCCGGGCCGGCCCGGGGGCGGTGGCGATCGTCGAGGAGCCCGCGCCCTGATCCTCGTGGGTCGGTAGCGTCTCCGCGGATGTTCGAGACGCCGTCCGGCACGCTGCTCCTGATCCTCGCGGTCGCGTTCGTCGCACCATTGATCTCGTCCATCTCGCCGAAGCTGAAGCTGCCAGCGCTGGTGTTCGAGATCCTGCTCGGCATCGTCATCGGCCCCGAGGTCCTCGGTCTGGTGAAGATCTCTTCGCCGATCTCGTTGCTCTCGAGCCTCGGCCTCGCCACGCTGATCTTCCTCGCCGGCTTCGAGCTCGACCTCGATCGGGTGCGGGGTGTCCCGGCGCGGCTCGCGATCTCCGGCTGGCTCATCTCGGTCGCCATCGGGTTGGCGGTTGCCGGTCTGCTCCTGGCGTCCGGTGTCATCAAGGCGGAGCTCTACGTCGCGTTCGCGCTGACGACGACCGCGCTCGGGACGCTGCTGCCGATCATCCGCGACGCCGGTCTCCTGCCGACGCCGTTCGGGACACACGTCCTCGCGGTCGGATCGGTCGGCGAGTTCCTCCCGATCATCGCGATCGCGCTGCTGCTCGGCCAGACCGGCACGAGCGACGCCGCATTCGCGCTCGTGGCCTTCGCGGTGGTATCGGTCGTCGCCGTCGTGTTCGCGATCCGGGTGCACCCGGGACACGTCCGCCGCCAGCTCGGCCGGACGCTGCGCTCCTCGGGGCAGCTCTACATCCGGCTCGCGTTGCTCACGATCGCGTTCATGGCGTTCCTCGCCGCCGAGCTCGGGCTCGACTTCCTCCTCGGCGCGTTCATGGCCGGGATCGTCTACCGGCTCTACACGGTGGCGGGCGCGCCCGAGTCGGAGCTCGAGGTGATGGAGAGCAAGCTCGAGGCCGTGTCGTTCGGATACCTGGTGCCGATCTTCTTCGTCGTCACCGGCATCACGTTCGACCTCGACGCGTTGGCGGAACCGACGGCCATGCTCAAGATCCCCGTGTTCCTGCTCGCGATGCTGCTCGCCCGGGGGATCCCGGTATTGCTCTACCGGAAGGTGCTCCCCGAGGCCCGGTCGCGCGCGTCGCTCGCGCTGCTGAGCGCGACCGGCCTGCCGCTGATCGTCGCGATCACGACGATCGGAGTCGAGGCCGACCAGATGCGGTCCTCGACCGCGGCCGCGCTCGTGGGCGCCGGGATGATCTCGGTGATCGTGTTCCCGCTCATCGGGCTGCGCCTCGCGCCGACGCCGCCGGCGGGCACTGCCGCCGATCCTTCAGTACGACTTCGGGAGACCGAGTGACTGCTGCGCGACGAAGTTCAGCACCATCTCGCGGCTGACCGGCGCGATCCGCAGCAGCCGGACCATGCCCCACAGGTCCGCGAGGCCGTACTCGGAGGCCATGCCGTTGCCCCCGTGGGTCTGGATCGCGGTGTCGAGCGCGTGGAGGCCGGCCTCGGCCGCCGCGAACTTCGCCATGTTGGCCGCCTCGCCCGCGGCAACCGGGTCATCCGAGTGGTCGTGCATCCAGGCGGCCTTGGCGGTCATGAGCCGCGCGAGCTCCACCTCGATCTTCGCCGTTGCCAGGGGATGCGCGATCCCCTGGTGGCGACCGATGGGCGTGCCCCACACCTCCCGCTCGCTCGCGTACGCGGCCGCCCGTTCCAGCGCGTACCGGCCGATGCCGGTGCAGATGGACGCGCTCATGATGCGCTCGGGATTCAGCCCGACGAACACCTGCCGCAGCCCCTCGTCGGGTTCGCCGAGCAGCCGGTCCGCGGGGACCTGGACGTCGTCGAAGAACAGCGTGTACTGCTTCTCGGGCGCGGCGATCTCGGTCGGGATCAGCGTGCGCTCGATCCCGTCGGCCTCGGTGTCGACGACGAAGAGCGACAGCTTGCCGCGCCCCGTGCGCTCATCGGTGCCGGTCCGGGTCACGACGACCATGTGGGCGGCCTCGTCCACGCCGGAGATGAAGGTCTTCGAACCGTTGAGGCGGTAGATGTCGCCATCGCGCGTGGCCGTCGTGGCGATGTTGTGGCTGTTCGAACCGGCGTCGGGCTCGGTGATCGCGAAGACCATCTTGGCGCCCGCGGCCATGGGGCGGAGGAACCGCTCCTGTTGCGCGTCGGTGCCGAAGTGCTTGAGGAGCTCGCCGCAGATCGCGGGTGACACGAGGATGAGGAGCAACGGGCAGCCGACCGACGCCAGCTCCTCGCACACGATCGCGAGCTCCGACATCCCCTGCCCGCCGCCGCCGTACTCCTCGGGGAGGTTCACACCGAGGAACCCGAGGTCGGCGGTCGCGTCCCACAGCTCGTCGGTGCGTCCGCCCGACCGAGCCTGGGTCGCGAAGTACCCGTGACCGAACTTCTCGGCGACGCCTCGTACCGCGGTGCGGAGCATCAGCTGCTCGGGGCTCTCGGTGAAGTCCATCGCGCGCAGGGTACCTGCGCGGCGCGGCCGGTCGGCGAGCGAGAATGCCACCGTGGCCGACGACGGACTTCAGGAGCGGCCCGCTCATCTCGCGTCGACCTTCAACCGGGCAGCTGCCGGCTACGACGGTCGTCCCGGCTACCCCGACGCGGTCTTCGAGATCCTCGCGGCGCAGTGCGGCCTCGGCTCGGGGACCCGGGTGCTCGAGATCGGACCGGGGACGGGACAGGCGACGCTCCCGATGTTGGATCTCGGCGCGCGGGTCGTCGCGGTCGAGCCGGGAGCGGCATTGGCCCGGCTCGTCGCCGACCGCTGCGTCGGTCGACCGTTCGAGGTGGTCGTCGGGCCGTTCGAGACCGCCGACCTGCCCGTCGAGCCGTTCGACCTCGTTGCCGGTGCGACCTCGTTCCACTGGGTCGATCCCGACGTGGGGCTCCGCCGCGCGGCGGAACACCTCCGACCCGGCGGGTCGCTCGCGCTCTGGTGGGCGCTCTGGGGCGACCCCGAACGCGAGGATCCGTTCGAGGACGCGCTCGAGCCGATCCTGCGGGAGAAGGCGCCCCACCTCGTCGCGCCGCACGCGAGCCTTCCCGCGTACCTCGCGGACGTCGCCGCGCGCATGTCCCGGATCGAGTCGACCGGGTGGTTCCACCCGACGGAGCAGGATTCGATCCGGTGGGAGGGTACCCACTCGCCGGCGGAGCTCCGGGCGATGTTCGCGACGTTCGCCGCGTGGATCGCCCTGCCCGAACCACTTCGTACCGAGTTGCTCGACGACGTCGCGCGTCTCGCCCGCGTGACGTTCGCCGGCGCGGTCACGCGGCCGTACCGAGTCGTCCTGTACCGCGCCCGGCGCCGCTGACGAGCGGTCGGTCCGCGGCGATACGGTGTCGATCCGATGGCAGTGGACCTGGACGAGCTGGCGGCCGACCTCGCCGCGGAGACGGCCGAGCTGCTCGCGTTGGTCGAGCCGCTCGACGACGCGGGATGGGCGACGCCGACGCCCGCCCCGGGCTGGTCGGTGCAGGATCAGGTCTCGCACCTCGCCTACTTCGACGAGGCCGCCGCGACCGCGGCGACCGACCCCGACGCGTTCCAGGCCGAGCTCGAGGCCGCGCTCGCGGACCCGGACGGTATCACCGAGCGCATCGCGCGGCGCGGCCGGGAGATGCAGCCCGCCCAGGTGCTCGACTGGTTCCGGACCGCGCGCGCCGCGATGGTCGCGACCTTGCTGGAGCTCGACCCCTCCGCGCGCGTCCCGTGGTACGGCCCGCCGATGAGCGTGGCGTCGTCGCTGACCGCCCGGATCATGGAGACGTGGGCGCACGGCCAGGACGTCGCCGACGCGCTCGGCGCGACGCGTGCGACGACACCCGCGCTCCGGCAGGTCGCGCACCTGGGTGTCCGCACACTCGGCTTCTCGTTCACGACGCGCGGGCTCGAGCCCCCGACCGCGCCCGTGTTCGTCTCGCTCCGCGCGCCCGACGGGACGCCGTGGACCTGGGGTGACCCCGACGCCGCCGACCGTGTGGAAGGGCCGGCACTGGACTTCGCGCTCGTCGTGACGCAGCGCCGTCACGTCGACGACACGGACCTCGCGGTCACCGGCTCGGTCGCGGCGCAGTGGATGGCGATCGCGCAGGCGTTCGCGGGCCCGCCGGGCGAGGGCCGCGCACCGACGCGTGCCGTCGCCGGACCGTGATGGACGCTTGGTGAACGCCGAGGACTGGGACCGTCGCTACGACCGCGACGAGTACGTGTGGCACCTGGAACCCAACCGGTTCCTTCCCGGCCTGGTCGACGACCTCGCCGCCGGTCGGGCGCTCGATCTCGCGTGCGGTGAGGGCCGGAACTCGGTCTGGCTCGCGCGGCAGGGTTGGACCGTGACCGGCGTCGACTTCTCCGCGGTCGGCGTCGAGAAGGGAGGGCGGCTCGCGGCCGACGCGGGGGTCGACGTCGAATGGCTCGTCGACGACGTCACGACGTGGCCGGGCCGACCCGCCGGGTACGACCTCGTGATCGTGTTCTACGTGCAGCTCCCGCCGGCCGACCGCGCCGCGATGCTGCGGACGGCCGCGCTCGCGCTCGCGCCCGGCGGGAGGTTCGTGATGGTCGCCCACGACCTCGAGAACCTCACCGCGGGCGTGGGTGGTCCACAGGACGCGTCCGTGTTGCCGACCCCCGAGGCCGTGGAGGCCGACCTGCTCGCGGCTGGCGTGCCCGACCTGGTGATCGAGCGGGCCGAACGCATCCGCCGGCCGGTCGCCACGGACGACGGCCCCCGCGAGGCGATCGACTGCCTCGTCGTCGCAACGAGGTAGCTGAGCCGAGCGTCTACTTCGGGGGCATGCGGATGCCGCCGTCGACCCGCACGACCTCGCCGTTCATGTACGGGTTGGTGATGAGGTCGACGACCATGAACGCGAGCTCCTCGGCGGATCCGAGCCGCTTCGGGAACAGCACCGACTGCCCGAGGTGCGCCTTGAACGCCTCCGATGCCTCCCCCTCGCCGTAGATCGGCGTGTCGATGAGGCCCGGCGCCACGGTGTTGACCCGGATCCCGGCTGCGCTCAGGTCTCGCGCGATCGGCAGGGTCATCCCGACGATGCCTCCCTTCGACGCGGAGTACGCGGCCTGCCCGATCTGACCGTCGAACGCAGCGACCGACGCCATGTTCACGACCGCGCCGCGCTGGCCGTCGTCGGTGATCGGATCGGTCTGGGCCATCGCCGCCGCGCACAGGCGCAGCATGTTGAAGGAGCCGATCAGGTTCACCTTGATCACGAACTCGAACTGGTCCAGCGGGAAGGGGTTGTTGTTGCGGTCGACGGTTCGGTTCGCGTTGCCGAGCCCCGCGCTGTTCACGAGCACGCGCAGCGGACCCATCTCACTCGCGGCGGCGACCGCGGCGAGACCGTCCTCCTCGCTGGCGACGTTGCACCTCACGGAGAGGCCGCCGAGCTCCTTCGCGACCGCGGTGCCCCGTTCCTCGTTGAGGTCGGCGATGACGACGCGGGCGCCGAGCGCGGCGAGCTGGCGGGCCGACGCCTCGCCGATGCCCGACGCACCACCGGTGACGACGGCCGATGCTCCGCTGAGGTCGAGGCGCGGCATGGGGGAGCTCCTTGGTCACGGGAAGGGACGCGGCACGGTAGCGACCGCAGTGCCGCCGATGCGAAGGCAGCGTCAGGTGCGTGGCTCGACCGTGATCCGGCTGACGCCCGGGAACGCGCAGTAGTAGAGGTCGCGCCCGAAACCGGGTGCGAGGAACACGACCGATTGGAGCGGGCTCCCCGTGTCGACCCGACCCAGCTCCGCGCCTGTCTCGATGTCGAGCACGACGACCTGGTCCATCATGCGGTCGGGGTCGTGGTCGGCCGTCACGAGCTCGCCGGTGTCGGGATACAGGATCGGATGGCAGCCGTGGTCCTGCCCGCGGGACCAACGCGGGGTCGTCGAGCCGTCGGTGGCGACGTCGAACGCGGCGAGCACACCGTTCGCGCTGTCGTAGCCGACGACGATCCCGCGGGCGGCGTCCACCGCGGGCGGGTTGGCCACGATGCCGTTCGGGAGGCCGCAGACCTCGGTGAGCGTCACGACGCCCGACGTGAGATCGACACGCACGAGGTGCAGCGGCGCGGGTGAGACGCCGCGCCCGCGAAACGTGCCTGCGTAGCCCTCGGTGCCGGCGCCGTTGTCGAGGAACCACGCGGCCCCGCCGGTCAGCACCGCGTCCCAGCCGTGCGTCTGACCCTCGACGGTGCGGTACCGCGGCCGGAACGTGTCGTCGAGCGTGATGCCCGTGCCTTCCCAGCGCGCGCGCCAGAGGTGCTCGGTGCCGACGACGTACACGTCGCCGCCGTCGGCGGACAGGCGCGCGATCGAGCGCTCGGGGATCGTGACGAGGGCGACGGTCTCCAGCGCCTCCGGCTCGACGACGAGCAGCTCGCAGGAGTCCTCGTCGATCTGGTCCAGACCCGGTGGCAGCGTGCCGCCGAAGTCCTTCAGCGCGAGATGGCCGTCGGGCAGGATGACGAAGCTGTTGTACGGACGGTCCCGCGGCAGCTCGCGCGAGGCGACGAGGGTGAGGTCGGCACGGAGGCGGTGGAGATGACGACCGAACGCCACGTAGAGGTCGCCGTTCGCGTGGGCGGCGATCCCGCCCGGCCAGGTCTTGCCGCCGGGCAGGTCCGGCGAGCGTCCGAGCTCCTCCAGCGTGTCGGGGTGGATGCGCTCGACCCACGAGATCGCGTCCGGCCCGCCGGTGTGGCGCAGCAGGTACACCTCGCCGGCGTCGCGCAGCACGACCATCGTCGCGACGATGCCGTCCCGATACGTCGCGCCGAGACGCTCGCCCGGTCGGATGCCGAGTCCGGTGCCGAGCCGCGGGATCGCGGTGCGGCGGGGTCCGCCGTCCTCACCCGGCCAGCGGCTCGGCCAGTAGCCGGGCGCGCGGTCGGCCCCGACGGGCAGCTCACTCATGGCGGCGCACGCTACCGGCGGCAAGACCGAGCCGGAGCGGAGCGGAGGCGAGCCGCGCCGCAGCATCCCGACGCAGCCGCGGTCACGACATCAGAGCGAAGGCGCCGAAAGAGGAGGCGCCGAAAGAGGGGGCGCCGAATCGATGAGGTGGCGGGTCTTGGGGCACTGGACCTTCATGCCGAGACCACACTTCGAGCACACCCACGCGCCGTCGTGCTCGCGCCACATCGTCGATCCGCACTCGTCGCAACGCTGCTGCCAGATCGCGCACTCGAACTGCTCGAGGCGGTGCGACGTGAGCGGGCAACCGCGGTCGTGGCACACCGGCCAGGCGGGGTCGGGGACGATCGCGAGGACCGGGCACTTGTCGACGCAGATGGCGCAGTCGTCACAGGTGTACGGATCGATCTCGAACAGGCCGAGGAACGAGTCCGTCTTGGCGAGCGCGTTCGTCGGGCACGAGAAGTCGCACGCGCCGCACCCGATGCAGACGTCTTCGAGGACCTTGAAGCTCACGTGGACCTACCGCATCACGGGCGTGCCGACGTCCTGGGGGTGGAACGTGCGGAGCTCGCCCATGCAGTCCCAGTGGACCCACGGGGCGACGTCCACACCCTTGGCCGCGGTCGTGAGCTTGTACCCGTCACCGGTCCACTCCCACCAGCCGTAGGGCAGGTCGAGCGCGCGGGTGATCGGCTTGCCGCATTCGGGGCAGATCGGTGCGTCCATGGTGGTGATCCTCTCGGTCAGGCCGCGACCGCGATGCGGGCCGCGCCGTCGAAGAACTCCTGCAACGTCTGGTTGAAGCGCGAGAACTTGTCGAGCCCCATCGGGTCGTCGCCGCGGCACGCGATGTGGTCGCCGAGCAGCGCCAGGCTGTTGATGGTCTGGAGCCCGGTCGCGCGGCCGTTGGCGACGATGTCGTCGAACATCGCCTGCCACGCGTCGATCGGCCCCTCGAGCCGGAAGTCGGCCGGCTCGCCTTCGGCGACCTCGGTGAGCCCAGCGCAGCGGAGCTCCTCGAAGTCGATCCGGACGCGGAACGCGCCCCCCGGCCGCTCCATCACGAGCATCGCCGACATGTCGGCGTCGCCGAGGATCTGGTAGCGCTCGGGATGCGCGTTCATCTCGGTCGCCAGCGAGTTGAAGAAGGCAGGAGTGTCGATGTGCATGACGGTCCCCTCTACGCCGCGACGCCGGCCGGCCGGATGTCCGCGGGATCGATGCCGAGCATCTCCATCGGGATCTTGGTGCGCTCGAGGCGGCTGATCCCGGCCCGCTCGCAGCGCGCGAGGTACGACGTCAGCTGCTTCTTCGACAGCTCCTGGGCCATCGGGAAGCCCTTCTCCTCGATCGCGTCGGCACCGCCCGCGAGCAGCAGCGCGAGCGCGGTGGAGATGTCGGGTGCGCTGCCGAAGTCGATCAGGATGTTCTCGCCGTGGTCGAGGGCCTCGTGGATCTCCTCGGCGACGTCCGGGTCGTTCTCGACGGCGTAGCGGAGGTGCATCGTGCCGTACGCGACGTGGCGCGCCTCGTCCTGCATGCACATGCGGAAGATGCGCTTCTCGACGTCGGTCGGCGCGATCAGCTCGCCCATGCGGAAGATGTCGAGGACGAAGCCCTCGCCGAGGAGGTGCATGAGCGCGGTCGCCTGCGTGTAGCTCTTCGCCTCGATGATCGTGCGCAGCAGGCTCGTGGGCCCGGTGCGCGAGACGAGGAGCCCACCACCGTTCGACAGGGCGCGCTTGCGGAAGACCTCGGCGTGGCGCGCCTCGTCCATGATCTGGGTGCAGAGGAACATCTTCGCTTCGATGAAGTCGTGGTTCATCCGCCACATCCACTTGGCGGGCAGGTCCGCGGCGATCATCTCGACCTCGGTGAGCACGGTGCACAGCTGACACATCGCGTGCTCGAGGTCGTCGGGCAGCTCCTGGAGCTCGCCCCACGGGATGTCGCGGGTGGCCGACCACTGCCGCGCGACCGCCTCCTCGTACAGCTCACGCGTGTTGTCGGCCCAGACGTCGGTCTTCGAGTTGAGGATGTAGCCCATGTCGACCGTGTCGGGGTCGACGTCCGCGCCACGCGGCGCCATCGACCGGTGCGCGGGGTGGTCGGGGACCTCGCCGTACGCGCCGACGGCGATGTCGAGCATCGTGAGCCCGCGCGGACTCGGCTTCGGGTGGACCCCCCATTCGCTCTTCGCGCCCCGCAGCCAGGCCCAGTCGAGCGGCGCCCCCATCGGCGAGGTGTCGGGCAGGTCGTCGTAGGTGCGGGTGTCGGTCACGGCGGGACCTCCGGAGCTCGTGGACGCGTCAGGGGCGTGCCTCGGACCGTACGAAGCGCCCACCGCTGCCGACAGGGGCCTTGGTCCCGCCGGTGACGGGCGTCACAGCGGGAGTCCGTCGGGCTCTACCGCTCGGCGACGGTGGCGTCGATCGCGTCGAGGTGCGGTCGCCGCGCGTCGGGGGTGAGGAAGGAGGAGAGGAAGGAATTGCGTGCGAGCTGAAGCACCTGCGTGTCGTCGAGCGCGAGTGCCGCGGTGGTCGATTCGTAGTTCCGCCCGACGTAGCCGCCGAAGTAGGCGGGATCGTCGGAGTTGATCGACACGCGCAGGCCGGCGTCGAGCATGCGCCGGAGTGGATGTGCCGCGAGGTCCGGGACCACGCGCAGCTTCACGTTCGACAGCGGGCACACGGTGAGGGGCACCTGCTCTGCGACGAGGCGGGCGACCAGCGCGTCGTCCTCGAGGCAGCGGACGCCGTGGTCGATCCGTGACAC
>CAZXCB010000075.1:0-13976 GCA_964639075.1 uncultured Bifidobacteriaceae bacterium | reverse complement strand
GGGCAGGTGGTGCGCGTGCCGCTCCTGCGCGGCGCGACCGTCACCGGGCGCCATCTCACCGCCGCGCACCGACCCGGGCTCGGCGGCGTCGTTCCCGCGGGGCGGCGCGCGTTCCGCCTCGTGGTCGAGCACGGCCTGCGTCCGGCGCCCGGCGACCTCGTCGACGTGCTCGCGACGTTCGACCCGCAGACGCTCGGCGACGGGCAGGACCCGACCGTGCTCGTCGCCGCGGCCGTCCCCGTGCTCGTGTCCGAGCCCGCGGCGCAGGGCTCCGACACCGTGGCGGTGACGGTGCTCGTGAGCGCGCCGGCGAGCCGCCGGCTCGCGTTCTCGGCCGCGACCAGCACTCTCAGCCTCGCGCTGGCACCGCCCGAAGCTGCGGGCGACTGACGCCGGCACCGACCCGGCCGCTAGGTTCCGCCGCATGATCGAGGCCGTCATCTTCGACTACGGGGGCGTCTTCTCGACGCCGCTGTTCCGCGGCATCGGCGACTTCGAGGCGCGGATGGGCTATCCGCCCGGCTCGGTGCTCGAGCTGCTCTTCGGCGACAAGGCCTACGTCGGTGTGGAGGGTGCGGCCCACCGGGTCGACCGCGAGCCACCGGCCGAGACGGTCACCCACGACTGGCACCGACTCGAGGTAGGCGACCTCACGCTCGACGCCTGGTTCGCCGGGGTGCAGGCGCGGGCTCCCGAGGTGCTCGGCACCGATATCGACATGGGCGCGTACCTGCAGTTCATGGCCGAGATGCCGATCGGCGTGCACTGGCCGATCGTGCACAAGGCGCGTGACCTGCGCGATTCGGGCACGAAGATCGCCCTGCTCACCAACAACGTCGCCGAATGGGGCGACAACTGGCGCTCGACGATCCCCGTCGACGAGCTGTTCGAGATCGTCGTGGACTCCTCGGCGGTGCGGCTCCGCAAGCCGGATCCGGCGATCTACGAGCTCACCTGCCTGCGCCTCGAGGTGCGACCGGAGGCCGCGGTCTTCCTCGACGACAACGCCGACAACATCGCCGCGGCACGGGCGCTCGGCATGGAGACCGTGCAGGTGGAGGAAGACCCCTTCGCCGCCGTCGCCGAGCTCGAGGAGATCCTCGCCCGGCACGCTTGACGCGTCACCGACGCGCGTCGCCTACGCGCCTGCCATCGTCATGTCGTCGACGAGGAGCGTGAGCCCCGCGGTCCCGCCCGGGAGCCACGTGAGGTCGGCGCCCACCTCGAGCACGTCCTGGAGCATGCGCGGCAGCGTCGACGCGATCGTGATCTCGCGCACCGGCTCGGCGAACTCCCCGTTGCGCACCATGAGTCCCTCGGCGCCGACCGAGAAGTCGCCGCTCACGGGGTTCGTCCCCGAGTGCAGCCCCGACACCGACTGGACGTACAGCGCCTCGGGCACCGACGCCATGACCTCGGCGGGCGACTTCGCGCCGGGAAGCAGGTGCAACGCGCGGGCTCCGACGCCCGGGGTCGACGCGTAGCTGCGGACCGCGGACCCCGTCGTGCGCGCCCCGGCGCGGCGGGCCGTGTACAGGTTGTGCAGGAATCCGAGCAGCTGCCCCCCGCGAACGAGTGTGACCGGTGCAGTGGGCACGCCCTCGCCGTCGACCGGGCTCGCACCGAACGCAGCCGCTTCTGTCGGGTCGTCGCAGATCGTGACCGCGGCCGCGCCGACCGCCTCGCCGACCCGATGAGCGAACATCGAGCGGCCCTTCAACACCGCTTCGCCGTTGAGCGCGGCGCCGATCAGGCCCAGCACCGAGGCCGTGACCATGGGGTCGAGGACGACCGGGATGCGGCGGGTGGCGGGCTGCGTGGCACCGAGGAGACGCGTCGCGCGCCCGGCCGCCATCGCGGCGACCGGCTCGACGCCGAGCTCACCGAAGCTGCGCGCCGCGTCGAAGCCCCAACCGGTCTGGGTCTCGTCGCGGTCGCCGGCGAGCGCCGAGCTCGAGACCGACGCCGAGGTCCGCGAGATCGCCGCGGTCACGCCGGTGGACGCCGCCATCGCCATCTCGAGGGCGCTGTCGCCGTAGTCCGTGCTCTCGACACCCCGGATGCGTGGGTCGGCTGCGGCGACGGCGCGGTCGGCCTCGATCGCCAGCGCGACCTTCGCTTCGGTCGGCGTCGCGAGCACGTCATCGCGCCAGAGGTCGAGATGCACGGCGTCGCGACCCTCGAGGTCCGCGAGCGTGGCCAGCCCGTACGCCGGATCGGGCGCGCCGTAGCTCGCGTTGTCGCGCGCGTCGGCGAGCGTCGCGTCGATCACGTCGTCGTCGATCGACCCCGCGTACGCGATCCCTTGTCGGCCGTCGGCGATGACCCGAACACCGATGCCGGCCGCCTCGGCCACCGACAGCGACTCGACGTCGCCCCGCAGGACCTCGACCTCGGTCTCGTGCGACCGGACGACGTAGGCCTCGACCTGCTCACCCGCCCGCGCCGCGCCCGCGACGCGCGCCGCGATGTCGCCCAGATCCCTGGTCACGCCGTCTCCCTGGTCACGCGGCGGTCCCGCCGACGGTCAGCTCGGCGACGCGCAGCGTCGGCTGGCCGGAGGACACCGGCACGCTCTGGCCGGACTTCCCGCACATGCCGGTCCACGTCTCGAAGTCCGACCCGACGACGTCGACACGTTGCAGTGCCTCCGGCCCGTTGCCGATCAGCTGCGCGGCGCGCACCGGCTAGGTGATCTCGCCGTTTTCGATCATGTACGCCACGGTGATGCCGAACACGAAGTCGCCGGTGGCCGTGTTGACCTGCCCACCACCGAGCGCGACGCAGTAGAGCCCGAAGGGGGTCTGGCGGATGATCTCGTCGGGATCCTCGGTGCCCGGCGTGATGTAGGTGTTGGTCATCCGCACCATGGGCAGGTGCTGGTACGTCTCGCGCCGGCCGTTGCCCGAGCTCACCCGCCCGTCACGCCGGGCGCGCAGCAGGTCCCACATGTAGTCGGTGAGCACGCCGTCGTCGATGAGGACGTTGCGCTGCGCGGGAGCACCCTCGTCGTCGATCGCGAGCGCGCCCCAGTCGTGACTCAACGTGCCGTCGTCGACGAGCGTGACGCCGGGTCCGGCCACTCGCTCCCCGACGAGACCGGCGAAGACCGACGCGTCGCGGCGGACGAGATCGGCCTCGAGCCCGTGCCCACACGCCTCGTGGAACAGCACACCGCCCGCACCTCGGCGCAGCACGACCGGCAGCTTGCCGCTGGGCGCGGGCCGCGCGGTCAGCTTCGTGACCGCGCGTTCGGCGGCGATCCGTGCGATGTCCTCGGGCGCGTTCTCGTCGAAGAACTCGAAGCCCACGGTGCGACCGGGTGCCTCCGTGCCGGTCTGGAGCCCGGTGTCGCCGGACGCGACACAGGTGACCGCGAACCGCGTGCGGACCTGGTCGTCGGTGGCGAGCACGCCGTCCGAGTTCGCCACGAGGATGCGGCGACGGCTGTCGGCGTAGTTGGCCGTCACCTGCGTGATGGAGCCGGCGACCGCCCGACCGGCGTCGTCGGCGCGGGCGAGCATCTCGATCTTTCGGGCCTTGGGCACCGATTCCGGCAGCACCTCGACGGTCCCGGGCGCGGAGCCCGACGGTCGGAGCGCGGCGACACGCGTGCCCGGACCGCCCGCCTTCGCCGCGGCGGCCGCGGCGGCGGCTGCCGCGGTCAGCCCCGACTCGGTGAGGTCGGTCGTGTGCGCGAAGCCGGTGGTCTCGCCGCGCACGACGCGGATCCCGGCGCCGCGGCTGCGGCCGGAGCGCAGCTCCTCCACCTTGCCGTCGTCATAGGTGGCCGAGGTGCCGGCCCGGTCCTCGACGAACACGTCGGCGAAGTCGCCGCCGCCCGCGAGGGCGCGCTGCAGGGTGGCTTCCACCACCGCGGTCTCGATCACGGATCACCTCCGAGGTGCCGCGGATGGTCGGGGGTTGCGTATGGTACGCCGGTGCCGCTCGCCTCCGGACTCGCTGGGACCGTGACCCATGTCGTCACGGACGCCGACACCGCGGTCGTGCAGGGGACCGGCTCGGTGCCGGTGCTCGCGACCCCGCACGTGGTCCTCCTCGCCGAGCGGGCCTCGGTCGCTGCCGTCGACGGCAACCTCCCGGCCGGTCACACCACGGTGGGCTACCGCGTGCAGCTCGACCATCTCGCGCAGGTCGCCGTCGGCGAGACGGTGACCGCCGAGGCGGTGCTCGAGACGATCGAGGGCCGGCGGCTCACGTTCCGCGTGTCGGTGAAGTACCGGGCGGGGCTCGTCGCCGCCGGCCGCATCACGCGAGTCGCGGTCGAGGAGGCCCGCTTCCTCGCACGGGCGACCGGCCAGGTCTGATCGGGGCCGATCCGGCCCAGTGGTCAGCGCGCGGGCGACTTCGCCTCGACGTCGGCGAGGAATCCCGACAGCGTGGCGAGCCAGGCGTCGCCGTTCTCGAACTGGGGCGAGTGGCCGGCATCCGGGATCACGACGAGCTCGGCCTCGGGGATCGTCGCGGCCATCTGCTCCGACACGGCCCGGAACGGCGCGTCCTCCACGCCGACGATCACAAGGGTCGGGCACGCCACCCCGGCGAGCGCGCCGAGCTGATCGGGTTGGGCGAGGATCTCGACGGCCATCGCGACCCACATCGCCCGGCTGAGCGCCTGCCACTTCGCGTCGCCGAACTCGCGATAGCCGGGCCGCTGCGCCAGCACGCGCTGGTACGCCGGCGTGTCGAGCGGCGAGAACGCGTCCATCACCCGCTTGAGCTCGTCCATCCCCTGCTCGTTCGCGATCTGGATCCCGAGCGCCATGATCTCCGCGTCCATGTCCGGCACCGGCCCCGGCGAGGTGTCCATGAGGATCAGCGCGTCGACGCGGTGCGGACGGCTGAGCACGAACCGCCGGACGACCATGCCACCCATGGAGTGGCCGAGGAGCCGGAACGACGCGATCCCGAGGTGGTCGACGACGTTCTCGATGTCGGCCGCGAACCGGTCGAGGGAGTAGCTCGCCTCGTCGTCGGGACCGTCGCTCTCGCCGTGGCCGCGCAGGTCCATCACCACGACGCGATGGTCCCGGGCGAGGTCGTCGAGCTGGTCCGAGAAGTCTTCCTTGGCGCCGCCGAAGCCGTGGACGAGGACGAGGGCGGGTCCGCTCCCCTGGTCGGTGACCTCGAGCTCGAGGCCGTCGTCGGTCAGGATGCGCACGTCGAGACTCCTGCGTTTCGACTCGGGTCCGCGGCCCGATGGCCGCGAAGGGAGCCCATAGGCTACGCGGCTGTGGACGACACGGAAACCTCGCCCGCGCCGGCCCCGACCCGGCGGGCGCGGATCGGCCTGCTGATCCGCCTGGTCGTGAGCGCAGTGCTCCTGGCGATCCTGATCAGCAAGATCGACTTCGACGTCGTGATCCCACGCGAGCGCCACCTGTCGACTCTGGCCTGGCTCGCCGCCGCCCTCGGGATGGCCGCCGCCGGGATCGTCCTGTCGGCCTGGCGCTGGCAGCGGGTGATCGCGGTCTTCGACGTCCACGTCCCCGTCCGGCGGCTCACCGGGCACTACTTCGCCGGTCAGTTCGTGGGCAACGTGCTGCCGTCGACCATCGGCGGCGACGTCCTGAGGGTGACGCGCAGCTCGAAGGACATCGGCTCCACGGAGACCGCGTTCGCCGCCGTCGCGCTCGAGCGGCTCACCGGTTTCCTCGCGCTCCCGCTGATCTGTGTCATCGGGTTCCTGATCGACCCCGGACTGCTCGAGTCGTCGACGGCATGGATCGCGCTCCTGGTCTCGGGAATCGCCCTCGCCGCGCTCGGCGTGATCCTCTTCCTCGCCGGGCACCCGAAGGCCGCGGGCCGCTTCGAGGGTCACGAGAACTGGACGCGCTTCCTCGGGGCGGTGCACGTCGGCGTCGCGCGCCTGCGCGCCGACCGGCGCCAGATCTTCGGCGTGCTCGGCACCGCGATGATCTACCAGCTGTCGGTGATCGCCACCGTGGGCTTCCTCGCGCTGACGTTGGACAGCGGCGTGCCCGCGGCCGCGATCATCGCGTTCATCCCGGCCGTCGCGATGGCCCAGGTGCTGCCCATCTCGCTCTCGGGCCTCGGCATCCGCGAGGGCATGCTCGTGCTCTTCCTGCACGCGCTCGGCGTGAGCAACGGGCAGGCGGTCGGCCTCGGGCTCGCGTGGTACGCGACGATGCTGCTCGTCAGCCTGCTCGGCGCACCGGCGTTCGCGGTCGGCCACCGTGCCCGGGTCGAGCCGGGACTCGAGCCCGGTGCCGAGCCCGGTGCCGAGCCCGGTGCCGAAGCCGCGGTCGGTCCCGTCACCCACGCCGCCGGCGATGTCGGATCCCGGTCCCCGGACCTCACGGGATGAGCGCGTCCACCATGACCGCCCCCGCGCCCTGGTACCGGCGCCTGCGCGGAGGCAAGACGCTCACCGGCGGCGCGGTCATCTACTGGTGGTTCGAGATCATGGCGGTGCTCACGTACTACCTCGTGTACTCGAGCGTACGGAACGCCGACGCCGCGCACCCCGAGATCGCGCGCCGGCACGCGTTGCAGCTGATCGGCTGGCAGCGTGACCTCGGCATCTATCACGAGCGCGCGATCAACGCGTGGGCGGTGAAGATCGAACCGGTCGTCATCGGCGCCAACTACTTCTACGGCTCGCTCCACTTCGTGGTGACGATCGGAGTCGCGATCTTCCTGTTCTCGAAGTACCCCGACGACTATCCGCGGTGGCGCAACACGCTCGCGATCTCCACGGCGATCGCGCTCATCGGGTTCCGCTTCTGGCCGCTCATGCCGCCCCGCCTGCTGCCCGAGCACTACGGGTTCGTCGACACCCTCGCGAAGTACCCGACGTTCTGGAGCTTCAACTCCGGCGCGATGAAGGAGATCTCCAACCAGTTCGCGGCGATGCCCAGCGTGCACTGCGCCTGGGCGCTGTGGTGCGCGTGCGCGCTCGTGCCACGGTTGCAGCGCACCTGGGCCAAGCTGCTCGCGGCGCTCTACCCGGTGCTCACGGTGACCGTGATCGTGGTCACCGCGAACCACTACTTCCTCGACGCCGTGGGTGGCTTCGCCATCCTCGGCATCGGCTACGTCGCCGCCCGCATCCTCACCCGCGCCGGGCGGCCCGGTCCCGAGACCGTCGCCGCCGCCTGATCAGGTCGACCGGCGCGTCCAGCCGACGATCTCGAGCACGACGTCGCGCACGGCACGGTCGGCGAGCGACAGCGGCGCGTTCCGCAGCGTCGCGAGACCCAGTTGGCGCGGTGGCAGGTCGGTGATCTCGAACGTGCGCAGACCGTCGAGCACCGGCGGGATCGCGGTCTCCGGCAACACCGCGATGCCGCCACCGGACGCGACCAGCTCCGCGATGAGACGGATCCCCTCGACCTCGACCGGCACGTCGAGCTGCACGCCGCGCTTCGCGGCCGCGGCGTCTATCTCGGCGCGCAGCGGGTTCACCTCGGGAGGCAGGACGAGCCGGTGATGCGCGAGGTCGGTGACGCTCAGGGGTCGGTCGCCCAGGTCGGAGTCGGCCGGGGCGAGTCCCACCATCGGCTCGTCGGCGAGGTGCTCGAACGCGATGTGTGGGTCCTTCACCGGCGCGGTCACCACCGCGAGGGCGAGCGCGCCCTCCGCCAGCTGCACGAGCAGCCGCTCGGACGCCCCCTCCTGCACCAGCAACCGGACGCCGGGCGCGTCGGTCCGCAGGCGCGCGACGAGCTGCGGGACGATCCACCGGCTCGCGGTCCCGACCACGCCGAAGGTCGCGTTGCCGACCTGGAGCCCGCGCAGCGCGGCCAAGTCCTCGTGCAGCAGCTCGAGCTCGCGGCGGATCCGCCGGGCGCGCGCGAGCACCACCCGCCCGGACTCCGTCGGAGTGGCTCCGCCGCGCCCACGGGCGAGGAGCGTGACGCCGAGCTCCTGCTCGAGCTGGCGGACCTGCTCCGAGACGTTGGACTGGACGGTCCGCAGCATCGTGGCGGCCGCGGTGAAGGTCCCTTCGTCGTCGATCGTGACCAACGTCTCGAGGTGTCGGAGCTCCACGAAACCTCCCCTGCTGTAGCATCTGTGACAGCGATCGACTCCATCGATAGTACCTGTTGGACAGATTCGTGGTCCAGCGACTTCAATGGAGGGGAACGAAGTCGGGGAGCTGGAATCCCCCCACCGGCTCCCCGACGAACTCTCCCGGCTGTCCACGGACGCCGACCGACCCACCGAGGAACCATGGCTGCAGAGAGCCTCTCCACCCTGATCTTCACCGGCCCGCTGTCCTGGACGGGTGACGCGGCCTGCGCGGGTCGCACCGAGCTCTTCTTCGCCCCGGCGGGCGAGCGTCCCGAGGCGCGTGCCGTGCGCGAGAGCAAGGCCCGTGCGGTCTGCTCGGAGTGCGAGGTGCTGCACGCGTGCCGCGATTGGGCCCGCGAGAACCGCGAGTACGGCTTCTGGGGCGGCGAGTCGGAGGAGGACCGCGCCGCGGCGGGCTACCGCGTCGACATGCCGGTCGGCCGGGTGGCGCGCTACCCCAAGGGCAACGGCACCCCCGTCGCCCCGCGGACCCCGAAGGTCGCCTAGCACCCTCGGCGCGGCGCGCCCATCTAGTGTCCGGCGCGCATGGCGACCACCACACCTGACGGCGTCGACCTCGACCGACTCCGCCGCTACTTCGCGGAGCACGTCACCGGTGCAGCCGACGCGCCGCTCGCAGCCACGCTGATCGCGGGCGGGCGTTCGAACCTCACCTACTCCGTCACCGACGGCACCACCACGTGGGTGCTCCGCCGCCCTCCCCTCGGCCACGTGTTGCCGACCGCGCACGACATGGTCCGCGAGTACCGCGTCATGACCGCGCTGACGGACACGGCCGTCCCCGTGCCGCGCACGCTCGCGTTGTGCGAGGACCTCGCGGTCAACGGCGCGCCCTTCTACGTGATGGAGCTCGTCGAGGGGGTCATCTACCGCGACGGCGCGTCGCTGGCCGCCCTCGGCTCCGACGACGCTCGGCGCATCTCCGAGGTTCTCGTGGACGTGCTCTGCGAGATCCACGCCGTCGACTTCGAGGCTGTCGGCCTCGCCGACTTCGGCCGGCCCGAGGGCTTCCTCGAGCGCCAGGTCCGGCGCTGGGGCGAGCAGTGGGAACGCTCGAAGACCCGCGAGCTGCCCCAGGTCGACGAGCTCGCCCGCCGGCTGCGGGCCGCGCTCCCCGAGTCGGGACCGCCGACGATCGTGCACGGCGACTACCGCCTCGACAACACGATGATGGCGGCCGACGACCCCGGGGAAATCGTCGCCGTCCTCGACTGGGAGATGTCCACACTGGGTGACCCGCTCGCGGACCTCGGGCTGTTCCTCCTCTACTGGGGTCGCGCCGACGCCCAGGTGATCGCGACCGGCGAGGCGATCGGCAGCCAGCCCGGCTTCCTCTCACGGGAGGAGATCGTCGAGCGCTACGCACGGGTGAGCGGCCGCGCGGTGGACCAGCTCGACTGGTACCAGGTCTTCGCCGCATACAAGCTCGCGATCATCGTCGAGGGCATCAACGCCCGGTACCAGATGGGCAAGACCCTCGGTGACGGGTTCGAGGCGATGGGCGCGATGGTCTCGGGACTCGTCGACGGCGCGCTCGAGCAGGCGAACGAGTCCGGGATCGCGGCCCTCCGCGGCTGAGATGACCGACGCGCGCACCGTCGGGCTCGTCGCGCTCGGCGGCGCCCTCGGCACGTTGGCCCGCCACGGCGCGAGCGAGCTGGCCCCGGTCGCGCCGGGGACGTTCCCCACGACCACGCTGCTCGTCAACGTCGCCGGCTCGCTGCTCCTGGGACTGCTGCTCGGCGCGCTCGAGCGATCCCGACCGCGCGACGTCACCCTCCGCCCGTTGCTCGGCGTCGGCTTCCTCGGCGGCTTCACCACGTTCTCGACGTTCTCGGTCGAGACCGTGCAGCTCGTGCGGACGCACGACGCCGGTCTCGCGCTCGCGTACGTCGGTTCCAGCCTGGTGCTCGGGCTGATCGCCGCGGTGCTCGGTGCGCGTCTCGTCGGGTCGCCGCTGCCGACGGAGGGCGAGTCGTGATCGCCGTCGCGGTCGCGCTCGCGGGCGCCCTCGGTGCGCCGGCGCGCTTCCTGCTCGAGCGCGCGATCACCGCTCGGGCGGGCCACGGGTTCCCGTGGGGCACGTTCGCCGTGAACCTCACCGGCTGCTTTCTGCTCGGTGCGCTCGCCGGCGCCGTCGAGTTCCACGGCTGGTCGCTCGACACCCGCACGATGCTCGGCGTCGGCTTCCTCGGCGCGTTCACCACGTTCTCGGCGTTCGCGGTCGAGGCCGACCGGCTCCCGGCGGCCCGGAGCACGGCGTACGTCGCCGGGTCCACCGTGGGTGGGATCGTGCTCGCGGGCACCGGTCTGGCGCTCGCGTCGCTCTGATCCGTACCCTCCGCCCGACGGGGGAGGTCACGATGGGTGTGCTCGACGGCGTGAAGGTGGTGGAGCTCGCGGAGTTCGGGTTCGTGCCGAGCTGCGGCGCGGTGCTCGCCGATTGGGGTGCCGACGTCGTGAAGGTCGAGCGCGTGACCGGTGATCCCCTGCGCCACGTGATGGGTGCGGGCCTGGTGGCCGACACCGGCGACTTCAACTTCCTGTGGGAGCAGATGAACCGCAACAAGCGCGGCATCGCCCTCGACCTGCGCTCGGTCGACGGGCGCGCCGCGCTCGACCGGCTCCTCGAGTCAGCGGACGTGGTCATCACCAACTTCCTCCCGTCCGCGCGCACCTCGCTTCGCCTCGATCCCGGCGACGTCTGGGCGGTGAACCCGCGGCTCGTCTACGCGAAGGGCCACGGCCAGGGTCAGCGCGGCCCCGATGCCGACCTCGGCGGCTTCGACGCGGTGTCCTTCTGGGCTCGGGGCGGGCTCGGCCACGTCATGACGCCGCCGGGGGGTCCGCTCGTGATGCAGCGCGCCGCGATGGGCGACGGACCGAGCGGGGCATTGCTCGCCGGTGGGGTCGCGGCCGCGCTGTTCCAGCGCGAGCGCACCGGAACCGGCTCGGTCGTCGACGTCGCGCTGCTCGGCACCGCGGTGTGGACGCTCGCACCCGATCTCGTCGCGACGTCGATCCTCGGAACGGACCCGGAGCCGCTGAACGCGGGGAAGCCGCTGTCGAGCCCGCTCATCGGCTCCTACCGGACCGGCGACGGCCGCTGGCTCCTCCTGAACATGATGGACGACCCACGCCACTGGGAGCCGACGTGTCGGGCGCTCGGCCTGGAGCATCTCGCCGCCGACGCCCGCTTCGCCGACACGGCCGGGCGGGCGGCGCATTCCGAGCATCTCCACGCCACCTTCACCGACGCCATCGCCGCGCGCCCGTTCCCGGTGCTGCGCGCGGCCCTCGCCGCCGAGGACACGATCTTCTCGGTGATGGCCACGCCCACCGAGGTGCTCGTCGACCCGCAGGTCGTGGCCAACGGGTATCTCGCACCGCATCCCGACCACGAGCGCGCGCACCTCGCGTCCGGTCCGTGTCAGTTCGACGACGCCACGCTCGTGGTGCGCCGGGGCGCGCCCGCGATCGGCGAGCACACCGACGCCGTGCTCGCCGAGGTCGGCTTCACGCTGGCCGAGATCGAGCAGCTCCGAGCGACCGGAGCCGTCGCATGAGTGAAGCCCCACAGCACTGCAGCTCGATCGAAAGGGGCGGAGCGGGGCCCGACCGGCCCGGCCCGCAGGGCCGAGAGGGAAAGAGGTGAGTGAGCTGCACCGGCGCGCGCGGGCGTTGCGCAACGTCACCGAGCCGATCGCGGCCGGTGTGTACTTCGCGCCCGAGGCGATCAAGGGCTACGAGGTCCTGGGCCTCGACTACTTCGAGGGCTACTTCTGCTCCCGTAGCGCGTGCCTCGGACGCGCGCCGTGGACCGTCGTCGCGGCCGCGTTCGCCGCGTTCGCTCCCAGCGCCGTGGAGCCCGCGGTCACCACCGGATGGGCGAAGACCGACCCCGAGTCGATCCTGGCGGCCCGCGAACGCGGCGCCACCGCTCAGCTCGAGCGGCTCGTCGGTGACGTCGCGGACCCGGCGGAGGTCGCGCGCGCCACGGAGCTCCTCTTCGCCGCGACCGACGGCGTCGACCCCTCGGGTCGCGCGCTCTACGCCGGCCTGTCCGCGCTCGACCGGCCGGTCACGCCGTTCGGTGCGCTCTGGCGCGCCGCCGATCTCGTGCGCGAGCACCGCGGCGACGGCCACATCGCGAGCTGGATCCCCTACGTCGACTCCACCGAGATCACCGTCATGACCGAGCTCGCCTGGGAGATCCCGCCGCGCACCTACGTGTACACGCGCGGCTGGAACGACCACGAGGTCGACGCGGCGTACGCACGGCTCGAGACACGGGGCCTGATCGCCGACGGCGCGCTGACCCTCGACGGCACGATCCTGCGCGAGCAGATCGAAGCCGCCACCGACGAGTCCACCCGCGCGGTGATCGAACGCATCGGCGACGACTTCGACGAGCTGGTGGCACTGCTCGCACCGTGGTCCACGGCGATCGTCGACGGCGGGGGCTATCCCGCCAGCCCGCGGAACCTCCGCGTGAACGGCTGAGCACGACCTCCTCTACCATCGCCGGCATGAGCCTGCGGTGGGAGCACGAACCTCCGTTGCACGACCCCGTCGTCGTCGCGGCCTTCTCGGGTTGGAACGACGCCGCCGACGCCGCCACCGACGCCGTCGACTGGCTCGCCGCCCGCTACGGCGCCACCGAGTTCGCCAGCATCGACGAGCAGCACCACGTGGACTTCCAGGCCCAGCGCCCGACCGTGACGCTCGTCGACGGAACGCTCCGCGACCTGCAGTGGCCGACCTACACGCTCCGTGCCGCGGCGACTCCCGACGGCGAGCCCGACCTCGTCCTCGTTTCCGGCCCCGAGCCCAACTACGACTGGAAGGGCTTCTGCCGTTCGGTCATGGAGGTGGCCGAGCAGCTCGGCGCTCGGACGATCGTCACGTTCGGGAGCCTCCTCGCGGACTCGCCGCACACTCGGGCGCCCCGCATCACGGGCAGCACCACCGACCCTGAGCTCATGGACCGCGTCGAGCTCACCCGCTCCCGCTACGAGGGACCGACCGGCATCGTCGGGGTCCTGCACGACACCGTGCGCACTGCGCAGTTCCGCGCCGCGTCGTTGTGGGTGCCGGTCCCGCACTACGTCGCGGCGCCACCGAACCCCGGGGCCATCGTCGCGCTGTTGCACGGCCTCGGGCGCGCCGTCGATCTCGCGGTCGACACGCGCGACCTCCGGGTCGCCGCGCAGGCGTGGTCGGCACGCGTCGACGCCGCGGTCGGTGCGGACGACGACCTGCGCACCTATGTGTCGAGCCTCGAGGAGCAGTACGACGCGGGGGTCGACGACGCGGACTGGGACGACGACCGCGGCGACGAGGACGAGCTCCCCAGCGGCGACACGATCGCCGAGGCCTTCGAGGAGTACCTGCGCGACCAGGGACCTCCTCCTTCCTGAGCCGGCCCGACGTCTGCAACGTCGCGCGCACCGCCGGGACCCAAGACTCCGGCTCCGCGAGCGCAGGCGCTCGGCTCAGCCACCTTCCTGAGCCGGCCCGACCTACGCGACGTCCGGGGTCACGTGAGCAGGTCCTCGGCGAGGGCGAGCCAGAGGCGGGTGGAGAGCTCGAGGCTCTCCTGGTCGACCCGCTCGTCGTGGCCGTGGAACATCTTGGCGTAGTCCTCGAACCGGATCCGGCGGCTGAAGAGCCCGAAGCCGTAGCCGACCGACCCGGTCCGGCGGAAGAACCGGTTGTCGGTGCCGCCGGTCATGATCGTGGGCACGAGCGCGGAGCCTTCGCACAGCCGTGCGGTCACCCGGCCGAGCGAGTCCCACAACGGCGTGTCGATCGGCGACGCGGTCGCGGGGTCGTCGTTCGAGCTGAGCTCCACGCGGTCGGCGAGGTCGCCGATCGCGTCCAGCAGCAGCGCCTCG
>CAZXCB010000074.1:6409-14122 GCA_964639075.1 uncultured Bifidobacteriaceae bacterium | reverse complement strand
CCGGACGCAGCGCGGCCGCCAGCCCGACCGCGCGCTCGGGCACGGTGCCGGCCACGGCGAGCGCGGCCCGGCCGGGTGCCAGGTCGGCGAGGGTCGCGACCGTGCGCGCGGCGCGCACCGCGTCGGCGCCGGGATCCCAGCCGAGCACGCCGACCGTGGCGCGGCGCAGGACGAGCAGCGCCGCGCTGGCGGTGACGACGGGATCGGCGACGTCGGTGGGGTCGGGCACCGCCCGGGCGAGGGCGCCTCCGTGCACCGCCCAGAGCGCCGCGGGGACGTCGACCGGGAGCGCGGCCGGGAACCACACGGCGTGGGCGCCGTCGGTCTCCGCGGCGAGGGCGCCCCCGATGGCGATCGCCGCGGCGCGCCACGGCAGTCCGGACGTGCCGATCTCGACCATGAGTGGGCTCAATGTACCGGGACGGCCGCTCGGGGCGCTCGACCCGGTGCGGTCGTGACCCTTGGCGCGGACCGGTACAATTCCCACTCGGCCGGATCGTGCCGGCGGGGCACGCCAAGTCTGGGAGGCATCATGCGTCGGAATCGGGGGGTCCGGGCCGCGCTGATCGCGGTGTGCCTCGTGCTCGTCGGCGCCGCGTGCGAGGGCACCTGGACCCGGGCGTCGAACCCCTCCCCCGTGCGGGCGATCCACGCCGCGCTCCTGCGGACGGGCAAGGTGCTGCTCATCGCCGGGTCGGGGAACGACCGGAACGACTTCGCGGCCGGCACCTTCAAGACCGCGATCTACGACCCCGCCACCGACTCCTACACCTCGGACATCGCCACGCCGTACGACCTGTTCTGCGGTGGTCACGCGTTCCTCCCGGACGGCCGCCTCCTCGTGGTGAGCGGCACCAAGCAGTTCGGCGACGACACCCTCAAGTGGGAGGGCGAGAAGCGCACCACCATCTTCGACCCGGTGACGCAGTCCTACCAGGCCAGCCCCGACATGGCGATCGGCCGGTGGTACCCCACGGTCGTCGAACGGGGTGACGGCAAGCTCGTCACCCTCGCCGGCTACGACGAGGTCGGCAACCACTCGAACACCTTCCAGGTCTTCGACGGCGCGACGTCGACCTGGTCGGCCAACCTCCCCATCGCGAGCACCGGCGTCGGCATCTACTCGCCGCTGTACCCGTCGTTCCACCTGCTCGCCGACGGCAAGCTCTTCTACTCGGGCAACCACGCGTGGGGAGACGGTCCGGGCACCGCGCCGTACATCTGGGACACGATCGCGAACACGCCTCGCTGGCTGTCGAACAACTCGGCGATCAACGTGGACCAGCGCGACCAGGGCGCGAGCGTGCTGCTGCCTCCGGCCCAGGACCAGAAGGTCATGGTCATCGGTGGCTCGGGGACCAAGACGACGGCCGTCATCGACCTGAAGGCCGCGAACCCCAGCTACACCGTGGGACCGCCGATCGACGAGGGCAAGATGTACGTCGGTGCCGTCATCCTCCCCGACGGACGCGTGCTCCAGACCGGCGGTGCCTCCGCCGTACGCGAGGACCCGAACGTGCACTACGTGCACTCCACGCAGATCCTCGACCCGAAGACGATGACCTGGACCAAGGCGAAGGACTCCACGGGCAACCGCACCTACCACTCCGGCGCGCTGTTGCTCCCGGACGGTCGTGTGCTCGCCTTCGGTGGCAACCCGATCAACCAGCCGTACGAGATGAACATCGACATGTACTCGCCCGGCTACATGACCAAGCCGCGGCCGTCGATCACCAGCGCACCGACCAACGTCACGTGGGGGACCCCCTTCTCGGTGACGACGTCGGGCCCGATCGCCTCGGCCGTGCTGATCCGCCCGTCGGCCACCACGCACTCGTCGGACTCCGACCAGCGCAGCGTCGACCTCGCGGTCTCGGGCAGCCAACTCACGGTGCCCGCCAACCACAACCTCACCCCGCCCGGGTGGTACATGCTCTTCGTGCGCGACGCGAACGGCGTGCCGTCGGTCGCGAAGTGGGTCAAGGTCGCCTAATTTCGGCGCCTTCGCTCGGATGTCCCGGCCCTGATCGCGTCGGGACGCTTCGGCGCGGAGCGAGCCCCACTCGCAGCCCTCAGTCAGAGGCGCGAGCGGAGACGCCGACATCAGGCACGGGCTGGGTGATGCAGTGGATGTTGCCGCCGCCGAGCAGGATCTCCCGGGCTGCGACGCCGACCACCTCCCGATCCGGGTAGAGCTCGGCCAGGGTGTCGAGCGCGGCAGCGTCGTGCCGGTCGTCGAGCAGCGGCACCACCACGACGGTCGTCCCGGGATAGAAGTTCACGTAGGAGCCCGCGAGGCGGTCGCCGGGCCGCCGCGGATGACTGCCGTGCACCCGGGTCACACCGGCCGCCTCGGCCGCCGTCACGGTGAGCGGCCCCGGCTGGTGCAGCAGGCGCACCTCGAAGGAGCGACCACGCGCGTCTGTGGCAGCCTCGAGGCGGCGACGGGCGTCGAGTGAGCGTTCGTACTGCGGATCGGAGCGGTCGTCGGTCCAGGTGAGCGCGACGACCCCCGGTCGCACGAAGCAGCAGAGGTTGTCGACGTGCCCGTCCGTCTCGTCGTCGACCACCCCGAGACCGAGCCACACGACCTGCTCGGCACCCGTGTACGCGCGCAGGCGCTGCTCGATCTCGCCGCGCTCGAGCGACGGGTTGCGATTCGGGTTGAGCAGACACTCCTCGGTCACGAGCAGCGTTCCGTCGCCGTCGCTGTGGATCGCGCCACCTTCGAGCACGAAGTCGGCGCGGTAGCGCGCGATCCCCTCCACCGCGCAGACCGCGGCGGCCATGGCGTCGTCGGCGTCCCACGTGGCGTAGAGGCCGCCGGACTCTCCGCCCCACGCGTTGAACACCCAGTCGACGCCCCGCAGCTCGCCGCGGTCGTCGACCACGAACGTGGGGCCGATGTCGCGCATCCATGCGTCGTCGGACGGGATCGCGACGACGCTCGCGGCGGCGCCCAGGAGTGCGCTCGCACCCGCGACGTCGGCCGGATGCGCGGCGACCGTCACCGCCTCGGAGCGAGCGATCTGGGACGCGACGGCCGCGAACGCGGCCCGCGCCGGCTCCGCGGCGGCGCGCCAGTTGTCGGGCCGTCGCGGCCACGCCATCCAGCACCCGCGGTGGGGCTCGTGCTCGCCGGGCATCCGGAAGCCGTCGGCCGCGGGCGTCGAGCGCAGCGGATCGGTCCGGCTCACAGGCCCCGACGGTATCGAGCCGGAGCGAGCGACGAGCAGAGGCGAGCCGCGGCGAAGCGAGACACGGTCCAGCCTCCGGGGCGGAGCACGAGCGACGTCGCCGGGACGGAGGCGTGCTGGACACGGCCCGGCTATGCGTGCAAAAATGGAACAGGTTTCATTTTTGGCTGACCGCGGCCCGGCCGCGTGCGAGGAGGGGTACCGATGGAGTTCGGCTTGTTCATGGGTGGCTTCGTCCACCGCGACCTGATGGCCGCGGACCCGGAGGCCGAGCACCACCGGCTCATGAGCGAGGTCGACCTCGCCGTGGTGGGTGACCGGACCAACTGGAAGTACTCGTGGTGGACCGAGCACCACTTCCTCTGGGAGTACTCCCACATCTCCGCCAACGAGACGATCATGCCCTACGTCGCGGCGAAGACCTCGCGGATGCACATCGGCTCGGGCATCATCAACATCACCCCGCCGGTGAACCACCCGGCCCGCGTCGCCGAGCGCGTCGCGATGTTGGACCACCTCTCCGACGGGCGCTTCGAGTTCGGCACGGGCCGCGGCTCGTCGACCACAGAGCAGGCGGGATTCGGGATCAACGACCCGGAGATCACCAAGGACATGTTCGACGAGGCGATCGTCGAGTTCAAGAACATGTGGCGCGACGGCACGTACTCGTTCGACGGCGAGTACTTCTCGATGCCCGAGCGCAACATCCTGCCGAAGCCCTACATCAAGCCCCACCCACCGATGTGGGTGGCGGCCGGGAACCCGGGGACGTTCGAGAAGGCCGGCAAGATGGGCCTCGGTGTCCTCTGCTTCACCGGCGGGTCGCCGGAGAAGATGAAGCCGCTGGTCGACCTGTACAAGGAGGCCGTCAAGGAGGCGGACCCGGTCGGCGAGTACGTGAACGACAACGTCGCGATCACGAGCAGCTTCATGTGCCTCGAGGACGACGACGCCGCGATCGACTGGACCACCAAGTCGGGCAACGGCCGCCAGCAGTCGCTCGTGTTCCGCTACCTCGACACCTTCCCGCGCCCGGCGTGGGTGCCCGAGTGGCCGACCGAGATCCCGGACCCGACGCGCGAGCAGGTGCTCGCGGGCCGCGAGATCGGCGCCAGCATCGTCGGGAACCCCGAGTCCTGCGCCGAGGTCCTGAGCAAGTGGGACGCGATCGGCGTCGACCAGCTGGTGCTCGGCCCGTCCGGGTCCACCTACCCCCACGAGCTGCTCGTGGAGGCGGTCGAGCTCTTCGGCACCGAGGTCATCCCGTCCTTCGACACCGACCCCGAGTTCACCACCGACCGGTTCCGGGCCTCGGCCTCCTTGTCGGCTCGTCCGGCCTGACCCGGACGTGACCGGGGGCACGGCAGGGAAGCGGGAACACCGGGGCGGGTGGGGTCGTTGTGAAGCTACGGCCAGCCTCCCCCAGCCGGCCAACCTCTGACGCCGGTCGAGGCGCAGGACCAGCCCCCTGCCCCGGGTTCCCTGCGCCTCCCGGCGTCAGCTTCTGCTCGGGCAGCGCCGCGCCGGGTCAGGTGGTGACCCACTCCTCCGAGCGGGCCCACAGCGCGGCGGCGCGGTCCGGGTCGATCGCGTAGCTGCGGATGCCGCCGCGCGAGGCGAGGTCGTCGTTGCGCACCGCGACCGCACAGTCCTCGAGGTACGCGCCGCCGCGGGCCTCGAGCTCCGGTGCGGTCGCGGCGTAGACGGTGGTCGCGGCTCCCTGCGGGATCGTCTTCCAGTCCATCGTCTGACCCTCGGGGATCGACGACGAGAGCGTCGCGATGGTCTCGTCGGTGAGGTGACGCCCGAGCTCGGTCATGATCCCGCCGGGATGCAACGAGTACGCGTGCGCGCCGCGGCCGGCGAGGCGGCGGTCGAGCTCGACCGCGAAGAGCGCGTTCGCCGTCTTGGATCGGCCGTAGGCGACCCACGGCTCGTACTCGGTCCGCTCGAAGTTCGGGTCGTCGAGGTCGACGTCGGAGAAGCGGTGGCCGGCCGAGCTGAGCGCGACGACGCGGGATCCCTCGCCGAGGAGCGGGAGCAGCTCGGTCGTCAGGAGGAAGTGGCCGATGTGGTTCGTGCCGATCTGGAGCTCCCAGCCGTCGACGGTCGTCCCGCGCGGGCACGCCATCACGCCCGCGTTGTTCACGAGGACGTCGATCCGGTCGCGATCGGCGCGCAACGCGCTCGCGAACGCGCGCACGCTCGCGAGCGACGCGAGGTCCAGCTCGCGCACCTCGATGTGCGCGTTCGGCACCGACGCGCGCACGCGGGCCTCGGCGGCCGCCCCCTTCGCGACGTCTCGCACGGCCATGGTCACCTCGGCACCGTGGGACGAGAGCGCGCGGGTCGTCTCCTCGCCGAGGCCCGTCGAAGCCCCGGTGACCACGAAGGAGCGGCCGGTGAGGTCCCGGCCGGCCAGCACGTCGTCGGTGGTGGAGGTCGCGTCGAAAGCCATCGGCGCAGCCTCGCGCGTCAGCGTTCGGCCCAGCGCTCCCGCTCGCCCCGCAGCTCCGCACGGGTCCGGCCGGTCAACCATCCCACCGCGAGGAACAGCCCGGGCCAACCGCCGAGGAGGTAGGTCACGAGCAGTCCGGTGCGCCACGCCCGGCGGTCGCCGTAGCCCACCCAGACCGGCCGCGGGAACCGTCCGAGGTCGCGCCACGCCCAGATCACGGGCGGCAGCGCCGTGAGGTATCCCACCAGGATCACCAGCTGCAGCTTGGACAACGGTCGCTCCCCCAGAGCGCGTCCCCAACGCCACGAAGCGTGCCGCGTCCACCACACCCGACGCAAGCGCCCGAGAAGAGGAGAGCCGGAGGGCAGCGCAGGCGAACCGCGGCGCAGCGAGCCCCGGGACGGCATCGCTTGCACCTGACGGCGACCGAAGCCGCCGAAGAGACGTCGCCTACTTGATGAGCTTGATGATGTTGAACATCGGGAGGTAGAGGCTGATGATCATGCCGCCGACGATCGTGCCCATGACGACGATCATGAGCGGCTCGATCAGCGAGGTCAGCGCGTCGACCGTGGCGGACACCTCGCTGTCGTAGAAGTCGGCGATCTTGTCGAGCATCTCGTCGAGTGCGCCGGTCTCCTCACCGACCGAGATCATCTGGGTGACCATCGGGGGGAACACCTCGTGCTGCTCGAGCGGGCGCGCGAGCGTGTCACCACGCTTCACCGCGCTCTGAGTCTCCCGGAGCGCGATCGACACCGTCTCGTTGCCGGCGGTCTCGGCGACGATGTCGAGCGCCTCGAGGATGCCGACGCCGGATCGGGTCAAGGCCGCGAGCGTGCGGGAGAACCGGGCGAGTGCCGTCTTGCGGGTCAGGACACCGAACACCGGGACGCGCAGCTTGAACGCGTCCCAGACGACGCGGCCCTTGTCGGACTTGATCCACCGGCGGAAGAAGTAGACGCCGACGCCGCCGAGCACGATGAACACGGGGAAGTAGGACTTCAGCATGTCCGACAGCGAGATGAGCACGCGGGTGGGCAGCGGCAGCTGGCCCCCGAGGTCGACGTAGATGGCCTTGAACTGCGGGACGATGAACAGGAGCATCGCGGCCGCGATCAGGATGCAGATGCTCAGCGCGACGACCGGGTAGGTCATCGCGGACCGCACCTTGCGACGCAGCTCGACCTGCTTCTCGATCGTGTCCGCGAGCCGGATCAGCACCGCGTCGAGCACGCCGCCGATCTCACCGGAGCGCACCATCGCGATGTAGAGGCGGCTGAAGACCTTCGGGTGCTTCGAGATCGCCTGGGAGAGCGAGACGCCCTTCTCGACGTCGAGACGCACCTCACCCGCGACCCGAGCGAGCTCGGGGTTCTCGGTCTGGTCGGCGAGGATCGCGAGCGCGCGGATCAGCGACAGGCCCGAGTTGATCATCGTCGCGAACTGGCGCGAGAAGACGGCCACGTCGCGCAGCTTGACGCGACCCGACATCCCCGGGATCTTGATGTCGGTCTTGAGCTTGCTGCTCGACTTCGCCTCGACCGCGATGGGCGTGTAGCCCATCTGGCGCAGCTTGCCGACGACCAGCGACGCGTCCTCGGCGTCGAGCTGCCCCTCGACGACCTTGCCGCTCTGGTCGCGGACCTTGTACGCGAAGGTGGTGCTCATCAGGCCGCCCACCCGGCGCCGCCGGCCGACTGCACGAGCCGCCGGAGGTCCTCTTCGCTGGCACAGCGCTCGGCCGCCGCTTCCAGCGTGATCTTCTGCGCCTTGACCAGCTGCGCGAGGTGCTGGTCCATCGTGATCATCCCGAACTTCGCGCCGGTCTGCATCAGCGAGTAGATCTGGTAGATCTTCCCCTCCCGGATCAGGTTGCGCACCGCGGGAGTGGCGACGAGCACCTCGGCCGCGAGCACACGTCCGGCACCGTCGGAGGTCTGCAGCAGCTGCTGGGTCGCGATGCCCTGGAGCGACGCGGCGAGCTGCACCCGCACCTGCTGCTGCTGGTGCGCGGGGAACACGTCGATGATGCGGTCGATCGACTGCGGCGCGTCC
>CAZXCB010000074.1:0-6399 GCA_964639075.1 uncultured Bifidobacteriaceae bacterium | reverse complement strand
TCACCCACGAGGATCACGTCGGGGTCCTGACGGAGGACGTGGCGCAGCGCTTCGGCGAAGGACTTCGTGTCCTCCCCCACCTCGCGCTGGTTCACGACCGCCCGCTTGTGCTGGTGCAGGAACTCGATCGGGTCCTCGACCGTCATGATGTGGACGGCCTTCTCGCGGTTCACGATGTCGATCAGGGACGCGAGCGTCGTGCTCTTGCCGGATCCGGTCGGGCCGGTGACGAGCACCAGGCCGCGCGGCAGCTCGGCGAACGCGCGCACCGTCGCGGGAACCCCGAGGTCGTCGAACGGCACGATCTCGTAGGGGATCGTCCGCATGACGGCGCCGACGTTGTCGCGCTGGAGGAACACGTTCACCCGGAAGCGGCTGCGACCGGGAAGCGAGTACGAGCAGTCGAGCTCGAGCTCGTTCTCGAACTTCTCGCGCTGCTTCTGGGTGAGGATCGCGTAGATCATCTCCCGGATCTGCGAACCCGAGAGCGCGTCGACACCGTCGACCGGTCGGAGCTCGCCGTGCACGCGGATCACCGGCGCGCTCCCGGCGGTGAGGTGGAGGTCCGAGCCGCGCTGCTCGAGCACCAGCTTCAACAGGTCGTTGACGTGGATGCCCTCGACCTCGTCCTCGGCCGGATGCGCGTCGCGCTCACTGTCGAGCGCGGGAACCGACGGCCCGAAGACCGAGTCGATCGCGTGCTGGATCTCGTAGCGACCGGCGGCCGCCGGCACGATCTCGTAGCCCGTGGCCTGGCCGACCGCGGTGACGGCGCGGTCGTCGCCCGGGTCGGGGAACGCGACGACGAGGCGGGCGCCGTCGAAGTCGACACCGATCGCCTGGTGCTCGCGCGCGACGCCCTCGGGCACGGTCAGCGCGGCATCCGGGTGCAGCGGCGTCTCGGTGAAGTCGATGAATCGGACGCCGACCGTCTCGGCGATCGCGGCGGTCAGGTCCTTCTCGGACACCAGCCCCTCGCGACGCAGCACCGCAGGCAGTGCGTCGCCGGTACGACGGGATTCGGCCATGGCGATGGCGAGGTCGTCACGTTGGAGCACGTGACGCTCCACCAGGAACTCACCCAAGACCCGCGCCTGACTTGACAGCATCTTCATGCCTCCTTGCCCGGGCGTATCGGCCGGTCCGCGGCCGGACTTGATGCCTGCTCTCCCACTGCGGCGCCTGGTTGGCGGAAAGAGCCCCTCAATGAGGGTCCGGGCGGCGTCGATGGAGGGCAGGTGATGCACGAGATCGTCGACCCCAACGTCCCGAGCGCGCCCGCACGGCGCCGGATCGGCGATCTGTTCGTCGAGCACGAGATGATCACCGACCAGCAGCTCGCGGAGGCGCTCGACGTCCAGCGGAACACCGGCGGCCGCCTCGGCGAGATCCTGATCGAGCTCGAGTTCATCACCTCGACCGACGCGGCCCGCATCCTCGCCGAGCGGCTGGGCATGCCCTTCGTCGACCTCGTGGCATCACCCGTCGACGAGATGATCGCCCAGCGCATCCCCGAGGACATCGCCCGCCGCTACCGCGCCATCCCGATCGAGGACGACAACGGCGTGCTGCGCGTGGCCATCGCGGACCCGACCGACGTGTTCGCGCTCGACGACCTCCAGGTGATCACCCGCAGCCAGATCGTGCCGGTCGTGGCGGATCCGGAGCAGCTGCTGGACACCGCGAACCGCATCTGGACGCGTCCGAACATGGAGAGCCGGATCGACGACGCGGCCGACCTCGAGACCGACGAGCCGACGCACCTGCTGGTCGCGGAGACCGAGGACGCCCCGATCATCCGCCTCGTCGACGCGATGATCAGCCAGGCCACCGAGGAACGCGCGTCGGACATCCACATCGAGCCCGCCGCCGACCGGGTGCGGATCCGCTTCCGCGTCGACGGCGTCCTCCACGATGCCTCGTCGACGCCGCGCAACGTGCTCCGGCCGATCGTGAGCCGCCTGAAGGTCATGGCCGGTTGCGACATCTCGAACAGCCGTACACCCCAGGACGGCCGCTTCACCGTGAGCGGCGGCAACCGCGAGCTCGACGTGCGACTCACGACGCTGCCGACCTCGAATGGCGAGGCCGTCGTGATGCGGCTCCTCGACAAGACGCACGGCGTGTTCGAACTCACCAGCCTCGGGTTCGAACCCGCCGAGCTGGAGCGCTACCAGCGCAGCTACCGCGCGTCGCAGGGCGCGATCATCACCGCCGGGCCGACCGGCTCGGGCAAGACCTCGACCCTGTACGCGACGCTGCGGGAGCTCAACGACCCGGGCCGCGCGATCGTGAGCGTCGAGGATCCGATCGAGTACCACCTCGACGGCATCAAGCAGGTCCAGGTCGGTCGACGCGGGACGGTCGGGTTCGCCGGCGCGCTGCGCGCCATCCTGCGAGCCGACCCCGACGTGATCCTCATCGGCGAGGTCCGCGACAGCGAGACCGCGCTCATCGCGGCCGAGGCCGCGCTCACCGGACACCTCGTCCTCACCACCATCCACACGCTCAGCGCTTCGACCGTGCCCGTCCGGCTCATCGAGATGGGCGTGCAGCCCTACCTCGTGACGTCGTCGTTGCAGTGCGTCGTGGCCCAGCGGCTCGCCCGCAAGCTCTGCGAGCACTGCTCGGCCGAGAGCGACACGAGCGAGGACGAGCGGGAGCTGCTCGAGATCCCCGGTGAGGACCCGATCCGCCGGGTCCGGCGCCCGGTGGGGTGTCCCGCGTGCTCCAACACCGGCTACCGCGGCCGGCTGGCGATCTACGAGATCATGCTCCTCGACGACGAGATCCGGGCCCTGATCGCCCACCGCGCCTCCGGGCCCGAGGTCGAGCGCGCCGCCGTGGCCGGCGGAATGAGCACGTTGCGGGTCGCCGGCGCACGGCGGGTACGCAGTGGCGTGTTCGGGCCGGACGAGCTCCTGCGTGTCCTCAGCTGACCGCGCCGCGGACTCGCTGATTTACCGTCATTCAGCGTCGGCACGCCCCGGCGCCCTGACCTCGGCAAACGCCTCCTCCGATCCGGCGCGTGGGCCAGCACGGTCCGCGGTCGGACCGTCACGGAGGGCGTACCCTCGTTCAGCGGTCCCCCAAGGGACCTCGGGGAGGTCGGCAGGGTGAATCTCAAGGAAGCGGCCCGCACACTCGGCGTCCACTACCAGACGGCGTACAAGTGGGTGCGCTCCGGCGCCCTCACTGCGGTTCGGGTCGGCTCCCGTTACGAGGTGTCCCAGGCCGCGATCGACCAGTTCCTGGCAACCCGTCGGACCCTGCTCGACCAGGTCGACCACGTCTCCGAGAGCCCGGGGCGCCGACGCACGGACCTCGAGCCCGAGGACGTCCTCGAGGAGCTCGAGGTCATGCTCGCCGACCCGATCGTCACGGTGGCGGCCGTCGAGCGCTTCGTCGCCCGGCGCGGCGCCCAGGTGCTCGGTGACGTGTGCCTGGTGTGGATCCGACGCAGCGACGGGAGCCCGAGCGATCCGGTGTTCGAGCACACGAGCGCGGAACGGGCCGCGTTCGCGACCGCGATGGCTGGCATCGCGGGGCGGCTCACCACGACGGGGGGCATGATCAACGACGTCGTCGTGCACGGCGTCACCGTTCGCGACGAGCACGTCGACCAGTACCGCCTCCGGCGGGCGATGAGGCCGGAGCTGCGCCAGTACATGGACCGCTTCCCGGTCCACAGCCTCATCGCCGCACCCGTCATGGTCGACGGTGAGGTACGCGGCGTCGTCGCGTTCACCCGCGAGGACGCGAGCCGGCCCTACACCGCCGACGACGAGTGCTACGCCGCGCGCCTGGGCCGACGGCTCGGCGCGCTCGTGCAGACGGCGGACGAGACGGCGACCGCCTTCCTCCTGCGGGCCCACCTGGCGGACGCCGTCCGCGAGCACCTCCGCCACCGGCGCCCGGGCAAGCCACTCGAACGCGCCGAGATCCAGAACTTGTTGTTCGGCCCGGGCTCGGTCGGAGCCGAGGCGGCGCTCCCGTGCGTCGTTGTGAACCCGGACGGGAA
Organism: uncultured Bifidobacteriaceae bacterium; assembly: GCA_964639075.1. Taxonomy (GTDB): domain Bacteria; phylum Actinomycetota; class Acidimicrobiia; order IMCC26256; family JAENVU01; genus JAENVU01. Next base: position 2,378 of record CAZXCB010000074.1, on the reverse strand, counting down.
GCTGCTCGGCCTCAACCCGGCGATGGCCCGGGTCGCCGGGCTGCCGTCGGACGAGATCGAGACGTTCGACCTCCGGGCCACGTACGACCCGCGCCACCTCGACGAGGAGGACGCGATCTTCCAGCGGCTCGTGAGTGGCGAGCTCGACTACCACGACTTCCACGCGACGCGCATGCGCTCCGACGGCACACCGGTCCCGGCGGTGCTCCACCGGGTCGCCGTCCGCGAGGACGACGCGACGCTCGCGTGTGTGGTCGGTGTCGGCCGGCCCATCCACTTCTCGCCGACGATCAGCAACCTCGTGGGCGTCTGAACCGGTTCTCTCCCGGATTCAGTCCCGGGTGAGCACCGCTCAGCGCGCTTCTGCGGGATTCCGCCCGGGCTCACGCCCGGGGTCGCGCGGGGCGATGGTGTGGATGCGACCGGAGGTTCGGAGCCCGGCTCGTCCGTTCACACCGATCGGGCTCCGAGCCCCCGCCGCTCTCCAGCCGGGCCGGCGTGTTCCTTTCCCATGCCGGCCCACGCTGGTGTCCGCGTCGGGGTTCGGCGTCCGGCTCCTCCAGCAATGCCGGGCGCCGATCCCGCGGACTGCCGCTGCGCAGGCAGCGAGGTCGTCAGCCGCAGTATCCGATCACGACGATGGCCCGGGCGAGGCCGTGGCCGTTCGTCATCGTCTACGACGAGTCGCCTCCGAACGCCGAGTGGAACCTCGACCACGTCCGCCCGTTTCGATGGACGCTCAGCTACCGAATCCGGAGCCAGACGTCCATCGGACATCCGGCCATGCGGCAAACCGTCCGTCGGACGAGTCATCCGCGCCGGCGGTTCGGTAGCCCGCCTGAGGGCGAGCGGCCGGGCCGGTCAGGCCGCGGCGTCCATCATGAGCGCGAGGTCGTGGGGGCGCGTCGCCGCGCCGAGCGCGACCTGGCGGGTGATGACCCCGCGGCGGTAGAGGTCGAGCGCGTGCTGGTCGAACAGCTGCATGCCGTAGTACGAGCCCTCACGGATCACGTCCTCGAGCTCGTAGGTGCGCTCACCGTCGATGATGCGGTCGAACACCCGCCCGGTGGCGACGAGCGTCTCGACCAGGGGCACGCGGCCGTTCAGGTCCGCTCGCGGGACGAGGCGCTGGGTGATGACACCGCGCAGGGAGGCGGCGAGCGAGCTCCGCACCTGTCCGTGCTGGTTCGCGGGGAAGAAGTCCAGGATGCGGTTGATCGACTCGGTCGCGGTCGTGGTGTGCAACGTCGCGAAGACCAGGTGCCCGGTCTCGGCGGCCGTGAGTGCCGCCCACACGGTCTCGGCGTCACGCATCTCGCCGATCAGGATGACGTCCGGATCCTGGCGCAGGACCATCTTGAGCGCGGCTCGGAAGCTCTCGGTGTCCTGGCCGATCTCGCGCTGGGAGATGAGGCAGCGGTCGTCGGTGTGGCGGTACTCGACCGGGTCCTCGACCGTGATGATGTGCGCATCGCGCGTGTGGTTGAGGTGCTTGATCATCGACGCGAGCGTCGTGCTCTTGCCCGAGCCGGTCGAGCCGGTGACCAGCACGAGGCCATCCTGCTCGTCGGCGAGTCGGGTGACGATCGGCGGCAGACCGAGCTCCGCGACCGAGGGCACGTCGGGGGTCACGTAGCGGATCGCGACCGCGACGGTGTTCTGCTGACGGAACACGTTGACCCGGAAGCGACCGAGACCCTCGACCTCGTACGCGAAGTCGATCTCGCCGCGGCTCGCGAAGACCTCGCGCCGGTAGTCGGGCATGATCCGGTCGGCGAGGCCGGCCGTGTCCTGGGCCGACAACGGCGGCGCGGCGAGCGGCTCGAGCGTGCCGTCGACCCGCACGGTCGGCGGCCGACCGGCATGCAGGTGGAGGTCCGACGCCCCCATCTCGATCGTGCTCCTCAGCATCTCCTCGACGTGCACTGCTCCTACCCCTTCGTGTCAGGCGACGACCCGGAAGACCTCTTCCAGGCTCGTCAGTCCGGCGGCAACCTTGCGGAACCCGTCGCCACGCAGCGGGACCATCCCCTGCATCACGGCGACCTTCTTCATGTCTTCGGTCGATTTGTGCTCGATGATGAGCCGTTCGATCTCCTCGGTGATCGAAAGGACCTCGTGCAGGGCGAATCGCCCCTTGTATCCGGTTCGACCGCAGTGCGAACAGCCGACGGCGCGGTACAGCGTCGGCCATTCGGGGGTGGAGTCCATCGGCCAACCGGCCTCCACGAGCTCGCTCTCGCTGGGCTGGTACGGCTCGGCGCACTTCGGGCAGAGGCGGCGGGCGAGCCGCTGGGCGAGCACGCAGTCGAGCGCGCTCGTGACGAGGAACGGCTCGACTCCCATCTCGACGAGTCGTTGCGGCGTGGACGCCGCGT
>CAZXCB010000073.1:13837-14237 GCA_964639075.1 uncultured Bifidobacteriaceae bacterium | reverse complement strand
ACGCCGGGCAGGTCGTGCACGACCGGGACGCCGAGATCCGAGAGCAGGCCGGCGTCTCCGACACCGGACAGCTGCAGCAGCTGGGGCGAGTTGATCGCGCCGCCGCACAGCACGACCTCGCCGCCGAGGATCCGCTCGGTCCCACCCCCGCGTCGCGCGATCTCGACGCCGACCGCTCGGACGCGGTCGAACAGGACCGCGGTCGTGAGCACGTGCGTGCGCACCTCGAGGTTCGGTCGGCCTCGCACCGGGTGCAGGTAGGCGCGCGCCGCACTCAACCGCCGCCCACGCCGGATGTTGCGGTCGAAACGGGCGAAGCCCTCCTGCCGGAACCCGTTGACGTCGTCGGTGAGTGGGTACCCGGCCTGCTGCACCGCGTCGAAGAACGCGCCGAAGAGCG
>CAZXCB010000073.1:0-13827 GCA_964639075.1 uncultured Bifidobacteriaceae bacterium | reverse complement strand
CATCGAGGGCAAGAAGAGCGGGGTCTCGGCCGGTCCCCGCTCGAGGACGAGCGGTCCGTGGTCGCCCCGGAACTCGTCACCACCCGCGAGGCAGGTCTCCATGCGCTTGAAGTACGGCAGGCAGTGCGCGAAGTCCCACGAGGCCATCCCCGGATCGGCGGCCCATCGCTCGAAGTCGAGCGGGTTGCCGCGCTGGAAGATCATCCCGTTGATCGAGCTCGACCCGCCGAGCACCTTGCCCCGGGCGTGGTAGATCCGCCGGCCATCCAGGTGCGGCTCCGGCTCCGACTCGTACCTCCAGTCGTAGAACCGCGACCCGATCGGGAACGACAGAGCCGCGGGCATGTGGATGAACACGTCGAACCGGTAGTCGGCGCGTCCCGCCTCGAGCACGAGCACGCGGTTCGCCGGGTCCGCACTCAGACGGTTCGCGAGCACGCACCCCGCAGAGCCCCCACCCACGATGATGAAGTCGTGTTGCCCGGCGACCATCGCCGGATCGTAGAGGCGACGCGCTGGGACCCGATGCGGGCTTACCCTGCGGGGATGGAACTCGCGCCGGCCATGGACTTCGTCCGCGGGCAACGCCAGGGCGTGCTCGCCACGATCCGGCGCGACGGTCGGCCGCAGCTGTCGAACATCGTGTACGCCGTCGACGACGCGGGCGTCGTGCGCGTCTCGGTCACCGCGGACCGCGCCAAGGCCAGGAACCTGCAGCGTGACCCTCGCGCGACGCTCCACGTGAGCCGGGACGACTTCTGGGCGTACGTCGTCATCGACACCACCGCAGAGGTCACGGCGGTCACCGCGGATCCCGGTGACGCGACCGCGGACGAGCTCGTCGAGCTCTACCGGTCACTCGCCGGCGAGCACGACGACTGGGACGACTACCGGGCCGCGATGATCCGCGACCGTCGTTGCGTGCTGCGCCTGACACCGACCGGCGCGTACGGCCTGCTGCCGTCCTGACCGATCGGGCCGACGACCGTCAGCCCATCTGCTCGACGGCGGCCGCCATCTCCTCGGGCGAGACGTCCCGCACGTGCGTGTGGAAGGACCACAGGTGACCGAAGGGATCCGCGACGAGCGCGGCGCGGTCACCGTAGAACTGGTCCTCGGGCGCGCGGACCACCGTCGCGCCGGCGGTCACAGCTCGCGCCACGCTGTCGTCGCAGTCGGTGACGTACTGGTGGAGCAGCACGCTCGAACCACCGAGCTTGCCCGGGTTCGCCGCGTTGCCCGGCATGTCGTCGGGCGCGTCGGCGAGGTACACCGTCGCGCCGTTGACGACGATCTCCGCGTGGCCGATGCCACCGTCGGGCATCGGGAGGCGGTAGCGCTCCTCGGCGCCGAACGCGGCGACGTAGAAGTCGATCGCCGCCGCGGCGCCGTCGACCATCAGGTACGGGACGATCCGGCCCTCGAGACCGGCAGGGATCGGATCGGTCATGACGGCACCTCGCATCGGTCGGTGGGTGGTCCGTCATCGTCGCGCGTCCGGCACGCCGGAGCACGGGGATCAGGCGACGGAGGCGTCCGTCGATGCCTCGGCTTCAGCGAGCATCGCAACGATCGCCGTGGCCTCGACCGGTCGCGACACGAGGTAGCCCTGGCCCCGCTGGCAGCCCTGGCTGCGCAGGAGCTCCAGCTGGGAGCTCTCCTCGATGCCCTCCGCGAGCGTCCCGAGTCCGAGCGCGTGGGCCAGTGCCACCATCGCGTGGATGAGCACGCCGGATTCCGGCGACTCGCCCATCGCCGCGATGAACGAACGATCGATCTTGAGCGAGTCGACCGGGAACTGACGCAAGTAGCCGAGCGACGAGTAGCCGGTCCCGAAGTCGTCGATCGCGACCGATGCGCCGAGCGACTGGAGCTCCGTGAGGCGCGCGATCGTCGAGTCGGCATCGCGCATCAGCGCGGTCTCGGTCACCTCGATGATGAGGAACTCGGCACCGAGCCCGCTCGCGGCGAGCGCGTCCTCGACGTCGTCGATGAGACGCCGGGTCTCGAGCTGGCGCATCGACACGTTCACCGACACCGTGAGCGGGTGACCGACACGGTGCCACTCCGCCGCCTGCGCGCACGCCTGCGAGAGCACCCAACGACCGACGTCCACGATCAGCCCGCTCTCCTCGAGTATCGGGATGAACTCGTCGGGTCCCACCACGCCGCGGCGCGGATGATGCCAGCGCAGCAGTGCCTCGACCCCGTGGACACACATGGTGTCGAGGTCGAACACCGGCTGGTAGAGGAGGCGGAACTCGTCGTTCGCCAACGCGGTCTGGAGGTCCATCTTGAGCCCGAGCCGGTCGAGCACCGCCGACTGCATCTCGGGCTCGAACAGTGCCCAGCGGTTCTTTCCCGCGCCCTTGGCGCGGTAGAGCGCGATGTCGGCATCGCGCAGCATCTCGGTCGCCGACTCCCGGGGTCCGCTCGCGATCCCGATGCTCGCCGACGCGCGCAGTGGCGCGTGGCGCGCCGAGAGGACGAACGGCTCGCTCAGGACCTCCTGGATCCGGTCGGCGAGCAGCTCGGGCCCGGCTGCGATCGACATCCCTTCGGCCAGCACCACGAACTCGTCCCCGCCGAGGCGTCCGACGGTGTCACCCGCACGCACGGTTGCGGTCAGGCGGTCCGCGACCGACCGCAGCAGGGCGTCACCGGCGTCGTGCCCGAGCGTGTCGTTGACGTCCTTGAAGTTGTCGAGGTCGATGAACAGCGCCGCGACCGGGTCGTGCGAGCGCTCGCAGCGCATCAGCATCTGCTCGGCGCGGTCGAGGATCAGCGTGCGGTTCGCGAGCCCGGTCAAGGGGTCGTGCACGGCCTGGTGCGCCAGCTGCTCCTCCGCCTGCTTGCGATCGGTGATGTCACGGAGGTTGGCGACGAAGCCGCCGACCGACGGCCGGTCGCGGAGATCGCTCAGGATCGCCTCGACGTAGCGCCACGTCCCGTCGCCGTGGGCCATCCGGAACTCGACCGCCTCGATCACGGACTGCTGCTCCTGCAACCGCTCGACGAGCTGCAACTGGACCCGCTCGCGCTCATCGGGATGGACGAACGACATCGGATCCGCGCCGATGACCGCTTCGGGCTCCAGGCCCAGGAGGTCGATCGTGGCCGGACTCGCGTAGGTGATCCTCGCACCTTCACCGATCACGAGCGTGGTGTCCGAGGCGTGTTGCACGAGCGAGCGGAAGCGGTCCTCGCTCGCGCGCATCGAAGCCTCGGCAGCCTCCTTCTTCTCCATCGTGGCCCCGGCCATGCGGATCACGAACACGAGCACGAAGACGCCCATGAGCGCGAGCGCCTGAGCGTTTCGGTCGGAGAGGAACGACGGGAAGATGCCCTGCTCGATCAGCAGCTGGCCGGCGACGATCCCGACCAACGACCAGACCATCGTGATCCGCCACGTTCGGGAGCCGTCGTGCGCGAGGTTCTCGAGCGCGACGAACACGAAGGCACCGGTGAGCACCGGCCCCCACCCCGACAGGTAGATCACGGCGACGACCGCCGCCGTGTGCACCGCGATCCGCACGTGCAGGCGCACGGTCGACGCGTTGCGTCGGTACGCGAGGTCGGCGAGCAGGCTCGTCGATGGGATCGCGATGAAGACCGCGAGCCAGAGGAGGACGGGCTCGTCCGCGACCCAGCCGTAGCGGCGCAGCGCCATGATGATCAGGAAGGCGGCCGGGCCCATGAGGTAGCCGAGCAGGTACGGGTTCAGCAGCGGTCCGCGCGCCCCGGCGGGCGCGTCCGCGCGCGACGGCGCGGCCGGTTCCGTCGCTGATGGTCGTGCTGTCGTGTCGGCCGGCATTCCGGGAGTTCCCCCAGGTCAGACCATGTGGATCGCCAACCGGTCACTTCGACCGGTCCCGGTGACGCCTTGAGAGACCGAAGTTGTCCGATTCGTCCGACCGGACGGTGCCGCGACCGGCCGGCCGGCACCCCGAAGGGCAGCACCCTCACACCGCCTTCACGGGTTCCTCATGCGCCCGGGCGATCATTCCGGCATGGTCACGGATGCGATCCGACTCCGCCGGGGGCTGATCCCGACCGTCGCGACGGTGCTCGTCCTGGCCGCGTGCGGCTCGGGCGGGAGCCCGTCCTCGACCGCCTCGACCACGCGCGCGACGACCACGGCGGAGTGCCCCACGCCGCATGTCGGCGCCACGGTGGCATACCGCACGGTCCCCGACGTCGACGCGAACCTGACGTCGCTCGACGTCCACCCGCCGGCCCGCGGGTGTGACCACCCGGTCGTCGTCTGGGTCCACGGCGGCGGCTACCGGATCGGCGACAAGTCCAACGCGATGAGCGCGAAGGTCCGCTGGGCGAACGACCGCGGCTGGGTTCTCGTCAGTGTGAACTACCGGCTGACCCGCCCGGAGGGCGATCCGGCGAGCGCGCGGTATCCGGACCACTACGACGACGTGGCCGCGGCGATCGCGTGGGTGCACGCGCACATCGACGGATACGGCGGTGATCCCGGTCGGATCGCCGTGCTCGGTCACTCCGCGGGCGCCGACATCGTCTCGAACGTGCTGGTCGTACCCGACTACCTGCGCGCGCACGGCCTCGACCTCACGGACGTCGTCTGTGGCGGGCCGCTCGACACACAGGGCTTCGACAAGGCCCGCGCGGGTACGGCCGAGCAGCGGCAATGGCAGCTCGCGCTCGGGAACCGGCCGGACTACCTCACCCGAACCTCCGCGACGCCGAACGTGCGCCGGGGCAGCGGGATCCCGCCGATGATCGGCGTCGTGCGCGGCGACGCGGCGCGGCAGGCGATCGAGCGGGCGTTCCTCGACGCCGTGCACGCGAGCGGGAGTGCCACGACCCTGATCGACGCGCGCTCGTTGACGCACATGCAGGTGAATCGGTCGATCGGCGCTTCGGGCGACCGCGTCATGACCCCGCCCCTCACCCGATTCCTGACCGAGTGCTTCGCCGGTCGCGCGACCGGGGGCTGACGCCGCATCCGCTCCGGTCGGATCAGCCGGGCTTCGGGACCTCGAAACCGTGGCGCTCGACGATCAGCCGATCACGCCGGGTCACGAGGTCGAGGCTCGGACCGTCGTAGTAGTCCAGCCACGGACGGTGCTCGGAGGTGTTGCGCCGGGACCGACCCGATGTGAGCTCGGCGAGGCGTGCGTCCTGCTCCTCGTCGAGCACGTAGCCGGCGCGCGCGAGCACCTGCGGCAGCTCGGCCGGGATGCGGTCGGTCCGCACGATGTCGTCGCAGACGTTCTGCGCGGCATCGAAGGCCTGCACCGCCTCGATCGAGCCGAAGGCACCCGGTCGGAGGAGCGGTTCGGGGTCACGCTCGTACAGCGAGAGGTACCGCCAACTCAGCAGCCCGACCAGCTCCGGCATCCCGCTCGCGCCGTACCACGGTTCGATGAACTCGGCGTAGTGGGGATCGAGGACGCGAGCCAACCAGGCCCGGAACGCGACGGGGTCGTCGGCATTCGCGTAGAGCTCGGGCCAATCCGTCCCGCCCCGACGCACCACACGCGCGCGCTTGAACGCATCGCTGGGGAGCCGCCGGCGCTGGCGCGTCTCGTGCCACATCGACGCGGCAACGCTCCGAGCCGACGAGCGCCGGGTGACCCGCGCGTGAAGCCCGCCGCGCCCGGCACATCCATACGCCCACAACGAGACGTACCAGGACCACGGGTCGCGCACCGTGCCGAGCACGCGACGTCCGTCGAGGCTGATGTCGAGTCGGCCGTGCGTCGTCGGATCGTCACGCCCGATCTCGAGGGACTTGCGATACTCACCTCCGACCACGGCGCGCACCGTGGCCGCGACGTACGCAGTCGCGCACTTGCGGAGCCTCAGCACGATCATGCGGTCGTTGACAAGCAAGCTTCGAAGGACCTCAACCGGCGGAGCGCGACGGCGCGCGAACGGTCGCGATCGAACATCGCGACTCGGGTACGGGCGATCGTACCGTCCGCGCATCGGGTGCCTCACCGCAACTCCGGGACCGGGCGATGGAGGCCGTCGGTAGCCTCCGGGCGATGGACGATCGCCGCGCCGGACTGCTGACGGGCGCGGCCGCGTATGTGCTCTGGGGCCTGCTCACCCTCTACTGGCACGAGCTCACCGGGCTCGACGCCATCGGACTCATCGGCTGGCGCATCGTCTGGTCGGTGGTCGTCCTGGGGATCGCCCTGACGGTGACCCGCCGGTGGTCCGACCTCCGACCGGTGCTCGCCGACCGGCGCCTCGCGCTCCGGATCACGACTGCGAGCGTGATGCTCGCGATCAACTGGACGAGCTACGTGTGGTGCGTGACCCACGGGCGGGTCATCGAGACCGCGCTCGGGTACTTCCTGTCGCCGATCGGTCTCGTGCTCGCGGGCGTCATCGTGTACCGCGAGCACCTGCGCACCTCGCAACGCGTCGCGCTCGGTCTCGCCGCGCTCGCCGTCGTGGTGCTCGGCATCGGCTACGGCGCACCGCCGGTCTTCGCGCTGCTCATGGCCGGCACGTGGACCGCGTACGGGATGCTGAAGAAGTCCGTGCCGCTGCCGGTCCTCGAGAGCCTCGCGGCCGAGTGCCTGGTGCTGCTGCCGGTGGCGGTCGCCATCCTCGTGGTGATGCAGCTCGCCGGTCCGGGGAGCCTTCACGGTGCGAGCACGCTGCAACTGGTGCTCGTGCCCCTCACGGGGATCGTCACGACGGTGCCCCTGCTGCTGTTCGCGCACGCCGCGCCGCGGATCCCGTTGACGACGCTCGGCTGGCTCCAGTACAGCGTTCCCACCATCAACTTCCTGCTCGGGGTGCTCGTGTACGACGAGGCGATGCCCGACTGGCGCATCGCCGGCTTCGCGCTCGTCTGGATCGGACTGGCCCTGATCACCGTCGACGCACTGCGACATCGGGGGGCGGTGCTCGAGCCCGCGTGACGGCGCGTTACGGGGTCGCGTCGCCCGACCGGACGGCGACGACCCGGATGCGGACCACCACGTCGGGATGGACCCGCAAGAGTCCGAGCCGGGGAAGCCGCAACCCCCACTGGCGGACGTCGAACGACTCCGCGCCGGTCACGATCACCTCGTCACCGTCGCGGGTGATCGCGAGCTCACCCCGCACCGGGCAGGTGACGCCGCGGAACGTGATCGAGCCGCTCACGGCGAAGCGGCTCGCGTCGACGCGTTCGGCACCCAGGACGGATCCGACGATCTCGGGGTGGCGACGGGCATCGATCCGCCGTCTCGTCTCGCGATCGACCAGCGGATTGCCCGAGGCCAGCCGGTCGACTGCAATGCGGATCTCGCCGGCGAGGCTCGGTGCTGCACCGCCGGGCTCAGCGAGCTCGACCCAACCGATCAGGCCGTTCGCCGACGCCCTGATCGGATGCAGCGACGAGCTGCCCTCGATCCAGACCTGCGACGCGTCGGGGTCGATCCGATAGCGGTTCACGGATGCAGCATGCCGCGGCGAGACGCGACGAGGCCCGGGCACGCGTCGGGTGCCCGGGCCTCGATCACACGACCACGGGGGCTACGCGAGTGCGGAGCAGCAGGTGTCGACGATGAGGCGCGTGACCACGTAGGGGTCCATGTTGGCGTTCGGCCGCCGGTCCTCGATGTAGCCCTTCTGGTCCTTCTCGACCTGCCACGGGATCCGCACGGACGCACCGCGGTCCGAGACGCCGTAGTTGTAGACGTTGTACGGCGCGGTCTCGTGCTGACCGGTGAGGCGCTGCTCGATGCCGTCGCCGTAGCCCTCGATGTGCTCCTCGACGCGCTTGCCCAGCGCTTCGCACGCCGTGATGACCGCGTCGTAGCTCTCGCGCATCCCGTTCGTCGAGAAGTTCGTGTGGGCTCCTGCGCCGTTCCAGTCGCCTGCCACCGGCTTCGCGTGCAGCGTGACGGCAACGCCGAAGTCCTCGGCGATGCGGTAGAGGAGCCACCGGGCGACCCACAGCTGGTCGGCGACGTCGAGCGGGCCGAGCGGGCCGACCTGGAACTCCCACTGGCCGGGCATGACCTCGGCGTTGATACCCGAGATGCTGATGCCCGCCTCGATGCACGCATCCATGTGCATCTCGACGATCTCGCGACCGTAGACCTCGTCCGCGCCGATGCCGCAGTAGTAGAAGCCCTGCGGCGCGGGGTACCCGCCGACCGGGAAGCCGAAGGGACGGCCGTCCTGGAAGAAGTTGTACTCCTGCTCGATGCCGAACAGGGACTCCTGGCCCGCGAACTTCTCCGCGATCGGCACGAGCTTGGCCCGCATGTTCGTGATGTGCGGGGTCATGTCGGTGTAGAGCACCTCGGCCATGACGAGACGGTGGTCGCCGCCGCGGATCGGGTCCGGGCAGTCGAAGACGGGCCGGAGAACGCAGTCGGACTTGTCACCGGGCGCTTGGTTCGTGCTCGAGCCGTCGAAGCCCCAGATCGGCAGCGGCGCGCCGTCCGGGAGGACCTTGGTCTTGGACCGCAGCCGTGCCGTGGGCTCGGTGCCGTCGATCCAGATGTACTCGGCCTTGTACGCCACGTCATGCTCCTGATCGTCGTGCGGGTCGGTCGTGCGGTCACAGGACCGTCGGCTCCGCGTGCTTCCCGACGCACCGTCGGCGTCGGTTGCGAGAGCCTCCCGGGCCGCGATTTCCACTCCATTGCGGAAATGTGAACGCTGTGTAACCCAGTGGCACTGGGCGGCGGGAGCCTAGGCGAGCGTCCGTACACTGTGCCCAGCCGGGGCCGAAACGAAGCCGATCGGAGCGCCGCCGCCATGAGTCCACAGCTCGAGTACGTCCTGCGCACCGTCGAGGAGCGGGGCGTGAGGTTCGTCCAGCTCTGGTTCACCGACGTCCTCGGGTCACTCAAGGGCTTCGCGGTCACCCCGGCCGAGCTCGAGAGCGCGCTCGAGGAGGGGATGACGTTCGACGGCTCCGCGATCGAGGGGTACTCGCGGGTCCAGGAGTCGGACATGCTGGCCATGCCCGACCCGTCGACGTTCGAGATCGTCCCCTGGCGGGGTGACGACGCGCCGGTCGCCCGGATGTTCTGCGACATCCGTCTCCTCTCCGGCGACGCGTTCGACGGCGACCCGCGCACGGTGTTGCGCCGCAGCCTCGCCCGGGCACGGGAGCACGGCTACACCTTCTTCGCCGGCCCCGAGATCGAGTACTTCTACTTCCGCTCGGCCACCGAACCGGTCCCGCTCGACACCGCGGGCTTCTTCGACCTCACCCACACCGACACCGCGAACGAGCTGCGGCGGCGCACGATCCTCACGCTCGAGGCCATGGGGATCCCCGTCGAGTACTCCTTCCACGAGAACGGTCCGAGCCAGCACGAGATCGACCTCCGCTACACCGATGCGCTGTCGATGGCCGACAACGTCATGACGTTCCGCATGGTCGTCAAGCGAATCGCCAGCGAGCTCGGGGTCCACGCGACGTTCATGCCCAAGCCCATCGAGGGCGCGTTCGGTTCGGGCATGCACGCACACCTCTCGTTGTTCGAAGGTGACGTCAACGCCTTCCACGACCCGGGCGACGAGACCGGCCTGTCCAAGACGGGGAAGCACTTCATCGCCGGACTGCTGCGCCACGCGCGGGAGATCACCGCGATCACGAACCAGACGGTGAACTCCTACAAGCGCCTCATCGAGGGCTACGAGGCGCCGACGTACATCTCGTGGGCGCGCAACAACGAGTCCGCCCTCGTCCGGGTGCCGAGCCCGAAGCGCGACAAGGAGTCCAGCACACGGGTCGAGTTCCGCTCGCCGGACCCCGCGTGCAATCCGTACCTGGCGTTCGCGGTGATGCTCGCCGCCGGGATGCGGGGCATCGAGGAGGGCTACGACCTGCCGCCGGAGGCGACCAACAACATCTTCGAGATGACGCCGGCCGCGCGCATCGAGGCCGGCATCGATCTGCTCCCCCAGTCGCTCGCCGAGGCCCTCGACGTCATGGAGGGCTCGAACCTCGTGCGCGAGGCGCTCGGTGAGCACGTGTTCGACTACTTCATCCGCAACAAGCGGCGGGAGTGGGACTCGTACAAGGAGCAGGTCACGCCGTGGGAGCTCGACCGCTACCTGGAGTCGCTCTGAGATGAGCGGCACCGATCCGATCCTGGTGTTCCCCGATCCACCGCCGGCGCTGCTCGTGCAGACGCTGGACCTCGGTGGCCACGCGTGGAAGGCGGTCACCAACGCCGCGGTCGCGACCGCCGACGAGCCCGCCGACGGCTGGGGCGGCGCGATCATCTGCGCGGACCTGGACCCCGAGGCCGCGCTCTCGCTCTGTCGCACGCTGCGCAAGCGTGATTCCGTGCTCGAGCCGCTGCTGTTGCTGGTCTCGGGCGCCCAACTCACGGAGCTCGGCGAGCGCGAGGACCTCTTCGACGACTTCTGCCTCTCGCCCTTCCACCCCCAGGAGCTCGAGGCACGGCTGCGTCACCTCATGTGGCGGACGGGTCGCGGCTCGGCCCCGGAGCTCGTGGAGTACGGCGATCTCGTGCTGAACCTCGAGACCTATCAGGCCGCGTTGTCGGGCAAGCCGCTCGACCTCACGTACATGGAGTACGAGCTGCTGAAGTTCTTCGCGACCCACCCGGCGAAGGTGTTCACCCGCGAGCAGCTGCTGTCACGTGTGTGGGGCTACGAGTACTACGGCGGTGCGCGCACGGTGGACGTCCACGTCCGGCGCTTGCGGGCGAAGCTCGGAGAGGAGCACGCCAACCTGATCCAGACGGTGCGCTCGGTGGGCTACCGCTTCGGTCAGACCCGCGCCATCTGACCCGCCGTGCCGCCCCGCGGGACTCAGGCGGGTTGACCCTCGGCTCTCTGGTCCGCGTCGTCGCCGAGGCACCAACCCATGAGCGCACTCCAGGCCGCGCCGCCGAGCATGACGGCGATCGGGCCGATCAGGACCATGACGAGGACGATGAGCAGGGATCCGGGCACGGCGCGACCTTACCGAACCGGCACGTAGGCCCAGGTCTCGATCTCGACCCTCGCCCCGCCGGGCAACGCGGCCACCTGCACCGTCGAGCGGGCCGGGCGGTGGTCACCGAACGTCTCGGCGTACACCTCGTTCATCGCACCGAAGTCGCCGAGGTCGGTGACGAACACGGTCGTCTTCGCGACGTCGGTGAGGCTCGCGCCACAGTCGGCGAGCACCGAGGCGATGTTGTCGAGCACGCGGCGGGCCTGGCTCCGGGCGTCGCCGGTGACGAACTTCCCGGTCGCGGGATCGAGCGGCACCTGACCTGCGAGCACGAGCCAATCGCCCGCGCGGACGGCGGCGGAGTAGGGGCCGGCGACGGGCGGCGCGCTCGGCGTCGGGAGGGGGCGAACGGTCACCGACGCAGCATACGGGCGGCGCGCGTCGTGGTGGCCGGGAACGTCGTTGGGCGTTCGCCTTCTGCTCGCGCGACCGCGTTCCAGGCCGCGGCCGCGACCGCGGCGAACACCGCGTCCCCCGCGAGCGCACGTGGCTCGCCGTTCGACGCGACGACCTCCACCTCGACCGGCGGCATCGCCTTCGGGCGGATGATCCCGAAGGATCGGATCGTGAGGTCGAGCACCTCGCCGGACTCCGGGTCGACGGCGATCCCCTCGGTGAGCACCCATCCCAACGCCATGTGCGTCGCGCCGATCGCGTACGAGCGGAGGACGACCTCGTCGAGCGGCTCGCCCGCGTCGACGCGCACCTGCACTGCCGCGATCGCGCCGGTAGTCTCGTCCAGGTCGACGCGCGCGCCAGCGAGCGCACCGCCGGCCGAGGACGCGAGCGTGTCGAGCAGGACGCGCGCACCGCGTTCGTCGACGAGGCGCGCGCGATCCAGACCGGCCGCCTCGATCGCACCTTCGACGAGCACGGTCTGCTCCGCGATCCCGGCCGCCCGCAACCGGTTCGACACCGGCGGGCCGGGGACCGCGACGACATCCCAGCGCGCGTCGACCTCGAGCGCGTACGGCGACTCGTACGGTGGCGGCGCGAGCAATGTGATCCCGCGGACCTCCACCCGACGGTCGTGAGCGACCGCGGTCGCGGCGATCGGCGGCCGCTTCGGACCGAGGCGGACGACGTCCTCGCGCGCGTAGACCACGCGGACCGGCCGATCGAGCGTCTCGGCGAGCTCGCGCGCAGCGACGGGCGCGAGCGATTCGACCTTGCCGCCGAACGCCCCACCGTTCGCCAAGGGACCTGCCACCGTTGGACTGCCGTGCAGGGCGAAGCTCGCGTCCGGCTCCAGGTATGCGGGCTCGACCCAGCTCGTCGCGAGCCGAACGCCGCCGTCGACCCGGCCGGGGACCGGGAGCGGTGGCGTGACGTCGACGGTCGTGCGGCGCCCCTGCACCTTGCCCGCCTTCGTCCGAGCCTCGACCAGGGACTCGCCGATCACCCAGTCGAGCCCGGCCGCGGCCAGCGCCTCGGCCTCGGAGTCCGGCGGGCGTGGCACCGCCACGGCGCACGCACGCGGCGCGAGATCGTCGGCGAACCCCGCATCACCGAGCGGCACCGCCCGACCGACGCGTTGCACGCCGAACGTCTCGAGCTCCGCGCGGCGCTCGGCCGCATCCAGGCTCCGCCCACCCGACTTTGTGTCAGTTGTCCGTGCCCCAGCCCCGACAACTGACACAAAGTCAGGAGCTGTGGCGAGGGCGAGGGCGAGGGCGAGGGCTTCCTCGATCGTCTGCCAGCCGGTGCAACGGCAGAGGTGCGCGGCGAGCGCGCGGTCGACGTCGGCGGGCGCGGTGCGGCCCTTCGCCGTCAACGCGGCGAGGCGCACGATGATCCCGGGGGTGCAGAAGCCGCATTGTGATCCACCGGTCGCGACGAACGCGTCGGCCCAAGCGGTGCACAGGTCGTCGCCCAAGCCGGCGAGCGTGGTCACGGACCGTCCGCCGACGCGGTTCGCCGGCGTCACGCACGAGACGCGCGCGTCGCCGTCGACGAGCACGGTGCAGCACCCGCACTGACCTTGCGGCGCGCATCCGTCCTTGACCGTCGTGATCCCCAAGCGCTCGCGCAGGACCGCGAGGAGGGACTCGCCTTCAGCGATGTCGACCTCGACCGGCGCGCCGTCGAGGGTGAACGCGAGGTGTGTCAGCTGAACGACTGGCCGCAGCCGCAAGTGCGCGACGCGTTCGGGTTGCTGATGTGGAAGCCCGAGCCCTGGAGGCCGTCGCGGTAGTCCAGCTCCGCGCCGCCGAGGTGCTCCATCGACGCCGGGTCGACGACGACCTGCACGCCACCCTGCTCCGACTTCACGTCGTCGGCGGCGATGTCGGCGTCGAAGAACATCTCGTAGCTGAAGCCGGAGCAACCGCCCGGACGTACCGCGACCCGCAGGGCGAGACCGGGGGTGTCCTCGGCCTCGATGAGGGACTTGATCTTGGCCGCCGCGGCGTCGGTCATGACGAAGGTCGACCGGGCGTCGGTGAGGGTGAAGGCACTCATTGCTGGCTCCGTTGGTGATCGGGGTTCGGTCAGGGTACCGCGACGACGACGTGACACGGATCGGGCTCGTACAACGTGGAGAACCGCTCCACTGTTCCGCGGCCAGTCTCGGCCACGCCTTCGCAGATGCCACGGTGCAGGTTGCAGACCAGGTCCGGATAGGCCTCGGCGAGCTCGCGGAACGGGCAGTGCAGGAACTCGATGCGGGTCGAGCCGGCTTCGGCTTCGACCGGTTCGGCGGCCGGGTCGAACCCGAGGGCGTCGAGCTGGTCGGCCAACGCCACGAGCGGCGCCCTGCGGGGCGAACGCTCCACGGCCCGCCGACCCCAGGCCTTCCCGGTGTTGCGGGCCGCGGCCGGATCGGCGCCGCTCGATTCGGCGAGGGCGGCGAGCAA
>CAZXCB010000072.1:0-14615 GCA_964639075.1 uncultured Bifidobacteriaceae bacterium | reverse complement strand
GCACCGGCCGGTGCGTCTGCGCGGCTGGACCGAGCGCGTCGACGGTCGCCGCATCGTGGCCAAGGGCGAGCTCGTCGTCGACGGCGTCCTCACCGCGGAGGCCGAGGGCCTCTTCGTGAGCATCGGCCCCGAGCTCGCGGCCCGGTACTTCGGGGCGGGCGAGGCCGCGCCCGCCGGGGCCGACACCGACGGATGAACCCGCGCGCCCCCGGGCGCGCGACACAATGACCCGATGCGCCGTATCGGACTGGTCCTCGGCGCGGGCGGGCTCACCGGGCAGGCGTTCCACGTCGGCGTCGTGGCCGCGATGCAGGAGCACCTCGGCTGGGACGCCCGCGACGCCGACCTCATCGTGGGGACGTCCGCGGGCGCGGGCATCGGCACGTACCTGCGACTCGGCATCAGTCCGGCCGACATGGCCGCCCGCGCCTGCGACGAGCCGATCTCGCCCGACGGGCAGGCGATCATCGACCGCTTCGGCGAGGCCGGCGACTGGAACCAGCCCACGTTGCCCCGCGTCTGGCGGCCACCGCACCGCAACCTGCTGACCCGACTCGCGCGTGAGCCGTGGAAGATCCGGCCGGAGTCGCTCCTCGGGGTGAGCCTCCCCGGCGGCCGCGTCGACACGGAGGGCTGGACCACGGCGTTCCGGCGGGCCGCCGGTGACGAGTGGCCGGAACCACCGCTGTGGATCTGCGCGGTAAGGGTCGACGACGCGCACCGCGTGGTGTTCGGACGCGCGGACGCGCCGCGCACCGACGTCGCGACGGCGGTGGGCGCGAGCTCCGCGATCCCCGGCTACTTCGCGCCCGTCACGATCCACGGTCGTCGCTACGTCGACGGCGCGGTGCACTCGACCACCAACGCCGACGTCGTGCGCCGCGAGCGGCTCGACCTCGTGATCGTGTCGTCGCCGATGTCCATCTCGGGTGCAGCCTCGATCCGGCCTCCGTCCCGCGCGGCGCGCCGACATTTCCGCGCCCGGCTCGGTCAGGAGATCCGCCGACTGCGCCGGGAGGGCACCGAGGTCGTCGCGTTCCAGCCGAGTGAAGCCGACCTCGTGACGATCAGCTCCCGCGACGCGCTGGACCCCGACGTCGCCGATGTGGTCCGTCAGGTCCGCGCGACCACGTTGCGACGACTCCGCGAGCGTCCGCTCCTCGGCCTCTCGACCGCGCCGTGACCACGCCGTGACCACGCCGTGACCACGTCATGACCGCGCTGCCCCGCCGCGAGTTCCTCCGCCGCGCCGGCCTGCTCGCCGGCGCCGCGGTCGGGGCGCCTGCCGGCCTCGCCGCGTGCTCGTCGGGCAAGGCACCCACCACCACCTTCGACAGCGTCATCGACCACCCGGCCGCGGAATCCGGCATCGACACCGTCGTCGCGGTCGTGATGGAGAACCGGTCCTTCGACCACATGCTCGGTTGGCTCGCGACCGACGAGGCGTATCTCGACGCGGGCCGGCGTCGCTTCGGCTCGGGCTTCCGCGTCGACGGCCGTCAGGATCTCGCGTACCGCGACCCGCACGGTCGCCGGTTCGAGACGAGCCCGCTGGTCGGCAACCCGCTCGAGCCCGACCCGTGGCGTGGCTGCACCCACCCGATCCCCGGGCACGGCTGGAACAGCGGTCGGGCCCAGTTGCGCCGCGGATTCCTCGGCGAGAACACCGGCAACGACGAGTACGCGATCGGGTTCTACCGCGGCGACGACCTGCCGTTCACGAACGACCTCGCGCGCAACTTCACCGTGTTCGACCACTGGCACGCGGCGCTGATGGCCGGCACGTTCCCGAATCGCCAGTACCTCCACGCGGCGACGTCGAACGGTCGCAAGGAGGACCCGATCCCGCTGCGAGTCGGGATCTTCGACGGTCCGACCATCTGGGACCGGCTCGACGCCGCGCGCGTCCCCGCGCGCTACTACTACGTGGACCTGCCGATCCTCACCCTCTGGGGCAGGCGCTACGCCGACCGCGTCTCGGTGGTCGAGGACTACTTCGTCGATGCCGCGGCCGGACGCCTGGCGAGCTTCGTGATGATCGACCCGGGGTTCCGCGGCGAGAACCGGTCCGACGACCACACCTTCGCCGACGTCCGCGTCGGCCAACGCTTCGTCCGCGAGGTGTTCCGGGCGTTCGCCCGGTCGCCGCAGTGGGAACGCGGCGCGTTCGTCCTCCTCTACGACGAGTGGGGCGGGTTCTTCGACCACGTCCGGCCGCCGTCGGTCCCGGACGCGCGCGAGTCCCCTGATCTCTCCGAGAACTTCGGCCAGACGGGCTTCCGCGTCCCCGCTCTCGTCGCGTCGCCACGCGCGCGCCGCGGGGCGGTCGATCACACGACCTACGACCACACCTCCCTCCTGCGGTTCCTCGAATGGCGCTTCCTCGGGGCGCCCGGCCGCGGGCCGGGAGGCTCCGGATGGGCGCTGAGCCGGCGCGACCGCCACGCGGCGAACCTCGGGGCTGCGCTCGGCGCGCACCGCCCGGATCCCGAGATCCCCTTCGACCTCGACCGCGCCCTCGCTCCGGGCAGCGGGCCGTGCACCGGACCGACACCGGTCGCCCCGGGTGCCGCGGTGGGCGATTCGGGCGTTTGGGCACTCGACCAACGCCTGGAGGAGCAGACCCGCCAGCGCGAACCCGACGTCAACGCGCTCCCCTACATCCTCCCGTAGGACACCGGTCCACCGGCATCACGCCCTCAAGGTCCTCGCCGTCGGCGCCGAAGCGCTGGTTTCGACCACCCGGACCGACGACGAGGCATGCGATGACCAGCGCGCGACACCGAGCTGGCCCCTCCCGCGTGGACCGCGCGCGTCCGCAGGCAGGCTTCAGCGTCGTCGAGCTCATCGTGTCACTGACCTTGTTCGCGGTGCTGGTCGGCTCGCTCGTCACCATCATCGCCACCGGCCTGAGCGTCGCGCGGAACAACAAGGACCGCTCGGTCGCCGCCCACCTCGCGAGCCAGGAGATGGACGCCATCCGCCAGGAGTCGTTCTCGAGCCTGACGATCGGCCAGTCGGCCAGGACGACCAGGGTCAACCAGGTCCCGTACCGCGTGAAGACCGACCTCGAGTGGGTCGCCAACTCGGCGACGACGAACGCGTGTGACTCGACCGGATCGAGTCCGCGGGTGCTGCGCGCCTCGGTCACCGTCACGTGGCCGAACATGCGCGGCGTCGAGCCCGTCAAGACCTCGACCGAGATCACCCCTCCGGTGAGCTCGTACGACCCCGACTCCGGACACATTGCGGTCCGCGTTCGCGACCGCGCGGGCGCGCCCCTCGGCGGGGTTCCGGTCCGCGTGACCGGTATCGGCACCGACACCACCCAGACGACCGTCGACGAGTCGGGCTGCGCCTTCTTCGGGTTCCTCGCGCCCGGCACGTACGCCGTGACGCTCGGGACCCCCGGTTGGGTCGACCGTCAGAGCGACGCGGTGCCGAGCCAGTCGGTCGGCGTCCGCGAGGGTGCGATCACCTCGACCGCGTTCGACTACGACGAGGGCGCGTCCGTCGATCTCTCGCTCGAGGGGATCCACGGTGGCACCGTCGCGAACGCGGTGCCCGTCGTCGTCGCCAACACCGGGCTGCTGCCGGCGGGGGTCAAGTCGATCGCGGGCGTCGGCGTGCGCCGCACGTTGTCGAGCCTGTTCCCGTTCGCGGACGGCTTCCAGATGTGGGCCGGCGGATGCGCCGACGCGGACCCGGAGGGTCAGGACGACGCCGGCTCGCGCATCTGGCCCGGTGGAACCCGCGACCCCGCGGTGACCGTCGAGCCCGGAGGCACCGCGACCGCCACTGTCACGATGCCGACGCTTCACGTCGAGTTCGAGCGGCCCGCCACGGGTGCGGCGGTCTCGGTCGTCGCGATCCACGACCCCGACAGCAGCTGCGGCTCCGGGGAGACGCTCGTGCTCGGCACGTTCACGGGAACGTCCGGCGACATGCTGGTCGCGCTCCCCTTCGGCACGTGGACCGTGCAGGCGGTCGGCGAGTCGCCCGAGTCCACCTGGGACACGGTCACGCTGGATCCCTCGGACGGCTCGGTCGTCGACGCCCGGGTGAGGCTGCGATGAGTCGCAGCCGGCTCCGGCGGGACGAGCGCGGCCAGGTGACGCTCGTCGAGGTCGCGGCGACGATCATCCTGCTCGGGATCGTCCTGACCTTCCTCTACTCCACGCTCGGCACCGCAGAGAAGACGGTGAGCGGCACGCACCTGCGCATCCAGAACCTCGACGAGGCGCGCACCCTCATGGCCGTGCTCACCAAGGACCTCCGGACCGCGACCCGGCTCCAGGCCGGGACCGCGCCGTTCGTGGAGGCGACCGACCGCGACGTCACGTTCTACGCGAACCTCGACAACGCGACCGGCGGACCCCGCAAGGTGCGGATCCACGTCGACGGCGACAACCAGATCCTCGCGGCGACGCAGGCACCCGACGCCGACTCGGTGGCCCCCGACTACACGTACTCGGGACCGGCCAAGCTCCGCTATGTCGGCCGGTACCTCGCCAACGCCGCGGCCGAGCCGGTGTTCCAGTACCTCGACGACGCCGGCACCGTGCTGCCCACGCCACTCAGCGCCGACGACCTGCTCGCGGTCGCGTCGGTCCGCATCACGCTCGTCGTGCGCTCCACCACGAAGCTCCCCGTGGGCAACGTGACCCTGCAGGACCAGGTGCGCCTCCCCAACGTCGAGTACCAGAGCACGGCGTCGTGAGCGCACGCCCCGGTCGCCGGCACGACGAGCGTGGCGTCGCGCTCATCAC
Organism: uncultured Bifidobacteriaceae bacterium; assembly: GCA_964639075.1. Lineage (GTDB taxonomy): Bacteria > Actinomycetota > Acidimicrobiia > IMCC26256 > JAENVU01 > JAENVU01. The sequence continues at coordinate 9,846 of CAZXCB010000072.1, read as the reverse complement.
GATCCTCATCGCGCTCGGCGTGCTCCTGGCGCTCGCGGTGACCGTGCTCGAGTTCGCGTCCAGCTCCCGCACGATCTCGCGCCACGACCAGAGCTGGAACGCTGCGCTCAACGCCGCCGAGGCCGGCGTCGACGACTACCTCTTCCACCTCAACGAGAACTCGAACTACAGCGAGTACGACGACACGAACCCACCGCCGGACGGGAACGGGGCGTTCGCCGGGTTCGTCCCCGTCCCCGGCGGGTCCACCGACGGCGAGTACACCTACGCGGCGAACACGGACAACCTTGCGGTCGACGGGACGATCGCGCTGACGTCCACGGGTCGGGTCCGCACGTCCGAGCGTACGATCCAGGCGATCCTGCGGCGGCGCAACTTCCTCGACTACGTCTACTTCACCGACTACGAGACTCGCGATCCCGCCGCGTACACCGGGTCCCCGTTCACCGCGACCGAGGCCCAGACCGCGTGCGCGCTGCACTACGCCGACGGTCGCGACTCCCGGTGCACCGAGATCGTGTTCATCAGCGGCGACACGATCAACGGACCGATGCACACGAACGACGCGTTCAAGGTGTGCGGGTCGCCGCGGTTCAACGGCAACACGTCCACCAGCTGGAACCCCGGCTCCGGGGCACGCTGGCGCGACGGCTGCCCGACGAGCCGCCCGACGTTCGCGAACGCCGGCGACCCCAAGTACGTCGCGCCGCTCACGCTGCCGCCGAGCAACGCGGCGATCCGATCGCAGACCTCGACCACCCTCGGGGGGTGCCTCTACACCGGACCCACGCGGATCCGCCTGCTCGCGAGCGGCCAGATGACCGTCACGAGCCCGTTCTCGAAGGACACGCGCAACGGGTGCCCGACGAACGGCACCGGGAGCCTGCCGCGCAACGGCGTCATCTTCGTCCAGAACGTCCCGAGCTCGAGCGCGGACGTGAACTACACCGCGGGATGTCCGTACTCGGTCGGCGGACGTGCCCACCCGCTCGGGTTGCCGATCTCGGGTGACATCACCTCCTACGGGTGCCGCAACGGCGACGCGTTCGTCGAGGGGACCCTGAAGGGCCAGCTCACGATCGCGGCCGACAACAACATCGACGTGACCGGATCGCTCGTCTACGACGGTGGTCTCACCGGCCGCGACCTGCTCGGGCTGGTCGCGAACAACTACGTCGAGGTGTGGCACCCGGTGCAGTGCTCATCCGGGTCGCGGGCGAGCTGCAACCTCGACGCCGACTTCCCGGGTGAGGCACAGCGCGGCAGCCCGAACGCGGACCCGACGATCCAGGCCGCGATCCTGTCGGTCAACCACTCCTTCCGCGTGCAGAACCACAACATCGGCGCGCCGCTCGGAACGCTCGCGGTCACAGGCGCGATCGGCCAGCGCTACCGCGGCATCGTCGGCACGACGTCCGGCGGCGCCGTGGTGACCGGGTACGCGAAGGGCTACCGCTACGACCGGCGCCTCAAGTACCTCTCGCCGCCGAAGTTCCTGGACCCGGTCGCCTCCGCCTGGGCGATCGCGGTCTGGAAGGAGATCCCGAACCCCTGATCCCTCCGGCGAGAACGCGTTCTACCCCACTAGGGTCCCGCCCCATGTCGGGGGCGGAGACACAGACACCGAGCGATCGCGACCTCGAGACGGCCGCCCGGCGCGAACGGATGGTGACGGCGGCGGTCGACCTCGCCACGACCGGGGGCTACGAGGCCGTGCAGATGCGCGACGTCGCGGCGCGGGCCGAAGTGGCGCTCGGGACCCTCTACCGGCACTTCCCGTCCAAGGACCACCTGCTCCTCGCCGCGCTCACCGAGCAGGCGCGCGCGTTGCAGGAGCGCATCGCCGAGCGGCCGCCCTCGGGGCCCGACGCGGCCACCCGCACCGCCGACGTGCTGCGCCGGGCGAGCCGGGCCCTCGCCCGCCGGCCCCAGCTCACCGCTGCGCTCGTCACCGCGCTCACCGCGCCCGAGCCGGACACGGCCGATGCCAAGCACGGGGTCGAGGTCGTGCTGCGCGGCATCATCACGAGCGCGGTCGACGGTGCGACGGTTCCCGACCCGGACGGCATCGTGCGGACGCTCGGCTACGTGTGGCTCGCGGTCCTGTCGGGCTGGGTCGGCGGCACGCTCGAGGCGAACCAGATGGCCGACGATCTCGAGACGGCCGCGATGCTCGTGCTCTCCTCACCGCAGGCGCGGCCGTAGCTCCTCGCCGATGAGCGTCGCGTTCGCCGGATCGCTCGGGTCGAGCGGTCCGAGGATCACCCACTCCGCGCCCGCGTCCCGATAGCGCGCGAGCGACTGCGCGGCCGCGCGCGGACCGCCGACGAGCACCTCGGGCGCGGCGTCCAACCGGTGTGCCTTCTCGGCCGCGGCGTCGTCGTCGGCACCGAGCACGACCAGACCGCCCCAGCTGATCGCGAAGCTGTCGGGCTCGGGGTTGAGCCGCTCGACGAGCGAGCGCACCTCGGCGGCCTCGGCGCCGAACCGTTCCGGATCCAGCCCCCAGCGGTTCCAGCCCTTGGCGCTCTCCGCCGCGACGAGCCCGACGTGTCGGGCCCGGCCACCGACCCACGCGGGATACGGACGGCCGGCGATCTCGCGCAGCGCGGCTCGAAGGCGCTTGACCCGGTCGGTCTCGGTGCCCATCGACAACCCGAAGGTCTCCATCTCCGGCCGGCTCTCCTCGTCACCGGCTCCGATGCCGACCACGAGCCGCGGCCCGGCGATGCGGATGACGGTGTCGAGCGCGGTGGCGAGCGTCGCCGCCGGACGCAGCGTCGCGCGGATCACCAGCGTCCCGAGCGTGATGCGGGTGGTCTCGGCCGCGAGCGCACCGAGCAGCGCCGTGCACTCGAGCGCGGGGCGCATCTCGCCGTTGCGACCGATCCGGAAGAGGTGGTCGTAGACGAACACGCCGTCGACCCCGGCCGCCTCCGCCTCACGCGCGACGCGCAGCGGGACCTCGGGGTCCTCGGAGAACGAGGGCAGGGTCAGACCGATCTTCATGCGCCGCTATCCGGGAACCGTCGCCAGGTCGAGCGCGATCGCGGCGGCGCCGATGACACCCGCGTGCTCACCGAGCTCGGCGGGCACGATGTCGGGCGTCGGGCGATACCGGCTGCCCTCGATGTGGCCGAGGAAGTGGGTGCGGATCGGGCCGAGGAACAGGTCGCCGTCGTTCACGAGACCACCGGCGATCGCGATGACCCCCGGGTCGAAGATGTTCGCGAGGCCGACGAGACCGAGCGCGACGTCGAGGCAGTAGCGATCGACGAGCGCGAGCGCATCGGCGGCGCCGGCACGCGCCGCCGCCGACACGTGCTGCCCGCGGATGGTGCCGACGTCACCGTCGACCGCGTCGAGCACCGTCGGCAGGTCACCGCGCGTCGCGGCGTCCTGGGCAATCCGTCCGAGCGCGGTCCCGGACGCCATCGCCTCCCAGTGACCGCGCTCGCCGCACGCGCACATCGGACCTTCGGGGTCGATCTGGAAGTGCCCGACCTCGGCCGCGAAGCCGTGCGCGCCGCGCAGGACCTTCCCCCCGACGATCACCCCGCCGCCGATGCCGGTGCCGAGCGTGATCAAGAGCGCGTCGGTCATGCCGCGCGCGGCACCGAAGCGCATCTCGGCGTAGGCGGCGACGTTCGCGTCGTTGTCCACCACCGTCGGCAGCCCGACCGCGGCCTCGACATCCGCACGCACGGGCGTGGAGCGGAAGCCTTCCACGTTCGGCGCGTAGTGGATCGTGCCCCCGAGGTCGACCATCCCGGCCGCGCCGATCCCGAGGGCGCTCACCGCGGGTTCGCGTTCCCGCAGCTCACCGACGACCGTGACGAGCGCGTCGAGCATTCCCTGCCACGAGCCGGTCGGTGACGGCACGCGGTGCTCGTGATGCACCGCGCCGGTCTCGTCGACCACGGCGCCGAGCACCTTGGTGCCGCCGATGTCCAAGCCGACGGCACAGCGTCCGATCACGGCGACTCCGGCTCGGCGCGGCGACGCTCGGTGAGGTCGGTCACCTCGGCGCCGGGTTCGCGCGGCACGGTCCCATCGTCGTCGCTCGCCGAGCGCGCCGCCGCCATCGCGGCGCGCTGATCCGCGAGCGCCGCCTCGGTCGCGTCCACGAGGACCTTGACCGTGAGCACGACCTCGTGGGCGGCGGCCACGAGGTGCTCCGCCGCCTCGGGCTGCGCGTCGCCGAGCGCCTCGACCACCGCGAGCAGCGTCGTGAACGCGCCCCCGCCGGGGTCGGTCGCCGTCCCACGCTCCGACCCGGATTCCGGGTCGGGAGCAGGGTCGGCGGCGTCGCGCCAGCCGATCCCGGGATCGTCGTCACCACCGTCCGAGCCGTGCTCGAAGAAGGGGTTGCGGCGGGGCCGCCCCGGGTCGCGCATGGGGGCAGGCTACTTCCGGCGCGCTTCGACGGCCTTCTTCAGCTCGCGCAGGGCCGTACCCATGATCATCCCGGCGGCACGGCGCTTGATGAGACCCGGCAGCGGGATCGACAGATCGACGACGAGGTCGTAGTGCACGCGCGTCCCACCGTCCTCGGCCTCGAAGCGATAGGTGCCGTCGAGCTGACGGAGCTTCTCGCCCGAGTCGAGCACCCACGAGAACGAGTCCGGCAGGTCCGAGTAGTCGTAACGCAGCACGTACTTGAAGCTCTGGCCCATCGCCGCGGCGCGGAACTCCACGAGGTGGCCGCGGCCGTCGCCGTCGGTCTCCTGGATCGTCACCTGCTTGAGGTCGCGCGCCCACTCCGGGTAGTGCTCGAAGTCCAGCACGACGGCCAGGCACTCGTCCGGCGCCGCGTCGATGTGGATCCGTTCATTGGCGGTCTCGGCCACCGGCTCTCCTCTCGGAACCCCCACGTTGCCCCGTGGACCGTACCGGCCGCAACGGCCGCGCCTCGGGTGCGACGTCCCTGCGGCGCGGGAAGGTGCCGTAGCGGGCGCCCCAGAGCCCGACGAAGCCGAGGCTCAGCATCGGCACCAACACCGCGAACGGGTTCGAACCCGCGGCGACCGCGGTGATCACGAGGCTCGCGCCCACCGATCCGAACAGGTGGCGGCGCGCGGCCCGCGGCGCCCCGCCCTCGAACAGGAAGAGGCTGCCGACGGCGATGTCGTCCCCCTGGGCGCTGCGCGCCACCGCGACCGCGAACGCCCAGATCCACACCCCGAGCGCCACCGCGAACAGCGCCAGGCACACCCCGGCCGAGATGGCATCGCCGTTGGCGACGTCGAGGAGCGCAGGCAGCGATCCCAGGAGGAACACGCTCTCGCTCGCCCACGACCCGACGATGATCCGTCGACCGGGGAGCTCGTCACGCACGCTGCCGAGGCTAACGCCGCGCCGGAACCGCGCTCGGGTCAGCCACGCAGGGCAGAGAGGTCGCCGGCGGCGAGCCGTGCGAGGGGCTCGACCCGACGGTCGTAGGACCATCCCGTCTCCGCGTGCACGCGTGCGGCTGCGCCCATCGCGGCGCGACGGTCCTCGTCGTCGAGCAACTCGCGCAACCGATCGGTGACGGCGTCGACGTCGGTCGGCGCGACCACGTAGCCGGTCTCGCCGTCGAGCACCGCTTCGTGCGAGCCGCCGGACCGACCCGCGACGCAGGCGAGCCCCGACGCGCCGGCTTCGAGGAACACGATGCCGAAGCCCTCGGCCTCGAGACCGCCCCACCGGTCCCGGCACAGCATCGAGAAGACGTGCGCGGCGCGGTAGGCGACCGGGAGGTCGGCCTCCGCGAGGCGCCCGAGGAACACGACCCGGTCGGTGACGCCGCGTGCGGCGGCGCGCCGTTCGAGCCGGTGCCGGTCGCGGCCCCCGCCCACGATGGCGACGACCACGTCGGGCGCCAGCGAGCCGAGCGCGTCGATCAGGACGTCGAACCCCTTGCGCGGAACGAGGCGACTCGCGCCGAGCACGATGCGCGCGTCCGACGGCAGGCCGAGACGGTCCCGGGCGGCCCGGCGCTCGGCATCGTCGACCGGCGGCCGGAACCGGGCCGGGTCGATGCCCGGAGGCACGACGAGCGCAGGCAACCGGACGCGCGCGGCACGCTCGGCCTGGGCGAGCGGATAGCCGCCGGCGGCGACGACCCCGGTGGCGGTCTTCAACACGCCCGCGAGCCACGGGCGTACCGGATACCGGCCGGGCACGGTGATCTCGGCACCGTGCAGCACGATCACCGTCGGAGCGGCCCGCAGCCATCGCACGATCCCCCCGGCGGGCAGCGCCGGGTCCACGAAGATCACGTCGGCGCCGACCTCGCGCGCCAACGCGTCGACGTCGCGCGCGAGGCCCGGTGTGGGCCACAGCACGCGCTCGCGGCGGCGCTCGACCCGGAACGGCTGGGTCGCGTCCCACGCCCGATCACCCTCGTAGCGCGTCGTCATCACCGTCGTCTCAGCAGGCGGGAGCCGGCGCCAGAGCTCCCAGAGGTACGACTGGATCCCCCCGATCTTGGGCGGGAAGTCGTTCGTGACCAACAACGAGGTCACGTCAGTCCCTCGATCACGTGCCGGGCTCGGGCTCGGGGATCTGCTGCGCGCCGAGCGCGACGACGTGCTGCTCCCTGACGCGGGGATCCGCGCCGCTCCACAACAGGACGAGGCCCGCCACCGCGAACACCGCGCCGGCGATGAATCCGCCGCGGTAGCTCGTCGCGGAGACGACCGCCCCGACGATGAACGCGCCGACGCCCTGGGAGAGGTCGAAGAACGTGCTGAACGTGCCGACGACCGCCGCCCGCTCCCCTTCGTCCACACCAACGAGCGCGAGCGTCATCAGGTTCGTGTACATCATCGACATCCCGAACGCGAAGATGACCGTCCCCACGACGAGGCCGGCCTCGCTCGGCCACGCGGCGATGACGAGCATCGCGGTCGCGGCGCCACCGAGGGCGAGCGTCCCCCCGCGCAGCGGTCCGAGCCGGTCCGGCAGCTTGGCGCCGAACACCCGGATCAGGAGGACGACGACGCCATAGAGCAGGAAGAACCCGCCGACGTCGTCGATCCCGACGGTGCGGCCGTACAGCTTGAGGAACGCGGTGTATCCGGCAAGCGCGATGAGCCCGAGGAACATCGTGAAACCCGGGATGATCGCGGCGCGGTGCAACAGCGGCACTCCCTCGACCGGCGGCACGTCGGGACGCGTCTCTCTCGTCATCAACCCGAGCAACGCGGCCGCCGCGGCGAGCAGGGCACCGATGACCCACACCGCGTCGAAGCCCCACGCCGACTTCACCGCCTCGCCGATCGCGGGCCCGAACGCGAGCCCGCTGTAGACCGCGACCGACCAGTACGAGATCGCCTCGCCTCGCCGTTCGATCGGCGCGAGGTCGGTGATCATCGTGGCCGCACCGACGAAGAACGCTGCCTCGCCGATCCCGCCGAAGAGGCGCACCGCCACGAGCATCGGCGGGCTCGACACGGTGAGGTAGAGCAGCGTCGAGACCGCGACCACCGCCGCACCTCCGATCACCAGCGGGCGCCGGCCGACGCGATCCCCGATTCGCCCCGCGAACGGCCGGAGGATGACGGCCCCGAAGGCGAAGGCGCCGACGACGATCCCCACGCCCACGTCGTCGGCCCCGAACTCGTGGCGAGCGAACACCGGCAACACCGCGATGCCGGTCCCGAGCGAGATGAAGTAGAGGCCGCCCGACAACGTCACGAGCATGAACTGGGGCGTCAGGAACGCGCGATCTCGGGGCGCGACGGGATCGGAGCGCTTGTGGGCCACGTCAGGGGTTCTCGGCGGCGAAGCGCAGCGCGTCGGCGAACGACGCGCGGTCGGCGATCATGCGCCGGTACTGCACCACGCGCCGTGGCTGCGAGAAGGCGAGCACGCCGCTGATCCGACCCGCCCGTTCGAACACCGCGACGAAGCGGTCCTCGCCGGTGTCGCCGTGCACGATCTCCATCCGGTCGTCGCCGGCGAACCGCCCGGCGCTCTGGATCTTCACGTCGTACTGGTCGGACCACACGAACGGCACGGTCGCGAACGGCTCCGCCTCGTCGCCGGCGAGGAGTGATCGCGCCGCGTGCGCGCCCTGCTCCGCGGCGTTCGTCCAGTGCTCGATCCGCATCGACTCCTCGTCGAAGAGCGGGTTCGGCCACCGGCACACGTCACCCGCGGCGACGATCCCGGGCGCGGCGTGCAGCGTGGCGTCGCACACGACACCGTCGTCGACCGTCAGCTTCGACGACAGGAGCCAGTCGGTGGCCGGGCGAGCGCCCACGGCCACGAGCACGAGGTCGCAGTCGACGACGTCACCGTCGCGGAGATGCACGCGCTCGACGTGCCCGTCACCGGCGATCGCGTCCACGCCGACCCCGAGCCGGAGGTCCACGCCGTGGCGCCGGTGCAGCTCGGCGAGCACGGCACCGATGACCGGCCCGACGCCCCGCACCATCGGCTGCTCGAGTGCCTCGAGCACCGTGACCGGAAGGTCGCGGCTGCGGGCCGTGGCTGCGACCTCCGCGCCGATGAAGCCGGCGCCGACGACACAGAGCCGCGCGCCACCCTCGAGCGCGTCCCGGATGACCTCGGAGTCCTCCACCGTGCGCAGCGTGTGGACACCACGGAGGTCGCCGGAACCGGGCAGCGGACGTGGCGTCGCGCCGGTCGCGATCACGAGGCCGTCGAACGCGACGACGTCGTCGTCGAGCCCCAGGGTGCGCGCATCGGCGTCGAGGTCGTGCGCGTGCACGCCGAGGCGCAGCTCGACGTCGAGCTCGTCGTATCCCTGTGCGCGAAGGGCGAGCGCATCGCGGTCGGCCGCGCCCGCGAGGAACTCCTTCGACAGCGGCGGCCGGTCGTAGGGCTCGTGACGCTCGGCGCCGACCAGCGTCAGGCGGCCGGTGTGGCCCTGGCGGCGGAGCGCCTCGGCGGCGCGCAGCCCGGCCAGGGACGCCCCGACGATGATGATGTCTCGCATCGGCACCGGGCCGACCCCTTCGTTCGCGCGGCGGCGGTCAGCCCTCGACCGAGATCGCGCCGGTCGGGCAGGTGGCGGCGGCCTCCTCGACCTTGGCCCGCAACGCCTCGGGTGGCTCGTCCTGGAGGACGTAGAGGAAGTTGTCGTCGCGCACCTCGAAGACCTCGGGGGCGGCGGCCATGCACACGGCATTGCTCTTGCACTTGTCGAAGTCGACCACGACCTTCACGGCACCCTCCTCGGGTCGGGCGACGCGCGGATCCTCCTCGCGTCGGGCGGTGCGCGCACCCTACCGGACGTGCGCGAAACCTGACTCCGGCGTCATACTGACGCCCCGTCAGCTCCACGTGAAGATCGGAACCGCCCGTGCCGCCGCGTCCCTCTGCCGTCCCGCTCGACGTCTCCGGGCGGCCGCTCGCCCTGCGTGACGTCGACCTCGACGCGTTCCTGCACCCGAAGGCCATCGCCATCATCGGCGCGTCGGAGACGCCGGCCAAGCCGAACACGGCGATGACGAGGAAGTTCGCGGCGTGGGCGAAGGCGAACGGCGCGGAGTTCTTCCCCGTCAGCCCGAAGTACGACGAGATCCTGGGCCACAGGGTGTACCCGTCGCTCGCCGACGTCCCCGGTGAGATCGACCTCGCGATCATCCTGACCGGCTCCGCGGTCGACACGTTCGAAGAGGTGCTCGACCGCAAGGCGAAGTTCGCGGTGATCTTCGCCGCCGGCTTCAGCGAGACGGGCAGGCAGGGCGCGAAGCTCGAGGCCCGCCTCGAGCGCCTCGTGCGGTCCGGCGAGACCCGCCTGCTCGGACCGATGACGAGCCTGAGCGCGTTCGTGGAGTTCCGCGGGGATCTCGACGGGCCGTCGAGCGCGCGAGTCACGCAGTCGGGTCA
>CAZXCB010000071.1:258-14636 GCA_964639075.1 uncultured Bifidobacteriaceae bacterium | reverse complement strand
GGTGGCAGCTCGCCCGACGCGTCGATGATCTCGCACTCGGGGAACTCCGCGCGGAGCCGCTCGGTGGCGAGCCCCATCGTGTCGAACACCCGTACCGTCATCGGACCTCCCGGGTCACCGCACGGGTCGGCCCGAACGAGTGCAGCGCGAGCGCGTGCAGGTTGCCGAGTCCGCCGTTCACCATCACGAGCATGTGGGCGGGATCCTCCACCAGCTGCACCATCCCGTGCGCATCGACCCGGCCGTCGCGCTCGGCCTTGGCCCGGTGCGCCGCCGGCCACCGGTCGATCGGCAGCGCCGCGTGGCGGTGGAGCTCGGCCTGCACGTCCTCGACCGCCGGGAGGTCGGCCGCGATCAGCTCGGCCCACGGCGGCGCGATGCACACCATGATCTCCGCGCCGTGATGCGCGCCGATGAACGCGTTGGTGCCGCAGAACGCGAGGGACGTGCCGATCACCTGCAGCAGATCGCGGGCGTTGTCGGCCACGATGTCGGCGATGTCGATCGTGCCCGTGCAGCCGTGCACCGTGACCGCGTCGCGGCCCGGGGCGACGCCACGCCGCTCGGCGAGCGGCGCCCACGGTGACTGCTCCTCCCACTCCCCCACGACGATGCCGGCGACGCGCCCCGGCTGGCCGAACACGCTCTTCGACGACACGCCGACGACCTGACCACCGACATTGCGCATCAGCAGCCGCACGGCGCGGCCGATCGCGGGCGCGGGTCCCGAGACGCCGCCGAAGCAGCCCGCGCCGAACGGGATGTCGAGCGCGTGGCGGAGCGGGCCGTTCACGAACACGCCCGGGACGACACAGCTCGTGGTGGTGTTGAGCGCGAACAGGTTGAACTGGGGATCCGCCATCGCCTCGACCGCGGCGCACAGCAGCGGCATGGACTCGGCCGGCGCGCCGGCCATCACCGCGTTCACCGCGACCTTCTCGACCGTGCACCGGCCCGCGCGCGGCGGGAGGTCGGCGAGGTGGGTCTCCGGGAACCGGCCGCTCGCGGCGACGTGGGCGCGCACGCGGTCCTCGGTGGGTGGGATGAGCGGCAGGCCGTCACCCCACCCGGCGTCGGTCGCGAGCTTCTGGAACGCGACCGGGTCGTCGTCCACCTCGAGGCGCGTCGACGTCAGCCAGTCGATCGTGCAGCCCTCGGGGCCGCAGTCCCCCCTGGCGCCCGCACCCGCCGCGATCGGATCAGTCATCGGCCGCGGGGACTCCCAGCGTGGCGAGCACGCGCGGCCAGTGGTCGACCGCGACGGCTCGGACCTCGGCTTCCGGACGCGACTCGAGCGGGTACGGCAGCACGTGCACCCGCAACCCGCCGCGGCCCGCGTTCGCGGCCATCGTGTGCGCCAGCGCCTCGAACTCCTGCGTCACGACGACGACCGCCGCCGCTCCCCGCTTCGCGACCGCCACGGTGTCGTGGACGCTCCACGAGGTGCACGAGCCTCAGTTGCCGAGCCCGACGAGCGCGAGGTCGACTCGGGCCGACCACGCCTCGAGCTCCGCGACCGTGACGTCGCCCTCGGTGCCCACCCGGTTGCCGGCCTGCCACCGGTCGACGGTCGCGCCCGCCGCCTCGAGCCGGGGCACCCATTCGTCGAGCACCCACTCCCAGCTGCGCCACGCCGAGTCGAGGCGCACACCCACGCGGCGCCCGGCGAGCGGCCCGGCGTCGGGCCCCGGGTCGGGATCCACCTCCGGCGGCGGTGCTGTCGGATCGAGGATGGTCAGGCGTTCCATCGTTCCCCCTTCGTCCGGGCGGAGCGTATGCGGGACGGTCCGAGCACCGGGCCGATCGGTCCCGACCTTGGTCCCTGGTGGGCGCGCCCGTCGGCTGCGACGATCACGCCCATGGCTCGGCCGACCGCGGGCGCATCCCAGTGACCTTCATCGGCCTGACCTTCCGCCAGATCCGCAGCCGGCCCCTCCGGGCGGCGCTCACCGCCTTCGCGGTGGCGATCGCCGTGACCGCCGTCGTGGCGCTCGGTGTGCTCACCACGAGCCTGAAGCTCACCGCGACCCAGCTCCTCCACGTGGGAAAGGCCGACTTCACCGTCGCCCAGAAGCACGCCGACGACCTCATCAACAGCACGATCAGCGAGGAGGACATCGCCGCCATCGACCGGTTGCCGGGCGTGAGGCGCGCGATCGGGGCGCTGCTCTCGACCGACTCGTACGACGCCGACAACCCGCTGCTGATCGAGGTCGGCCTCGACCCTGCCGAGCAGGGGCCGTTCGGGGTCGACATCCTCAGGGGCCGGAGCTACACGGCCGACGCGAACGACGAGGTGATGCTCGGCTACGTCTTCGCGGAGAACATCGGCAAGCAGGTCGGCGACACCGTCGAGATCGGCGACCACCGCTACACCGTGACGGGCGTCTACCGGACCAACGTCTCGTTCGGCAACAGCACGGTGATGTTCCCGCTCGGGAACCTGCAGGGCATGAACCGGCTCTCCGGCCAGGTGTCGCTCGGGTTCGTCCAGGTCGACCCGGTCACCCCGACCGCGAAGGTGCGCGCCGCGATCGAGGACCGCTTCCCCCAGCTCACGACGATCGAGACCGCCCAGGACTACGGGCGCGCCGACCGCAACCTGACCCTGATCTCCGCGGCGAACACGGGGGGGTCGATCCTTGCCGCGCTGATCGCGATCACCGGCGTGCTCAACACGTCGCTGCTGTCGTTCTTCGAGAGGATCCGCGAGTTCGGCATCTACCGCTCGATCGGCTGGAGCCGCGTGCGGGTGATCGCGCTCGTCCTCGGCGAGGTGATCGTCGTGAGCATCGCCGGTGCCTTCCTCGGGCTCCTCATGGGCTGGATCGTCGTCAACGTCCTCCAGCACCTGCGCCAGCTGCGCGGGATCTTCGTGCCGAGCTATGAGTCCGGCGTCTTCGTCCGCGCGCTCGTGTTCGCGATGATCGTGGCCTTTCTCGGCGCGTTGTACCCGGCGATGCGGGCCGCGTTCGTCGCTCCGCTCAAGGCGGTGCGCCGTGAGTAGCGACCGGGGCGGCGCCGGGCCCGCGATCCTGGCCCGGGGCACGACCAAGCGGTACGGACACCTCGACGTGCTCGCCGGCATCGACCTGGCGGTCGCGGTCGGTGAGTTCGCGGTGCTCGTCGGACCGTCCGGCTCGGGCAAGTCGACGCTCCTGCACCTGCTCGCCGCGCTCGAGCCCGCCGACTCGGGCGAGCTCACGGTCGCGGGCCACCGGCTCGGCCACCACGTCGGGTACCTGAGCCGGTTCCGGCGGGAGAGCGTCGGCATCATCTTCCAGCTCCACAACCTCATCCCGCGGCTCACCGCCCGAGAGAACGTCGAGGCCGCGATGTTCGGCACCCGCCACGGCCGGCGGCGCCGGATCGCGCGGGCCACCGAGTTGCTCGAACGGCTCGACCTCGCGGACCGGGCGGAGGACCACCCCGCGACGATGTCGGGCGGCGAGCGCCAGCGCGTGGCCGTCGCACGCGCGCTCGCGAACGAACCGTCGGTGCTGCTCGCCGACGAGCCGACCGGGAGCCTCGACGAGGCCTCCGCCGATCTCGTCCTCGCGATCTTCGCCGAGCTCGTCGCGGGCGGGACGACGGTGCTCGCGGTGAGTCACGACGAGCGACTGAACCGACGTGCCGACCGCGTCATCGAGGTCGTCGACGGTCGGACCGTCCCGGGTGCACCGTGAGCCGTGGGCGCGACGAGACGGCGGCGTTGGTCGCGCGCGGCGTGACGAAGCGGTTCGGCGGCCGCACCGTGCTCGACGCGGTGGGCCTCACGGTGCACGGCACCGAGGTCGTCGCGCTGACGGGCGAGAACGGCGCCGGCAAGACCACGCTGATGCGCGTGTGCGCCGGACTCGTGCGCGCCGACGCCGGGACGATCACCGTCGGAGGTCGCATCGGGTACTGCCCGCAGGTCCCCGGTGTCTTCGAGCTGCTCACCACCGACGACCACCTCGTGATGTTCGGGCGCGGCGCCGGCATCGACCGCGCCGAGTCGCTCCGACGCGGCCACGCGATCCTCGAGGAATTCGGGTTCCCGGTGGGCAGTCGCGAGGTCACGCGCGACCTGTCGGGTGGGACCCGCCAGAAGCTCAACCTCGCGCTCGCGCTGCTGGCCGACCCGGCCGTCCTGCTGCTCGACGAGCCGTACCAGGGATTCGACCACGGCACCTACGTGAACTTCTGGGACCACTGCCGGACCTGGCGTGACGCGGGCAAGGCCGTCGTGGTGGTGACCCACATGCTCGCCGAGCTCGACCGCGTCGACCGGATCGTGGAGCTCCCGTCGCATCCGTCGGCGCGTCGCGAGGAGGCCGCGCGATGAGCTCACTGCGCCGCGTCACGATGATGGCCGAGATGCACGGCCGCGACCTGACCCGACGGCACGTCGCGCTCGGCCTGCTGATCGCGCTGCCGCTCAGCTTCTATCTCGCATCGGTCGGCAACGGCGACGACTCGATCGTGGCCGGTGGCGTCGGCATGGCGTTCGCCGTCTCGGGTGCCACCCTCTTCTCGGTCCTGTCGGCGAACGAGGTCGACCAGCGGCTCGTCCTCGCGGGCTACCGGCCTCACGAGCTGCTTCTCGGTCGGCTCGCCTTCCTCGGCCCGCTGGGTCTCGCGATCGGCGTCGCGTTCAGCGGGCTCATGACCGCGGTCTCCGCACCCGCCCGCCCGTGGCTCACCTTCGTCGGCGTCGCCGCCGTCGCGCTCGAGTCGATCCCGTTCGGGCTCGCGGTGGGCGCGGCGGTCCCGCGCGAGCTCGAGGGGACGCTCGTGCTCATCGGTGTCGTCGGCCTCCAGCTCGCGACGAGCGCCGACTCGCTCGTCTCGCGGCTGCTGCCGTTCCACGGCCCCGAGGAGCTGATCCGATCGAGCCTCACGACCACCGGTCCGGTCGCATGGCCCCTGCTCGTGACCTGCCTCTACGGCATCGCGCTGTTCGTGCTCGCCCGCTTCCTCATGGCCCGCCGGGTCGCGGTGATGCGCCACGGCCCGATGCCCGACCCCGACGACGCCTGACCGACCGCGCGATGGAGCGACGACGTCAGACGCGTTCGATGGACGTCGAGCCACCGAATCCGGTGCGAGGCGTCCATTGAACGCCGGGCGAGCGGGACACCCGCGTGAGGCCGCCGTCGCGGCCTATTCGGCCAGGGTGAGGGCGCGTTCGGGGCAGTTGTCGGCGCCGATGCGGGCCTGCTCCTCCAACGTCTCGGGAACGTCGCCGTCCGGGACGAGGATCTCGCAGTGGCCGACGTCGTCGGCGCCGAAGACCTCGGGAGCGAGCGAGTAGCAGCGACCGTGGCCGGTGCACACCGCGGCGTCGACGCGGACACGCATCAGGAGGGGTCCCAGACGAGCGGCAGGTGCTCCACCGCGCGGATGCCCATGGAGTAGATCGGCGTCTCGCCGTCGGGGATCCGGTACGCCGGGACGCGGCGGTGCAGCTCCTCGAGCGCGACGCGCATCTCGAGCCGCGCGAGATGCGAGCCGAGGCAGCGGTGCACGCCGCCGCCGAACGCGAGGTGTCGGTTCGCCGGCCGGTCGAAGTCGACGGTCTCGGGATCCTCGAACTCGCTGCCGTCGGTGTTCGCCGACGCGAGCAGGCACGTGACCGACGTGCCGGCCGGGATCGTGGTCCCGGCGATGTCGACGTCACGGGTCGCGATCCGCGGCACGCCCGGTACCGGCGTCTCCCACCGGAGCAGCTCCTCGACCGCGCCGGGGATCGTGGCCGGGTCGTCCCGGAGCATCTGCTGGCGGTCGGGATGCTGGGCGAGGTACGACACTGCGCAGCCGAGCGTGGCCGTGACGGTGTCGAGCCCGGCCAGCAGGAACAGGTACGAGATGTCGAGGATGTCCTCGGTCGTGAGCCGCTCGCCGTCGACCTCGGCGGCGATGAACCCCGACAGCAGATCGTCCTCCGGCCGCTCGCGCCGCTCGGCGATCACCTGCTCGAAGTACGCGTAGATCTCCTGACCCGTCGCACGCGCGGCCGCACTGCGCGCCTGCATGTCGGGCGCCTGGGGACGGATGATCCCGTCCTTGAAGCGCAGGAACAGGTCGAGATCCTCGAGCGGCAGTCCCATGAGTCGCAGGAACACGGTGCACGGCAGCGGGATCGCGACCGCGGCGTTGAACTCGCAGCGCCCGGCGGCCGCGAACTCGTCGATGAGGTCGTTCACCAGCGCGCGCACGGCGGCCTCGAGCTTCTCCACCTCCCGCGGCGCGAACAGCGGGTCGAGGAGCCGCCGGAACTTCACGTGGTCGGGCGGATCGATCTGGAGAGGGATCAGCGGCCGCACGTTGCCGATGTCGATCGCGTCCATGCTCGACGAGAACACATCCGGGTTCCGCAGCGCCCACATGACGTCCTCGTGGCGCGTGATCAGCCACATCTCGTCCATCGGCACGACGCCGAGCTCGCGCATCGCCGGGTAGAACTGCTGCGGACGGGCCGCGGCCTCCTGGTCGAACTCGGCACCTGACCAGCCCAGACTCGGGGCCTCGGTCGCGTCGCTCATCGCACCACCTCCCGGGGAGGCGCCGATCTGAGCCGACGCGTCGCTCCCGGGTCAACCCGACCCGCTTGGGCCTCGCGGCGCCGCACTAGGGTCCCGACACTCGGGGGGAGGGCAGCATGAGCAACGGCGCCCGGCGACGGCTCGCCACCGCGTGCGGCTTCGCGATCGCGCTCGGGATCCTGCTGCCGCCGACCGCCGTGCCGGAAGCGAGTGGGGTCACCCCGTCGATCACCGCGACGCCGAGCACCAACCTCCTCCAGGAGGACACGGTGACGGTGACCGGGTCGGGCTTCGGCGCCGGTAGCATCGTGACGATCGAGTGGTGCCCGGACCACAACCCGCGCTGCCGCTTCGGGAGCAACGGAAGGGTCGACGGCACCGGCCACCTCGAGGTCGACACCTTCGCGGAGTTCCGCACCGTCGACGCGGCTGGCAATCCGTCGGACTGCCGCAGCGAGGGGTGCTTCATCCGGGCATCCCAGGTGGTGGGCGCGAGCACCGTGACCGCCACCGCCCGCGTCACGTTCGACCCGACCCAACCGGTACTACCCCCGCAGACGTTCCGGGTGAGCCCGGCGACCGCGCTGGCGGACCACGACACGGTCCACGTGACCGGCACCGGCTTCGAGGGTTACACCACCGTCTCCCAGTGCGCGCTCAGCCACGCGACGTGTCGCGCGGCCTCGGCGGAGCCCGAGCCCGACGACGTCGGCTCGTTCGCGCTCGACTACGAGGTCCGGCGCTTCATCACCGGCCGCGACATCACGCCGATCGACTGCGCGGCGATCCCGTGCGTCCTCTACGCCGAGTCGCCCAACACGCCGGTGGCCAACCTGACGGCTCGGATCTCGTTCGACCCCACCGCGCCCTACGAGCCGCTCCCCACCATCTCGGTCACGCCCCATTCGAACCTGCCCGTCGACGCGCCCGCGCTGGTCACCGGGAGTCACTTCGCGCCGAACGAGCGGGTCGACGCCACGGAGTGCGTCCTCGACTCCGTTTTCGGGCCGTGCGTCGTGCTGTTCGCCCTCTCCGCCGACTCGGCCGGCACCGTGAGCGGTCCGGCGACGCTGCACCGACTGCTGAGCCGATACGGCCAGCCCCCGACCGACTGCGCTGCGGCCGGCGTGCGCTGCGGGGTGTCGCTCCGGGGCCTCGCGTCCGGCTCGGTGGCGAGCACGGTGATCACGTTCGATCCCGGCGTTCCCCTTCCGTCGATGACCGTGGATCCGGACACCGCGCTGCCCTTCCGCGGAACGACGACCGTGCACGGTCGGCATCTCGTGCCGAACACGTCGTACGACGCGGTCGAGTGCGCCACCGGTCTCGCCCAGCCCGCCTGCGGCGCGACGGCGCGGGGCACCTCGGACGGCTCCGGGAACCTCGACCTCGCCGTCCCGTTCCGGCGCCGCCTCACCTCCTTCACGGTGAGCGAGCTGGGGATCACCTCCTTCCGCTACGACTGCACGGCCGCCGGGATCACCTGCAGCGTGAGCCTCCGCCCGACGGCCGGGGGCCTGGCCCTCACCGCGCCGATCACGTTCGACCCGAGTGCGCCGATCCCACCTCCGCCGACGATGACGGTGACCCCGTCGCGTGACCTCGCCGTGCGCCAGACCGTGTCCGTCCGCGGCGCGGGCTTCGTCCCGGACAGCTCCGTCAGCCTGACCCAGTGCGAGAGTCGGCTCACGCAGTTCGGCACCCAGGTGTGCGTCGGCGCCGTCCAGGCCCGTTCCGATGCGAGCGGCCGGATCGACACCACGGTGACCGTCCGGAAGGTGATCAGCACCGGCATCCTGAGCGGCACCGACTGCTCGACCGCGGTGGGGACCTGCGTGCTGCGCGCGACGACCGGGGGGTTCCCGCCGGACACGACCGAGACCGCGCAGGTGGACCTGGGATTCGATCCCACCGCCCTCCCACCGCCGGACCCGCCGATGACCGTCACACCGTCGACGGACCTGACCGACGGGCAGACGGTGACGGTGACCGGATCGGGGTTCGCTCCGAGCACGCGGATCGGTCTGGCGATGTGCAAGGCCGGTACGACGTTCTCGCTGCTGGATTGCGAGATCACGAATCCCACGTGGTTCACCGACGACGCCTCCGGCGCCTTCACGCACACCTACGCCGTGCGCGCCCATCTGACCACCGGCCACGGTGCCGTCGATTGCAGCGCCGCGCCGAGCACCTGCGTGCTCGCGGCCGTCAATCTCAACGACTACTCGGAGTCCGCGCGCACCCCGGTGACCTTCCGACCCGAGTCGGGTCCCACACCGGCGGTCTCCGCCGTCTCGCGATCGATCACCGAGCCGACCGGTACGAGTCACAGCACCAAGGTCGACCTCGTGCTCTCTGCTCCTACCGACCACGTCGTACGCGTGCACTGGCAGACGGCGACGGACGGGACCGCGACCGGCACACTCGACTACCGCACCGTGGTCGACGACGTCGTGGAGTTCCTTCCCGGCCAGACCCGGGTCACGGTGCGCGTCGACATAGTCGGTGACACCACCGACGAAGCCGACGAATGGTTCCCGATCCGGCTCTCCTACCCCTTCGGCGCGACCGTGGGTCCGGAGGGCCGTGTCACCATCCGCGACGACGACCCGCCGCCGGCCGTCCGCGTGGGCGGCACCACGGTGCGCGAGACCGACGGCCTGCAGTTCGCGCTGGTCCCGGTGACCTTGAACGCGCCGTCGGGACGTCCGGTCTCGGTGCGCTTCGCCACCCACCAGTACACCGCGCGCGCGGGGCGCGACTTCGTCGACACCACGGGGACGCTCGTGATCCCGGCCGGCAGGACACGGGCCAGGATCGCGGTCGTCGTCCTCGGCGACGCCGCCCACGAGCGGCCCGAAGGCCTGTTGGTCACGATCGACGACCCGGTGCACGCCACGATCGCCGACTCCGCCTCCGTCCTCACCATCCACGACGACGACTGAATCAGCCGAGGGCGCGCACCGCGGCGGCGAGGTCGACGGCCCACGCGCGCGGGTCTGCGAGCGGCCAGCCGTGCTCCGGGAGGTCGAAGTACTCGACGGACAGCAACCCCTCGTAGCCGAGCGCGTCGAGCCGGGTGAGCACGGCGGCGAAGTCGACCGCACCGTCCGGGTCGTCGACGTGGAGCTGCGGGCGGCCGGGGGCGCCCTGGCGCAGCTGCACGTGATCCGCGAGCTCGAGCAGCGCGACGGGGTCCCCGCCCCAGTCGGCGACGTGGCCGGTGTCGACGAGCAGGCGCAGCCCCGGGACCTCGGCGAGCATCGCCCGGCACGTCTCCGCCGAATGCACCACGGAGCCCGCCCACGGCTCGAGCAACGCACCCGGCGCGGCCCGGAACCACCGCACGCACCGATCCCACATGCCGTCCCCGGCGGCCGGCGCCGGCGGCGCGCACCAGCCCGCGCGCGGTTTCGGGAACGCGATCGGACACCCGACCGGCAGCGCGAGCGATGCGGGATCGATCCCGTCGACGACGTCGAGGTGCGCGAACCCGTCCGCGGCCGCCCGGCGCGACCGTGCGACCGGGTCCGGCTCGACGGCATAGACGATGTCGACGACGCCGAGCGGGCGCATGCCGGACCGACCTGCTTCTCTGGCGGCTTCCTTGCCGGCTACTTCGTGTGCTCCATCCCGCCGGGCATGGTCATGCCGACGTGCTGGAGGTGCTGGCCGAGGATCTTGTCGAAGTTCTCCGAGACCCCGGCGACGTCGAACCCACCCTCGCGGTACATGTACGCGACCTGCTTGGGGTGCTGATAGATCGTGTACGCGAAGTCGGTGCGCCCGAGGATCTGGCCGTTCACGTGCGCGGCCTCCTCGGAGGCCACCCAGGTGACGAGCGGTGCGTTGAGCGCGGGGTCCGACTCCGGCGGCGGCTCGGTGCCGGTGCGCTCGAAGAGCGACGCGGTCATCCGGGTGGCTCCCGCGGGCGACATCGCGTTCACGGTGATCCCGTACTTGCCGAGCTCGATCGACCAGATGAACGTCATGCCCATGATCGCGGCCTTGGCCGCGCCGTAGTTCGTCTGGCCGAAGTTGCCACGGAGGCCGGCCTGCGACGTGACGTTGATGATCCGGCCGTAGCCGGCCTCCTTCATGGGCCCGGCCGCATGCTGGGCGGTGTTGAACGTCCCGTACATGTGGACCTTCACCACTGCGTCGAAGTCCTCCGGCCCCATCTTGAGCAACGAGCGGTCGCGCACGATGCCGGCGTTGTTCACGAGGATGTCGATCTTCCCGAACTCGTCGATCGCGGTCTGGATCAGGCGACCGGCGGCGTCGTAGTCGGTGACCGACTCGTAGCTCGCGACCGCACCGACGCCCAGCGCCTTGATGTCGGCGACGGTCCGGGCCGCGGGGTCCTCGTCGGTCCCCTGGCCGTCGAGGCTCACACCGACGTCGTTGATCACGACGTCGGCGCCCTCACGCGCCATCGAGAGCGCGAACTCCCGCCCGATCCCCC
This sequence comes from uncultured Bifidobacteriaceae bacterium, assembly GCA_964639075.1. Taxonomy (GTDB): domain Bacteria; phylum Actinomycetota; class Acidimicrobiia; order IMCC26256; family JAENVU01; genus JAENVU01. The sequence continues at coordinate 3,644 of CAZXCB010000071.1, read as the reverse complement.
GGCCCGAACCGGTGACGACCGCGACCCGACCATCCAGGATGCCCATCTACTTGGCGACTGCGGCGGTCGCGGTGCCGGCGAGCTTCTCCTCGCCGTCGGCGTTCGTGGCCGAGAGCGCGAGCTCCACCAGCCCGGAGTCCCCGTCGTCGCGCAGGCCCGTGACCACCGCGGTGAACGTGAGCGTCTCGCCCGGCCACACCTGCTTGGCGAAGCGCACGGAGAACGCCCGCATCGCCTCGGCACCGAACCAGTCCTTGACCACTCGGGCCATGAGCCCGGCGGTGAGCATCCCGTGGCCGAACACGCTCGGGTTGCCCACCTGGGTGGCGATCGTGTCGTCGTGGTGCATCGGGTTGAAGTCTCCCGAGGCGCCCGCGTACTTCACGAAGTGGGTGCGAGTGAGGTTCTCCACGACGAGCGGCGGGGCCGCGTCGCCGACGTCGAGCTCTTCGAGGCGAGGCACGGTGGGGACTGTATCCGGCGCCGCCTCCACCCTGACAGTTGCGTCAGGTCAGCGGTCGCGAGCCGGTGCGCCGGTGCCGGAGGAACCCGGCCCGGGCGACGACCAGGACCGCGACCACCACCACGACCAGCACCAGTCCACCCGGGTCGTCGACGGCGAGCTCGAACGCGAGCAGCCCGATCGAGCCGAGGCACGCCACCATCCCGCAACCCGCGAGCAGCCGTGCGCCGGCCCGGGGGGCCATGGTCATCTCCATCCAGTTCGCCACCGTGTAGATGGCGAGGAACGCCGCCGAGCCGAACGTGATGACCACGGTGATGCCCGGCAGCATCGCGAGCAGCACCCCGGCGACCGAGATGACCGCCAGCGCGACCAGCGGCTGGCCCGCACGCTCACGGCCGAGCGCCGCGGGGAAGTCCTCGGCGCGGCTCGCGTCACGGACGAGCCGCGCGCACGAGAACAGCGTCGCGTTGATCGCGGACGCGGTCGCGAAGATCGCACCGACGATCGCCGCCCACCGGCCCACCTCGCCGAGGGCGGCCCGCCCCACGACGATGAACGCGACCTCCTTGTTCGCCGTGATCGCGGCATCCGAGACGAGCATCTGCGCGCCCAGCGCCACACCGACGTACACGGCTGCGACGATGACCACGGAGAGATACATCGACCGCGGCAGCGTGCGCAGCGGCTCGACCATGTCGTCGCGGTCGAAGCAGATGAGCTCGAAGCCCTCGTACGCGAAGAAGACGGTCGCCGCGCCGACGAACAGGCCGACGACACCTTCGTTGGCCAGTGGAGCGAGCCGGTCGGGAGCGAACGCGACGACGCCCACGAGCGCGATCCCGCCGAGGATGACCAGCTTGACCGCCACGATGAGATCCTCGGTGAGGCTCGAGATGCGCACCCCGCGCAGGTTCACGACGAAGAACGCGGCGACGATCCCCGCGGTCAGGACCCGGGCGACCCACTCGGGGGCACCGAGCGCGTTGGCGGCGTAGCGGCCGAACGTGAACGAGTAGACGGCCATCGCGACGATGTAGCCGAACACGAGCAGCCAGACGAGCAAGCCCGCGAGCTGGTGGTGGCCCGTCGCGCGGAGCTGGTCGAACGGGCCGCCGGACCGGCCGGCGCGGGCCGTGATGCCGGCGAACGACTTCGCGGTGACGGCTGCGATCCCCGCACCGAGCACGAAGCAGCCGAACGCCAAGTGCCCGGCCAGGGTGATCGCCACCCCCAACACGCTGAAGATCCCGCCGCCGATCATCCCGCCGACCGCCATCGCGGTCGCGTCGCGGGTCCGCAGCTTCTCCCCGGCACGGCGGTGGCCCGCGATCCGGGGGTGGTAGCCGTCGGCGCCTCCCGCGGGAACCGAACCCGACGGCTCCGGGCGATCGCGTCGGGCCATGGCGCTCATCATGGTGGGCGCGGGCGGCCGCCGGCCGCTCCTGACAGTCACGTCAGGTCGTCGGTAGCCTGCCCTGATGCCGCCCCGCTCCCGCGCCCCGGTGTCGCCGGACTCGTCCGAGCCCGAGGGGCGCAGCGCCCGGGGCCGCCGCACCCGCGAACGGATCCTGGCGGCCGGCGCCACCGTGTTCGCGGATCGGGGTGTCCACGCCGCACGCGTCGACGACATCGTCAAGGTCGCGAAGACCTCGCACGGCACCTTCTACCTGTACTTCGCGAACAAGGAGGAGCTGTTCGGGGCGCTCGCCCAGCAGGTCGCGGGCGAGCTCGAGGCGCTCGCGGGGGCACTCCCCGCGTTCGAGCCCGGCGCCGACGGCCTCGCGGCACTCACCGTCTGGATGCGCGAGTTCACCGCCATCTACGTCCGCACCGGCGCGGTGATCCGGGCGTGGACCGAGACCGAGATCATGGCGAACGACGTCGGCCGGCTCGGCACCACGGTGTGGGGTGCGTTCACGGGCGCGCTCGTCGAACGCATCCGCGCCACCGCGCCGGCGGGACTCGACCCGGGGGTCGCCGCGCTCGCGCTCGTCGCGATGATCGAGCGGGCGAACTACTACGTGCTCACCGGCCAGCTCCCCTGTCCGGACGGCGAGCTGCCGACGACGCTGGCGCGCGTCGCCCACGCGGCGGTGTTCGGCTCGACCGACTGACCGCGGTCGGGACCGCCCGCAGGCGATCCCGACCGCTCCAGCCACGGAGTGCCTTACCCGGCGAAGTTGATGTCCACCCCGTCGGCCCGCTCGACGTCGCCCGCGGCCAGCTCGCCCACGCTCAGCAGGCACTGCGTCGGCGGTGCGCAGACGACGTTGTCCTTGCCGAAGGGTCCCTTCTTCACGGGGAAGTCCGCGGATCCGGAACCATCGGCGCCGATCGTGAACGTGATCAGGCCCTCCAGGTTGCATCCCGAGCCCGTGTCGTCGGTCTCGGTGCTGCACTCGGTGATGCCGACGGTCTTGCCGGCGGTGAACCCGACGGCGGACACCTTGACCGACTGGCCGTCGGTGAGGCCCTCGCACGGGTCGACCGACATGCGCGGTGTGCTCGCCTCGGTCCCGGGATCGGGAGCTGCGGCCTTGCAGCCGGTGAGGCTGGACTCGTCCACGCCCTTCGCCTTGGTGGTGGTCGTCGTCGATCCCTTCGAGTCGCTCGACTTGCTCCCGTCGCTGCCACACGCCGCGGCGACGAGCGCGAGCACGGCGAGCACGGCGATGAGCCGTATCTGTCTGGTCATGGTGTTCCCCCTTCAGCGGTCGGTGACCGCATCGCTTCCACCCTTCAGGCCACCACGGTCGCGTCGAGCCCCGTGACGGGACCCCCCGCGAGGGTGGGACCGGCGACGTGCAGGTGGCACGCCACCATCGTGCCCCCCGGCGCGGTGAACACCGGGGGCTCCTCGGACGCGCAGACGTCCATCGCGTAGCGACACCGGGTCCGGAACCGGCACCCCGACGGCGGC
>CAZXCB010000071.1:0-248 GCA_964639075.1 uncultured Bifidobacteriaceae bacterium | reverse complement strand
GTCGCCCTGCAGCACGATCCGCTGCCGCGTCCGTTGGAACACGGGGTCGGGCACCGGGATCGCCGAGAGCAGTGCCTCGGTGTACGGATGCCGCGGACTCGTGTACACCTCCTCGGCCGGACCCTGCTCCACCACCCGCCCGAGGTACATCACCGCGATGCGGTCCGAGAGATGGCGGACGACCGAGAGGTCGTGGGCGATGAACAGGTACGTGAGACCGAGCCGGTCCTGGAGGTCGGTGAGCAGGT
>CAZXCB010000070.1:2775-14756 GCA_964639075.1 uncultured Bifidobacteriaceae bacterium | reverse complement strand
GACGATCGCTTCCGCGGTCGCCTCCGGCTGCTCCCAGTAGCCGTCGAACACGTGGTTCGAGCGGGCGAGCACCTCGCCCTGCCCGTCGACCCGGATCCGCACGCCGACCGCGGGGACGCCGGCGCGGGACAGGCGCCGGGCGCGCTCGGCGACGTCGAGCGCGTCGTACTCGAGCGGCGACCGGTTCACGGTGAGCAGCGGCGAGGTCTCGGTGAGCCCGTAGATCTGCATGAACTCCCAACCGAGCTCGGTCTCGACGCGCTCGATGATCTTCGACGGTGGTGGCGCCCCCGCCACGACCATCCGCACCGTCGCCCGGCCGGGCACGTCCTCGCCCCGCTCGACGCGCGCCGCCGCGGCGTCGAGCACCGCGGCGACGACGGCCGGTGCGCCGGCGAGGAAGGTGATGCCGTCGCGCTCGACGCGTCCGAGGATGTCCTCGCCGTCGATCTTGCGGATCACCACCTGGCGCGCCCCCATCCCGGCGACCGCGAACGGCAGGCCCCAGCCGTTGCAGTGGAACATCGGCAGCGTGTGGAGGTAGCGGTCGCGGTCGGTCACACCCATGTGCCAGCCGAACGTGACCGCGTTGAGCCACAGGTTGCGGTGGGTCATCTGCACGCCCTTCGGGCGCGCGGTGGTGCCGGACGTGTAGTTGATCGTCGCCGTCGCGGCCTCGTCGTCGGCGCGCAGCTTCGGCTCGCCCGTGCGGTCGAACAGCTCCGCGTCGGTCGCCGTGCCGAGCACGAACCGGTGCCGGACCGGGATGTCGGCGGTCAGGTCCGCGTACTCGGGGTCGACGAGCAGCGCTGCCGAACCGGAGTGCTCGAGGATGTAGGCGATCTCGTCCCGGCTCAGGCGGTAGTTGATCGGCACGAGGACCCGCCCGTGCGCGGGGATGCCGAAGAGCGCGGCGAGGAAGCGTCCCGCGTTGGGCGAGAGGATCGCGATCCGCTCGTCGGCTCCGAGCCCGAGGTCGTCGCAGGCGACCGCGACCGACCGCGCCCGGCGGCCCAGGTCTGCATACGACATCGTCGGCAGGTGGCCGCCCGGCGGGTCCGGCTCGTCGACGACCGCCATCCGGTCGCCGTACACCAGCTCGGCACGCTCGAGGAAGTCGAGTGTCGTCAACGGCACGTGCATGGATGTCCCCCCGGTCGCGAGGCCCGGAGCGTAGGCGGCCCGTCACCACGATGACGCGGGCGCGCGAGCGCCAGCAGTCGGTTGTCAAGGAGCAGTCGGTTGTCAAGGAGCGGTCGATCCGCGCGCGGCGGACCTGCAGGCGACATCGACGGGTCTACGCGACCCACTCACCGGGTGGACCGCGCTCGGCATCGCGCTCGAGCCGTTCGAACTCCTCGCGGCTGACCAGCCGCTGCTCGCCGAGCGGACCCACGCGGCGGAGGTCTCGCCGCGTCTTGAGGTCGTGATGGTGGTGGCAGATCCGTCCGAGGTTGGTCAGCGACGTCGGCCCACGGGTTGCGACCGGGATGTTGTGGTCGATCTCGAGGTGCCGGTCGACCTCGCAACCCGCGATCACGCACGCGCGGTCGCGCACCTCCACCGCGGTGCGCAGATGCGCAGGGATCGTGCGGCCGAGGTGCGCGACGCGGGTGACGTCGACACCATCGGTGACGATCGCCTTCATCACGCAGTCGGCCGCCAGTCGGCGGGCCACACCGACGGGGACGGGACCGATGCCCTCGATCTCGCAGATCTCGCCCGGTTCGGTCCACCCGCGTTCGTACGCGCGCTTCGACGCATGGAGCACGACCATCGCGAGCGGTCGCCCACCGCGACGGCGTTCGGACGCGGTCGTCTCGGACGCGGTCGTCTCGGATGCGGCCAATGGCGCCCCACCCGACGCCCGCGCGGCCAGCGCGACGAGCGCGTCGAACGCGAGCGCCTCGGGGTGCTCGATCTGCTTGGTGCGCCGCGCGGTCTCGAACAGCTCGCGCTCGAACGGCTCCAACGCCGCCATGACCTGAGCGACCCGGTCGGCCGGTCCGCGGACGTCGATCGCGCCGGATCCGTCCGGCAGGGTGCGCGCCCGCACGGCCCGGTGGTTGCGCACGCGCTCGTACCGCTCGACCTCGACCTCCCGGCTCGCGGCGGCGGCGACCACTCGGTCGCACTCGGCGCGCAGCCCGCGCAGTCCCGACGTCGCGGCCATGGACACCAGCCGCTCCTCGGCGAGTGGATCGGCGGTGGCCGCCGCGGCCACCGAGCCCGCCTGGTCCGGAGAGAGGCGGCCCTCCGCCAACGCGGCCGACGTGGTCGGAAGGTCGCGCACGCGCCGCGCGGTCTCCACGACGCCGCGCGCCGCGCCGACCGCGGTCCCGGAGACGGACGCGAGCCAGGACTCGACGTCCCGGAACGAGTCGTCGCCCGGGCCCGCACCCGTCTGCACGAGCCGCCCGGTCGCGAGCACCTTGGCCGACCCGGCGATGCGCTCGATCTCGGCGAGGGAGCCGACTGCCTCCCGTGCCGCCGTGCCGTCGAGGGTGTCGGGGTCGAAGGCGCGGGTCAGGGCGCGCAGCGCGACCGCGACCGCAGCGAAGTCGTCCAGCAACGCACGCACCTCCTCCGGACTCGTGGGGAACCATCGGCATCGACTGGGAAGTGATGCCATCACCGGGGAAGTGAGCGGAACAACACCCATGGTATTCCGAACGTGCGTTCGTGTCAACCCCGAACTCGGAGATTCTGCGATCCGTGCGTTCGGGACCTACACGGCGGCGGCGGACCGGCGCTCGATGCGGGCGTTGAGCGCGCGGAGGGCGACGACGGCGGTGACGAGTGCCGTCACCCCACCGAGGGCGAGGCCGAAGCGGGCGCCGAAGACCTGCGAGATCGCGCCGACGATCGGGCCGCCGATCGGCGTCGAGCCGAGGAACGCGACCGCGAACAGCGCCGCGACCCGGCCGCGGAACTCCGGCTCCGCCCGGCTCTGCGCGAGCGCACCCGCCGACGACAGGAACGCGATCGACGTGAGACCGACGAGCACCAGCACGATCGCGAAGACCGCGACCGACGGCGCGAGCGCGGCGGTGGTCATGGTGACGCCGAGCCCGAGTGCGCTCAGGATCACGAACCGCGTGTTCACGCTCTCGCGGTGCGCCACGAACAACGACGCGAGGACCGCACCCGCGCTCATCAGCGCGTACAGCGCGGCGAAGGTCCCGGCGTCGCCACCGAACACCTTGCGGGCCATCAGGGAGATCGTCACCTGGAAGTTGAACGACAGCGTGCCGATGATCGCGGTCATGAGCAGCGTCGTGCGCAGCGCCGAGTGCGCCGACACGTACCGCAGACCCTCCACGAGCTGACCCTTGCGCCGCGGCACCGGCGCCGACGGCCGGATCGCGGCGACGTCCATCGCGAGCAGGGCGGCGATGACGGCCACGAACGACACCGCGTTCGCCACGAAGCACCAGCCGATGCCGACGGTGGCGATCAGGATGGCGCCGACGGTCGGGCCGACGACCCGCGCCGTCGTGAACACCGAGCTGTTCAGGCTGACCGCGTTCTGGGCGTGCTCGTCGGGGACGAGCTCGGTGACGAACGACCGGCGGGCGGGGCTGTCGAGCGCGGTCGCGACGCCGAACGCCGCCGCGAGGACGTAGACCATCCACAGCTGGACCGAGTCGGCGAGGACGATGCCGCCGAGGATCGCCGCGCAGATCCCGGCGCCGGTCGACGTCGCGAGGAGGAGCCGCCGCTTGTCGAGACGGTCGGCGAGGACCCCCGCCCACGCGCCGCCGAGCAGCACCGGCAGGAACTGGAGCGCGGTGACGACGCCGAGCGCGAGGCCGTTGCCGTGGGTGAGGTCGTACACGAGCGCGGTGAGCGCGATCTGCTGGACCCAGGACCCGCTCGCCGAGATCATCTGGCCGCTGAGGTACTTGCGGTAGTTGGGGGTCGCGAGCGACCGGAAGGTCTGGCGTCCGGCGCGGCGCAGGCGGGTCATCGGGAGCGCCCGTCGTCGTCGGCGCCGAGCTGCTCGAGCAGCACCGCCGCGCGTGCGAGCGTCGCGCGGTCCTCGGCGCTCAACGTGCGGAGGCGGCGCTCGAGGTACGCGTTCTTGCGCTTGCGGTGGTGGGCGAGCAGGCGCGTGCCCTCGCGGGTGACCGCGACCCGGTGGATCCGGCGGTCGACGGGGTCGATCGTGCGGGCGACGAGCCCGGCGGTCTCGAGCTTGGCGACGAGCGACGTGATGGTGGGCGGCTGGACCTGCTCGATGCGGGCGAGGTCGCCGAGGGTGACGGGCCCGTCGGCCTCGATCGTGGCCAGCGCCGAGAGCTGCGAGATCGTCAGCCCGGGCTCGGCACTCTGGCGCAGCCGCCGGTGCAGGCGGGCGACGGCCAGCCGGAGCCGGGACGCGAGCACGTCGCCGGCGGTGCTGGCGGGAGCGGGAGTGGTCGACATGGTTCGTCGAACAAATTAGTTCAACGAACTATTTCCGTCCAGCACGTTCCGAGTGGTCGGTCGTGTGCGCCTGCACGGTCGAGCCGAGGTGCTCCATCGCGCGGAAGAAGTCGCGCCCGTCGCGCGCGGGCCCCGCGAGAGGAACAGGGTGAGCGGGATCCGCTCCTCGAGCAGGACCGGCGTGCTCAGGCTCGGCGCGGCCGTCGGTCCCGGCGGCAGGGTCCCGAGCGCGGAGCTGCTGGGCGACCGCGACCGCACCGACCACGACCGTCGTGATGACGAGTGCGGTGATCCAGACGCGAGCGTTCATGGCCATGTCCCTGGGCGAATCGCGCAGTGTGCGAACGGGACCGCGGCGAGCGACAGTTGGTTGTGCCACGCTGCCGGCGTGGCGGACCCGGTACCGGAGATGCGCGACTGGGGGCTCGTGATCCCGGAGGAGCTCGAGCGGGTCGTGATCGTCTCGCCGCACCTCGACGACGCCGTGCTCGGCTGCGGCCGGTTCATGGCCGCGCACCCCGGCGTCACCGTGCTCACGGTCTACGCAGGCCGACCGGCGACGTACCCGGACCCGATGACCCACTGGGACACGATCTCGGGGTTCTCGTCCGGCGACGACGTCCTCGCGGCGCGCCACGCCGAGGACGACGCCGCCCTGACGGTGCTCGGAGCCGTTCCGCACCGCCTCGACTTCGTCGAGCACCAGTACCTGCCCCGTGCCGACTGGGTCGGACCCGAGGCCACGGTCGACACGCTCGAGCGCGAGCTCCGGGCGCTTGCGCCGAGCGCGGTGCTCCTGCCGTTCGGGTTGGCGAATCCGGACCACGGGGCGACCCACGAGGCCGGCATGCTCGTGCGCGAGCGATTCACCGACCCGGCGTGGCTGCTCTACGAGGACTTCGGGTACAAGCACATCCCCGGCCTGCTCGCGTGGCGGATCGCCCAGCTGTTCCGCCGCGGGATCTGGCCGACGCCCGTCGCGGTGCCGACCGACCCCGACGACACGGCGAAGCAGCGGGCGCTCGCCTGCTACCGCTCGCAGCTGCTCGCGCTGGAGGCCGACTGGCAGCTCGCCCCCAAGCTCGTCGCGCCCGAGCAGCTCTGGCGCCTCGCGCCACCGCCCGCGGGTTGGGAGGGCCTGTCCGAAGCGACGGAGTGAACGCCCCAGGTGTGTTGCGTGGTGCACAGGGTGGGCCTTGTGGGATCTCTTTCGAACCCGGAGCCGGTACTCCATGGCGTCTCGTCGAACTGTGGCCCCTGAATCGACGATGTGTGTGCCGGTCGCGGCAATCGGGAACAGGGCACAGCCGGCGGACGCCCAGCGTTGGGAGTGGTGCAATAGGCTCCACGCTGCCCTCCCGCGACACCGAAGAGCAGGAATCGCGTTCAAGGCCGCGTGGCTTCGCGCTAGTCCTCGATGATGTCGAGCCCCTGCTCCCGGAGCCGCGCGATGTTGCCGAGCATCCCGTCCAACGTCTCGGGGGCATGACCGTCCCAGGTCTGCACCTCGTCGATGATGCGCATCGGGTGGCGGGTGCGGAATGACCGGGTGACGTTGCCGGGGAACTTCTTGTTCGTGACGTTCGGGTCGTCTTCGACGGGGCCGGTGACGACGACCTCGCGGCCCGCCACGCCGCCCTCGAAAGACCGTCTGGCGCAGGTTCTTGCGCAGCTTCTCCTGCGAGAATTCAGGACTACAGAGCTGTACTGACAGGCGGACGCCATCAACATGGGTTGGGGGCAGATGAGGCCAGATCACACTGGAATTGGTTCCCTGGCGACTTAACCACGAGGGAGCGTGCCTGAAAGCTCGAAGGGAAGACAATCGAGAAGGCACCATCGTCCACGCGTGCACGAATCTCGTCTCCGTGACCGTTCAGCAATACGACGGAAGTAGCACGAGCAGCGAGCAGCCCGAACGCGAAACGCAGCTTGCGCTTAGGAATGTATCCCCAGCCAGCTACCGTGGCCAGATCAGGAGGATGAACCTTCAGGCAGCCCGCCGGCTGGCCACCAGGCGGTGCGCGAAACCCGCGTGTAACAAGGTGCACGATCGTACAGCCGTCGCGATCGATCCGTTCAAGATGCCAACGGGGAGTAGGCGCATTTGACGATGAGCAGGCACCAACCCAAAGAACAACGCCCACCACGAGGGCCCTCGATCGGGTCATGTACGCGGCGGCGCTAAGGCCACGTCGGCCACGAATACGTCGTCCGGGTCCACGTTCTGGAGCTTCGCCATGTTCGGGTCTGTCAGTTTCTTTGTGTAAATGGTCGTGATGGTCATCAGTAGCCGGCGGCTGCGATGCGGTCGCCGTAGTGCACGGAGAGCGTGTTCAAGATCTGTTTCCAGCCGTGGATCTTCCCGGTGAGGTCTTGCCGGTTCGGTCGCCGTTGGATGGCGACAAGGTAGAGGACCTTGAGGGCGGCTTGCTCGTTCGGGAAGTGACCGCGGTGACGGACCGCTCGCCGGAACTTCGCGTTGAGCGACTCGATCGCGTTCGTGGTGTAGACGATCTTGCGGAGCTCGACCGGGAACTCGAGGAACGGCACGAACTCGGCCCAGCTCGTTTCCCACGAGCGGATCATCGCTGGGTAGCTGTCTCGCCACTGCTCGGAGAAGTCCGCGAACTCGGCTTCGGCGCCGGCGACGGTCGACGCTTCGTGGATCCGTCGCATCTGCTTGGTGATCTGGGTCCAGTGTTTCTTCGACGCGTAGCGGAGGCTGTTGCGGACCATGTGCACGACACACGTTTGGACCGTGGCCTGCGGCCAGATCACGCGGATCGCGTCGGGCAGGCCCTTCAGACCGTCGCAGCAGACGACGAGCGCGTCCGCGATGCCCCGGTTCTTGAGGTCGGTCAGCATGGTCATCCACTGCTTGGCGCCTTCACCGCCGGTCGGACCCAACCACAACCCGAGGACGTCGCGTTCGCCGTCGAGGTTCACCCCGATCGCCACATACACGGGCCGGTTCGCGACTTGCGCGTCGCGGACCTTGATCACGATCGCGTCGATCAACAGGACCGGATACAAACGATCGAGCGGCCGGTTCTGCCAGGCCAGCATGTCTTCGACGACCCGATCCGTGATCTTCGAGATGGTCTCTCTCGAGATCTCGGTGTCGTAGATCTCCGCCAGATGCGCCTGGATATCACCGGTCGTGAGACCCTTCGCGTAGAGCGAGATCACATTCCCCGCCAGCCCATCGAGACGACGTTGATGCTTCGCCACCGTCACCGGCTCGAACGTGCCGTTCCGATCGCGAGGCATCCGCAGGTCGACGTCGCCGACTTCGGTCGACACCGTCTTGGGAGTCGAACCGTTCCGCGAGTTCCCGGAACCGCGACCGGCCGGGTCGTAGGGTTCGTAGCCGAGATGATCCTCGAGCTCGACCTCCAAACCGGTCTGGAGCACCTGTCGGACCATCGCGGTCAACAGCCCACCCTCACCCGTCAGATCGACCCCTTGGCTGCGGGCACGGTCAACAAGCTCAGCCGCCCACTCGCGCAACTCCGGACCGTCCAGATCCGGCAAGCCCCGCGCCGGCACCAAGCCCGTCTCGTCCGACGTCGTTCGCTTCGTCATGGTCATGATCCTTCCCAGCCCACAGCCCCAGGCCGCGGACCTTCAGATCACGCCACTTACACAAAGTTCCTGACAGTCCCTGTACTGGGCCGCAAAGGCGCGCCGGAGCGTCACCTTCGCGCTCTGCGTGATGTGTGGTCGGAATCTTTCCTTCACTTGGCCGCGGATTCTCCGAAGAAGGACTCCTGTGACGATAACCGTTGTTCGGCCGACCACGCTCGTATGGCGTAGATTCGCGGACCCTTCGTTGTTTAGATCAGCCGGATCCCTCAAGGGCGTGGATCTGCACACTCGCTACGCGGAACACGTTACAGTGAGGCGCGAAGATGGGGGCTTTCCTGGCCCGTTTATAGCCTCGATCGCTGCCGCCGGTTGGGCGTGTACTCTCGAAGCGAGAGGTTGGGCCGAAAGCGCGCCAGATGGCCTTTCCAAGGTGGTGATGGGTGGGGGCGGGTGCTGCGTCGCGCTCGGCGTTTGGCGGACCGTGAGGCACGGTTGATCTATCAACTTATAGTCAAAATCGACGACTCACTCCACGGTCGTCACCGATGGACTCTTGTGGCGCTCTTGTCTGGCTTTGCTGGTGTCATCGCAGCTCTATTTGGCTGGCTGATTGCCGTCGGCGGGGTTCCCTCGATCTTTGGTTCCTATCCCGTCGTCGGAGCGATTCTGTTCGGCGTCCCGGCCTTCTTCGCGACGTTGATCACCTTGGCGCGTTTGGCCCTTCGAGAATGACATTGGTAGCCTCGACGTTTGATTGGTGCGTAATGCCTACATTGCGACGGCCACTAGGTCCGCGCGGCTGACGACGAAGCCGGGCGGCTGAGCCGATTCGCTGCGCGGGACGGCGGATTTCTGAAGATCAGGCGCACCGATACACCGTTCCGACGTCGCGACGAACCGCGCGTGACACTGCCACCTCCGCTGATCTAGATTGCAGAGGTCGTGCAATCTCCCTGGGGGGAACCGAAGATGTCCGAACGTCCGCTTCACGCCCGTCGCCACGTGCGCGTGCTGGTGATCCTCGCCACGGTCCTCGCCTCGGTGCTCGCGGCCGCGCCCGCCTTCGCGCACGGCGACAACGACGACTCCGCGAAGCACAAGAAGAAGGCCGCGGCGAAGTGCAAAGAGATGCAGGGCATGGACATGTGCGGCAACGGCGTGTACCACGGCAAGGGCAAGAAGGCCGCGGTGAAGGTCGGCACGATGCACGTGATCGACGGCGCCCTCACCGGCGACTCGCCGTGCGAGCAGTCGGGCCCGCCCGCGTCGGTCGGTCAGGTCAAGAAGGACGCCGAGGGCCACGACCACCGCGGACCGCTCTACCAGTTCCCGGTGAGCAAGGCCGAGCGCGAGGTGCTCATCGAGCAGCAGGCGCAGGCGCGCGCGGTCGCGGAGCGGTACCCGACGGTCGCGACCGCCGAGGCGGCCGGCTACCGCAAGTCGACCGTCTACGTGCCGTGCATCGGTGCGCACTACACGAACGTCACCCTCGTCGGGAAGTTCGACCCGGCCAACCCGTCGGAGCTGCTCTACGACGGTGACACGCCCGACGCGAAGATCGTCGGCCTGAGCTACCTGCTGCTGAACCGCGGCGGTCCGCCTGAGGGCTTCGCCGGACCGAACGACATCTGGCACCAGCACAACGCCAACGGCGGTCTGTGCCTCAACGCGCAGGGTCTCGTGGTCGGCAACGAGTCGACGACCGAGGCGCAGTGCGCGCAGCGCGGCGGCAAGAAGGCCAAGCTCGACGACATCTGGATGGTCCACGACTGGGTCGTGCCCGGGTGGGAGTGCGGCTGGGGCGTGTTCTCCGGCGAGTGCCCGGAGCTCGGGGGTCGCGTCGGCGGCACCGCGTTCGACACCCCGGACCCGGCCGCGTTCGAGAAGGCGCTCGGGACCACCACGAGCAAGAAGAAGAAGGCAGCCGCGGCGCGCCAGAAGAAGTCGAACGACAACTGAGCGACACCTTCGAGTGACACCCCCGGTCCGGGACGAGGGCGCAGGCGCAGGCCTGCGCCCTCGCCGCGTGGGCTCCCGGCCGCGCTGAGCGAGCATTCCCCAGAATTGTGCTCGCCTTGTTGTTGTGATCCTTGCGGACTTCGGTCGCGCGTCTTACGGTCTCGACCACGCACCGTGCCGGTGTGTTGCTGCTCGAGGGGGAACACCGTGGATCTGCGCAGTCGTCTGCACGTGCGATTCTTCCGGACTCCGGCGCGTCGACGCGCTTCCGTCTCGGCGTTGGCAGTGGTCAGCCTGGTCGCGGCCGGGCTGAGCGTCGGCCTGTCGGCGGGCGCGGCGACCACGAACGGTGATCAGATCACATGGGCCCAGGTCCCGTGCATCGCCACCGTCGCCGGTGCTCCGATCGCGCAGCCGCAGGACGTCGCGGTCCAGGCGGTGGTGCCGAACAGCGTCGCGACCAGCGCGGCGTACAGCGCCACGATCCCGGGCGGCACCGCCAACCTGCCGAGCAGTGGCGGCGGCTTCGCCATCACGGGCTTCAAGGACGTGAGCCAGACCTTCCTGTTCCGCAGCAGCGCCGGCTCGCCGCAGGTCACGAGCGCGACCCCGCAGGGCGGGGCCACCAGCAACGGCAACCCGATCGTGTTCACGGCGACGGCGACGAACGAGGGCGCGACGACGGCGGTCACCTCGGCGTCATGGGACAGCGGCGCCGGCGGTCGGATCACCTACAACACCGGCGTCGCACACAACCTGGTCAAGGGACAGATCGTCGACGTCACCGGCTTCGGCAAGGCGGGATACAACGGCTCGGCTGTGGTCGTGGGCACGGCACCGACCGCCACGCAGATCACGGTCAACGGCCGCCCGCTCGCCATCGCGGCGGCCTCGTGGTCGGCGCCCGGCCTCCTGACGTACACGACCTCGGTCCGTCACGAGCTCAAGGCCGGCGACGACGTCACGGTCGTCAACTCCACGCCCGCCCGCTACAACGGCAACAAGACCGTCACCACGGTCCTCAGCAACACGCAGTTCACGACGACGAGTGGCGCCGGCGCGACGGATCCCGGTCCGATCACCATCAAGGGCATCGTCGACACGCTGGCCAACCCGGGCACGACCGGTACGAACCTCGGCGAGCTCAACACGCTCACCACGGTCCGCCTCAACTCGGAGACCGCGACACCCGGACCGCTCACGGTCCCGGACGTGGCGGTCAACCTGACCGCGCCGGCGGTGGACTCGACGGTGACGACCTACACCCCGGCCGTGACGGTGACCGCCACGCTGGTCGGCCCGGGCGACGCGGCGACGCAGTGCGGCATCCCGCACGCTGACCCGCAGACCGATGGGATCTCCGCGACGGTCGTCGGCGCCGGCGGGCCCACGACGACCTCCTCCCCACGGTGCCGACCACCCGACATCTGCGTCCCCGCAGTGACCTCGGTGACGCCGTCGTCGGGGAGCACCGCGGGCGGGACGAGCGTGACGATCGCGGGGACGTACCTCAACGACGTGACCGCAGTGAACTTCGGCGCGACGCCGGCGACCACGTTCACGGTCGACAACGGCGGCCAGATCACCGCGACCGCGCCCGCCCACGCGGCGGGGACGGTCGACGTCACGGTCACCTCGCCCACGGCAACGAGCGCCACGAGCGCGAGTGACCAGTACACCTACGTGGCCGGACCGACGGTCACCAGCGTGACGCCCAACTCGGGTCCGGCCGCGGGCGGCACCTCCGTCACGATCGCGGGGACCGGGTTCACCGGCGCCACCGCCGTCGACTTCGGGGCGACGGCTGCCACCACCTTCACGGTGGACAACGCGAACCAGATCACCGCGACCGCGCCCGCGCACGCCGCGGGGACGGTGGACGTCACGGTCACCGCGCCTTCGGGCACCAGCCCGAACACGGTCGGTGACGACTACACCTACCTGGCCGCGCCGACCGTCACCAGCGTGACGCCGTCGTCGGGTCCGACCGCGGGCGGCACCTC
>CAZXCB010000070.1:0-2675 GCA_964639075.1 uncultured Bifidobacteriaceae bacterium | reverse complement strand
TTCACGGTGGACAACGCGAACCAGATCACCGCGACCGCACCCGCCCACGCGGCGGGAACGGTGGACGTGACGGTGACGACGGTGGGCGGCACCAGCGCGACCGGAGCCGCCGACGAGTACACGTACACCACGGTCGCGTCGGGTTGTGGGACGGCGTGCATCACCGTCGGCGACAAGGCGATGCTGGAGACGGACGGCAATCCGTCCACGCACCCGCTCCAGTTCGCAGTGACGCTTTCCGAACCCGCGACCCAGCAGATCACCGTGCACTACACGGTCGTGGGCGGATCGGCCACGGGTGGCACGCAGGCGGGGACGGGAGCCGACTACAAGATCAAGTCGGGGACGCTCACGTTCAAGCCGTCGGCGAGCACGCTGCTCACGCCGATCAGCAAGACCATCGCGATCTCGGTCTACGGCGACACCACGGCCGAGGGCGACGAGACCATCTCGGTCATCCTCGACACGCCGACCGGCGGTTCCTACATCATCGGTCCCGGTACCGGGACGGGCGCCTGCGCCAGCACCGCGGGTTGCGCGACGGGCACCATCCTCAACGACGACGTCGCGGGCGGCTTCACGCTCGGCGTCGGCGACGGCTCCATCTTCTCCGCCCGCAGCGGCAAGCAGAACCTGAAGCTGCCGATCACGCTGTCGGGCAAGGCGACGACCACCGTGACGGTGGACTACGTGGTGCTGGACGGCAGCGCGACGTGGAGCATGAAGTCGACCGAGGGTGGTGACTTCGGCGGCAAGACGTCGGGGACGCTGACGTTCTCGCCCGGACAGACGAGCAAGCTCATCTCCTCGCCGGTCTACGCGGACGCGACGCCCGAGGCCGATCAGAGCTACACGGTGTTGCTGTCGAACGTGAATGGGAACGGCACCGGCGTCACCATCGTCAGGGTGAGCGGTACCGGGACCATCCTCGCTCTCAACTGAGCGGAGCGGGGGGTGTCGGCGCTCGCCGGCGCCCCCCGTTGCTGCTCCGTCAGCGCCAGAGCTCGGCGAGCGCGGCCGCGACCTGCGGCACGCGGTCCCAGGGCCACCAGTGCTGGCAGCCGGGGAAGACCGTCAGCCCCGCACCGAGGCGCGCCGCGAGGCGCTCGGCGATCTCCACCCCCAGGTACGCGTCGTCGGCACCGTGGAAAACGTGCGCCCGGCGGTGGGGCATCGCGTCGACCGCGCCCTGCCACTCCGCGCCGACCGTGACCGCGGAGCGGTAGAGCGCCAGGATGCACCGGGCCATCTCGGCGTCGACGTGCGCGGCCTCGGTCGCCGCCAGCTCCGCGGGCATGCCGCCGGCCGCGAGGCCGGCCGCGAGGTCTGCCGGTGCCATGCCGAGCATGCCGGCCATGACCTGCTCGCCGACCTCCGGCGTCTGCCAGGCCTGGGCCATCGAGTGCCACGTGTACTCACGGTCGAGCGGGCCGCTCCCGCACGCGAGCGTGCGCACGAGCTCGGGGCGCGTGCTCGCGACGCGCTGGGCGAGGATCGCGCCCCAGTCGTGCGCGACGAGATCGACGGGTTCCCCGATCGCCGCCAACTCGTCGCCGAGCCAGGACGCGTACTCCTCCTTGGTCGCGGCCCATCCCACCGGCGCGGGGCCGGCAAATCCCGGGAGCGAGAGCGTGACGACGTCGGAGCGGTCGAGTGTCGCGAGCAGCGGCGCCCACATCGCCGTGGTGTCGGGGACGCCGTGGACGAAGACCGCGGGCATCAGAACAGCGGCGACCAGGTGGCCGTGCGCAGCAGCCGGCTCTCCCAGTCGTCGCGCACGCGCAGCGCGTCGTGCATCCACGTGCCCGGCGCCCGATGCTCGGCCGGGATCTCGGACGTGAGCAGCCCCACGATCCCGTTCGGGCGCGTGACCCGTTGCCACAGGATCACCTCGCGCCGGCGGGCGGCCGCACCCCAGGTGGGGCAGAAGACCGCCTGCAGCTCGAGCAGCGAGCGGCCCCCGTGGCGGCCCTCGGCCAGGCTCGGCGCGTAGTTGTCACGCGCGGCTGCGAGGTACTCCTCGAGCATGCCCGCGTGCGGCCACGCGGTGTCTTCCATGAAGAGGGTCTGGTCGTGCTCGCCGCCGTCGGTGGGGACGTGCTCGAAGTCCACCGTCTGGAGCGGCGACCAGTCGGCCGGCGCGAGCACCTTGGCGGTCACGTCCCACCGCATGGCGTCGACCCGCCGGGCCCAGTCGCGCAGGTCGCCGAGCTGGATCCGCTGCGCGAGACGCTCCCACGCGGCACCGTCGGTGACGGCGGTCAGCGTGACCATGTTGTAGGCGCGGCCGGTGCCGTGCGCGAGGCGCATGAAGTAGAGCAGGCGGACGTCGTCGGTCGCGGCGAGTGCGGGGAGCCACTCCGTGCGGAAGGCGTCCTCGAACTCCTCCTCGCATCGGCCCATGACCCGGTGGATCTCGTGGACGAAGAGCACGGCGGGACCTTACCGGTCCGTGGCACCCCGCACGACGGCCGCGATGATCGCGTCGAACGCGTCGTCGGCGAGTGCCCGCATCTCCGCGTCGGTGCGGTCCTGGATCGGATGCGGGACGAACACGCGGGCCGGGTCGGCGCCGAGCGACGCCGCTTGCGCGACCGCGGCGTCGACGAACTCGCTCGACGCGACGAACACGCCGGGGACACCGACGGACTCGAGGTTCACGATGTCGTGCACAC
>CAZXCB010000069.1:0-14956 GCA_964639075.1 uncultured Bifidobacteriaceae bacterium | reverse complement strand
GTGATCATGGGCCACGTGCTCCAGGCCGGGCAGGGCCAGATCACCGCGCGGCAGGCCGCGGAGAAGGCTGGCATCCCGATGACCGTGCCGGCCCTCACCGTGAACAAGGTGTGCCTGTCCGGGATCAACGCGCTGTACCTCGCGGATCAGATGATCGCGAGCGGCGACGCCGAGGTCGTGGTCGCCGGCGGCATGGAGTCGATGACGAACGCGCCGTACCTGCTCCCCAACGCGCGCTCCGGCTACCGCATGGGCAACGCCGAGGTGCTCGACTCGCTGATCCACGACGGCCTGTGGTGCGCGTTCGAGATGGAGCACATGGGCACCGGCACCGAGCGCTACGCGAACGAGCACGAGGTCGAGCGCTCCGCCCAGGACGACCTCGCGGCGAAGAGCCACGAGCGGGCAGCCGCGGCGATCAAGGCCGGACGGCTCGCCGACGAGATCACCCCCGTCGCGATCCCGCAGCGCAAGGGCGACCCGGTGATCTTCGACGAGGACGAGGGCGTTCGTCCCGGGACCACGGTCGAGTCGCTCGGCGCGCTCCGGCCGGCGTTCGCGAAGGACGGCACCATCACGGCCGGCAACGCGTCACAGATCTCGGACGGCGCGGCCGCGTTGATCGTCACCAGCCGGGACAAGGCGGAGGAGCTGGGCCTCACGCCGATCGCGGAGCTCGTCGGCTTCGGGATGGTCGCCGGCCCGGATCCGTCACTGCTGCACCAGCCGTCGCGCGCGATCAAGCGTGCGCTCGACCAGGCGAACCTGCCGCTGTCGGCCGTCGACCTGTTCGAGCTCAACGAGGCGTTCGCCGCGGTCGGCATCGCGTCGATGCGCGACCTCGGTATCGGCGACGACGTGGTGAACGTCAACGGCGGCGCGATCGCGCTCGGACACCCGGTCGGCATGTCGGGGTCGCGCATCGTCGGCTCGATCATCCACGAGCTTCGCCGCCGCGGTGGCGGCCTCGGCGCGGCCGCGCTCTGCGGTGGCGGCGGGCAGGGCGACGCCGCGCTGGTCCGCGCGCTGTAGGTCCGGGAGAGTCGAGCACCAGCAGGCACTGACGGTGCCCGACATGCTGCCGCCGCCCGGGTGGCACCCCGATCCGCTCCAGCGGTTCCAGTACCGGTACTGGGACGGAACGCGGTGGACCGAGCACGTCAGCACGGCCGGGAACACCCAGACCAGCCCACCCGATCTGCCCCCGGCACCGCCGGCACCGGGCCAGCTCGCGCCCCGCCCGCCGGGCGGACCCGACGAGGTGACCTCCGACGACAAGACGTGGGCGATGCTCTCCCACCTGCTCGGCTGGATCGTCGCGCTCGTCGCGCTGCTCGTGAAGGGCAACGAGCGCCCGTTCGTGCGGGATCAGGCCGTCGAGGCGTTGAACTTCGATATCGCCCTGGTCATCGGGATGGTCGTGAGCTTCGTGCTGATCTTCGTCGTGATCGGCATCTTCCTGATCTTCGTCGTCGCGATCGGCGGGCTCGTGCTCCACATCGTCGCCGCGGTGCAGTCCGGGAAGGGCGTGCGCTACCGCTACCCGATCAACCTGCGCCTCATCAAGTAGCGCGCGTCAGTTCGAGCGGCCGGTGCTGACCGCCACCGCCACGACCGCGTAGATGGCGATCACCGCGAGGCCGATCCCGAACGACAGCCAGCACCAGCGCCGTGCGTTCGCCGACGCCGCGGCCGCGCCGCCGTAGTCACCGGCGCTGAGCTTCGAGCTCACCTGCGCGGCGTAGACGATCGCGACCACACCGAAGGGCAGGCAGCAGAACAGCGTGCAGAGGATCGACTGCGCGAGGTAGCTCGGCACGGTGCCCGACGGCAGCGGGTTCGGCGGTGGTCCCCATCCGCCGCCCGCTGGCGGTGGAGGAGGTGGCGGTGGCGGGTACGAGGTCACGGTCCTCCGGTCAGGTCGCGGCGAAGGCGGTGAACGGCGCGACCGGCAGGTTGCGCAGAACCCAGAATGCGAGCACGACCGCGGCGAGCACCCAGGTCGCGCGCGTCGAGAGGTGTGGGGTGCGCCAGCGGGGACCACCGAGCACGGCGGTGGCCGACGCGAACAGCCACCACGCGACGAACGGCACGACCACGAACGCGAGCGGGTTCAGCGCGAAGGCGCGGCTGACGTCGCCGAGCATCAGGTGGTGCAGCATGCGCGTGGTCCCACAGCCGGGACACGCGAGCCCCGTCATCGCCCGGAACGGGCAGAGCGTGGGCCCGCCGGTCGGGTCGACGACGCCCATCGTCACGCACACCCCGAGCCCGATCGCGCCGGCGACGACCGGCGCCAGCACGGGGCGCGTCGGAACCGTCGTCGGCGCCCGAGGTACGGGCGGATCGTTGGGCGGGGCCGTGCCCGCGGCAGCCAGGGCCACGGCACCGAGCGTAGGGCCGCGGGCAGGCCCGGGGACGTGATGACGGCAGGTCCGCGAAACCACTGACCTGCGCCGTTAGCGTCGCGCCCGTTCTCGGACGATCGGAGACGCCATGTCCCAGTTCCCGCCGGAGTCCCCTCCGCCACCGCCCCCTCCGCCACCGTCCGGTGGTGGCATCACCCCGAGTGGAGCCCAGCCCGCTGATGCGACGTCGGCGATCAAGTACGGCTGGGAGAAGTTCATCCAGTACTGGCAGGTGATCGTGGTCGCCCTCATCATCGGGTTCATCGCGATGGTGGTGCTCGGCGGGATCGGCTTCTTCATCCAACGCAGCCTGACCAGCGTCGACGAGTGCACGGTGCGTGTCAGCAACGGCGTGATCAGCAGCAGTGGATGCGGCGACAGCCCCGGGTTCTTCACCACGCTGTTCGCGAGCGCGCTCTTCCAGTTCCTGTTCTACCTGGGAACCACGATCCTGCAGTACTTCATCATCCGCGCCACGCTGACGATCGTGAAGGGCGAGACGCTCGACGCGTCGAACGTGATGTCGTTCGACGCGTTCGGTGCGTACTTCCTGACCGCGATCCTCGTCGGCATCATGACGTTCGTCGGGTTCCTGCTGTGCATCCTGCCCGGCATCGCAGTGGCGTTCTTCACGCTGTTCTGGGGCTACTTCGTCATCGACAAGAAGATGGGTCCGGCCGACGCCATCAAGGCGAGCTTCGAACTGGTGAAGAACAACGTGGGCGCCGTGATCCTGTTCCTCATCCTGAGCTGGCTCGTGATGCTCGCCGGCGCGATCGTGTGCGGCATCGGCCTCATCGTCGCGATGCCGGTGGTCGTCATCGCCACCGGGTACATGTACAAGCGCCTGCAGGGCGAGCCCGTCGCGGCCTAGACGCCACCGCGGCTCCATCGCACGCAGCAGTCGGCCGGTCGCCCTCGGGTGGCCGGCCGACTCGCGTCCCGGCGGCCGCGGACCGCGCCCCAAATCCCACTTGACCGGTCGAGATTGCACTCGTAGCGTCGAAACGACCCACCACACCCATCTCGACGAGGAGTGCCGTCATGGCCGACTGGGGTTTCGAGACCCGCCAGGTGCACGCCGGAGCCGATCCCGACCCGACGACGGGCGCCCGGGCCGTGCCGATCTACCAGACGACCTCGTACGTGTTCCGCGACACCGAGCACGCGGCCAACCTGTTCGGCCTCGCCGAGCTCGGGAACATCTACACGCGGATCATGAACCCGACCCAGGCCGCGTTCGAGGCGCGGGTGGCTTCGCTCGAGGGGGGCATCGGCGCCCTCGCCACGAGCAGCGGCCAGGCCGCGCAGACGATCGCGCTGCTGAACCTCGCGGAGAACGGCGGGCACGTCGTGTCGAGCTCGTCGCTCTACGGCGGCACGTACAACCAGCTGCACTACACGTTCCCGAAGATGGGCATCGAGGTCTCCTTCATCGACGACCCTGACGACCTCGACGCCTGGAAGGCCGCGATCCGCCCGAACACGAAGGCGTTCTACGGCGAGAGCATCGGCAACCCCAAGGGTGACATCCTCGACTTCGAGGGCATCGCCGACATCGCGCACGCCGACGGCATCCCCTTCGTGGTCGACAACACGCTCGCGTCGCCGTACCTGTGCACCCCGCTCGCGCACGGCGTCGACATCGTCACGCACTCCGCGACGAAGTTCATCGGCGGTCACGGCACGTCGATCGGCGGCATCATCGTCGACGGCGGCACGTTCGACTACGAGGGCAGCGGCCGGTTCCCGAACTTCACCGAGCCGGAGCCGAGCTACCACGGCCTCGCGTTCTCGGAGCTGCCCGAGGGACTCTGGCCCGCGCGCTACATCCTCAAGGCCCGACTCACCTACCTGCGCGACATCGGTGCGGCGATCTCGCCGTTCAACGCGTTCCTCATGATCCAGGGGCTCGAGACGCTCAGCCTGCGCATGGAACGGCACTCCCAGAACGCGCTCGCGGTCGCGCAGTTCCTCGAGGGCCGCGACGAGGTCGAGTGGGTCGCCTACCCGGGCCTGGCGTCGAGCGCGTGGCACGCGCGAGCGCAGCAGTACCTCCCGAGGGGTCAGGGCGCGATCGTGGCGTTCGGCATCAAGGGGGGCCTCGAGGCGGGCCGGAAGTTCATCGACAGCCTCGAGCTGTTCAGCCACCTGGCGAACGTCGGCGACGTGCGCAGCCTCGCGATCCACCCGGCGAGCACGACGCACCAGCAGCTCACGCCGGACGAGCAGACCGCGACGGGCGTCACGCCCGAGCTCGTCCGCCTCTCGGTCGGCATCGAGTCGCTCGCCGACATCACCGCCGACCTCGACGCCGGATTCCGAGCGGCCAAGGGGGCGTAACCGCCTACGGTGCCGCCCGTGAGTCACGACATCCCGGTCACCGGTGCGTGGCGACCCGGAGACCCGCCGGGCCGACGTCAGTTCGCGACGCTCTTCGACGCACGCCCCCACGTGCTCGAGACCGGCGGCCGGCTCGAGCACGTGACCGTCGCCTACGAGACCTGGGGTGAGCTCAACAGTGCGCGCGACAACGCGCTGCTGGTGCTCCACGCGCTGACCGGAGACAGCCATGCCGCCGGTCCGGCCGGCCGGGGTCACCCGTTCGAGGGTTGGTGGGACGCGATCGTCGGACCGGGCCGGCCCATCGACACCGACCACTTCTTCGTCGTGTGCCCCAACGTGCTCGGCGGCTGCCAGGGCACGACCGGTCCCGCCTCGACGGACCCGGCGACCGGGCGGCCCTACGGGTCGCGGTTCCCCGTCGTCACGATCCGCGACCAGGCGGTCGTGGAGTCGGCACTGGCCGACCGGCTCGGGATCGCGCGCTGGGCGGCGGTCGTCGGTGGCTCGATGGGCGGCCAACGCGCGCTCGAGTGGGCGGTGGCGTTCCCCGACCGCGTTCCCCGGGCGGTGATCCTCGCCTGCGGTGCCCAGGCCACCGCGGAGGAGATCGCTCTCTGCTCGCTGCAGATCCGGGCGATCCGCTCCGACCCGGCGTTCCGTGGCGGCGACTACTACGACGACGACGCCGCGTCGGGTGACGGTCCGTGGCGCGGGATGTCGCTCGCGCGCGGGATCGGCCAGGTGTCGTACCGGTCCGAGCTCGAGCTCGACGCGCGCTTCGGGCGCGGCCACCAGGGTGACGAGCAACCGCTCGAGGGTGGCCGCTACGCGATCGAGTCCTACCTCGACTACCACGGCGAGAAGCTCGCGAGTCGCTTCGACGCCAACACCTACATCACGCTCTCGCGGGCGATGAACCACCACGACGTCGGGCGCGGCCGTGGCGGCATCGCGGCGGCGCTCGCACGCATCCGCGCGGATGTCACGCTCGCCGGGATCTCGTCGGACCGGCTCTACCCGCTCCGGCTCCAGCAGGAGCTCGCCGAGCTGATCCCCGGAGCGTCGGGCGTCACCGTGATCGAGTCCCTCGACGGCCACGACGGCTTCCTCACCGAGACCGAGCAGGTCGGCTCGGTCTTCCGCAAGGCCCTCACCGACCTCGCCTGAGTCCCCATCCTGCGCTACAATCCCGCGCGATTAGCGGGTTTCTGGCGCAAGAACGGCACTGGGTCAGGCGTCGACGGCGCGGCGGCCTTCGAGGGCGCGACCGAGCGTGATCTCGTCGGCGTACTCGAGGTCGCCGCCGACGGGCAGCCCGCTCGCGATGCGCGTGACGGTGATCCCGCTGTCGTGGAGCGCGCGGGCGAGGTACATGGCGGTGACCTCGCCGTCGGTGTTCGGGTTGGTGGCGAGGATCACCTCGGTGACGCCGTCGTCGCGCACACGCCCGAGCAGCTCCCTGATCCGCAGCTGCTCCGGGCCGATTCCCTCGATCGGCGAGATCGTCCCCTGCAGCACGTGGTACGAGCCGCGGAACTCCTGCGTCCGCTCGATCGCGACGATGTCACGCGGCTCCTCGACGACGCAGATCACGGTGCGGTCACGCCGCTCGTCGAGACAGAACTGGCAGAGCTCGCCCTCGGCGATGTTGAAGCAACGCCGACACCAGGAGATCTTCTCCTTGACCTCGACGATCGCGGCAGCGAGCCGGCGCGCGTCCTCCGGCGCGATCCGCAGGATGTGGAACGCGATCCGCTGCGCGGACTTCGGGCCGATTCCCGGGAGCCGGCCCAACTCGTCGATGAGCCGCTGGACCGGGCCCTCGTAGACCGACGGCACCTCAGCCCAGGCCGAAGGCGCTGAGATCGATCCCGCCCGTGACGCCACCCATGCTCTCCGACTGCAACGCCGAGGCGGCGCGGTTCGCGTCGGCCACGGCGGCGACGACGAGGTCCTGGAGCATCTCGATGTCGTCCGGGTCGACGACCTCGGGCGCGAGCGTGACCGACAGCAACTCGCCGGTCCCGGTGACCGTCGCCTTCACCATTCCCCCGCCGGCCGACCCCTCCACGGTCGTCTCGGCGAGCGCGGCTTGGGCCGCGAACATCTGCTCCTGCATCTGCTGGACCTGGCGCATCATGTTGTTGCTCGGCGGCTTCGACTTCGCCACGAGGACCCCTAGGAGTTCGGCTGCTCTTCCACGACCGTGGCACTGAAGGTGTCGGTCAGGCGGGACACCGAATCTACCGCCGGCACCGCGTGCTTCGGCGCGTCCTCGAGCTCGTGGACCTCGGCGATGTCGATCGGCTCGTCCTCGAGCACCGGCTCGGGTTCGGGGTCGGGGACGGTCTGGAGGCGGTGCGGCGGGCCCTCGCCCTCGCCCCACTCCTGCTGGGTGAACCGGAACTTCGGCGGACCTCCGAGCTCGGCGATGAACGCTTCCCGGATGGCGTCCGCGTTGCGCTGGAACTTCGGCTTCACGGTGTCGATGTGGCTCCGCGCGACACCGAAGACGATCACGTTGCCCTCGACCCGCACGGGCTGGGCCTCCTGGATCGACGCCCGCAGCGACCGCGGCAACACGTCGAGCACCGACGCCCACGCCAGGATGACGTCGTCGAGCTCGAAGCCGGTCGCGGCCTCCGCCGCGGGTGGCAGCGGCTCGGTCGGCGCCGCGGCCTCGGGCGCGTCCTGGCCCGCGGCCTTGCGCAACGCGCCGAGCGCCCGCGGGCGTGCGGACGGGCGCGAGCTGGGCGCGGACACTGCGGCGGCCGGAGCCGCGGCCGACGTCGGGCCCTCGGCCGATTCCGACGCGAGCCGCGCCTCGAGGCGGTCGATCCGGTCGGCGAGCGATTGCAGCGCGTTGGCCGACTCGCGACGCGCCAGACGCACCAGCGCGATCTCCAACACCAGGCGCGGGTCGGCCGCGTCGGTGCCCCGCATGTCGACGACGGCCTGACCGAGCGTCTCGAGCGAACGCACGAGCGTGGCGGTGCCGAGCGCCTCCCCCAGCGCGGCCAGCCGCGCCCGCGTCTCCTCGGGCTCGTCGAGCGCGACGCGGCCGCCACTCGCGACGACGATGAACGCGTCGCGCAACGACGCGAGCAGGCCCTCGGCGATCCGCCGGGGATCGTGCGCGGCATCCAGCAGCGCGGCCACACCCGTGAGTACGCCCGCGACGTCCTGCGCGCCGATCGCGTCGAGGATCGCCATCCGCATCTCGAACGGCGCGCCACCGAGTGCGGCGTCGACGGTCGCGACCGTGACCGGACCGCCCTGCGCGAGCACGAGGTCCAGCAACGACTCCGAATCGCGTGCCGACCCGGCGGCGGCACGCGCGACCATCGTGAGGGCCTCGGGCTCGTACTGCACCCGCTCGTCGTCCAGCACCGACGCGAGCAGACCCTGGATCTCCCCGACGGTGAGATAAGAGAACTCGAAGTGCTGCGTGCGCGACCGGATCGTGGGCAGCACGCGCTCGGGCTCGGTGGTCGCGAGCACGAACACCACGTGCGGCGGCGGCTCCTCGAGTGTCTTCAGGAGCGTGTTCGACGCGTCCTTGGTGAGCATGTGCACCTCGTCGAGGAGGTACACCTTGCGCTTCGCGGTGGCACCGAGCCCGAGGTTGATACGCGCCACGAGATCCCGCGCGTCGTCGACTCCGCGGTTCGACGCGGCATCCATCTCGACGAGGTCCGAGAAGGTCCCGGCGGCGATCGAGACGCAGTTCTCGCACTGGCCGCAGGGCTCGCCGTCGTCGCCGAGCTCGAGGCAGTTGAGCGCCTTCGCGAGCACGCGCGCCGTGGTCGTCTTGCCGTTCCCGCGTGGTCCCGAGAAGAGGTACGCGTGGCCGACGCGACCCTCCTTGACCGCGTTGCGAAGCGCCGAGGTGACGTGCTCCTGGCCGACCAGCTCGCCGAAGCGCTGGGGTCGGTACTTGCGGTAGAGGGCCTGGAACGACACGTCCGTGACCCTAGCGGTGCGCTGCGACGGCGACGACGGCCGCGCCGCCCACCGCCGGCGCGGGCACCGCGCGCACGGGTTCGTCGTGCAGCTCGGTGAAGCTCGCGCGCCCGTCCGGAGGCAGGTGCGCGACGAACCAACCGGACCGACCCTGCGGTGGGGCGTCGCTCGGCAGCACCAACGCACCGCCGTACCGGGAATCCCCCCAGATCGGCTCGCGGTCCGCGAGCGGCCACACCTTGAACTCGAGCTGGTCGCCTCGAGTGCGCGCGCACATGCGCCACGGGAGCGGCCGCGTCGCGGTCGCGGGTCCGGGGACCCGGAACTCCGACCCGAGGTCGAACATGCCGATCTGGCGGATCGGTCCCGACGGCGAGTTCCACACGTGCACGTTGAAGCCCCAGTACGCCCCGGCGAACACGTTCTTGCTGACGGTCACCGCCCGAGTGGGACGACCCTTCACGGCCTTGATGCGCACGGCGAGCCCTTGTTGCACGCCGGAGCTGGTCGCGCCGGCCCACGTCGCACATGTCGTGGTGTCTCGCACCACACGCGCGCGCGACGACCAGAACACCTCACGCAGGTTCGCGCCACGGTTGCCGGGGACCGCCACCGCCGTGACCGCGTCTGACGCGACCGCGAACCCGTAAGCGTCGTCGCCGTCGGATGTGAGCACCGCCTCGACGATCGGCTCGATCCCGGAAGGACGACCGAGCGTCTCGATTCCGACGGCGGGGTGCGGCAGCGCGCGCTCGGACCCGGCACGCGAACCGACGACGCGGGAGACCGGGACCACACTCACCACTGCCAGCACGCCGACGGACGCCGCGAGGAGGCGTGTCGGCACGCGCGTACCCCGCGACTCGCCCCCCAACTCCGCCACGAAATCGGAGCGTATCGGCGCCGCGCGCCGCGACACCGGAACGGCTCGCCGGAGGGGCCGGCGAGCGCGAGATCATGCGGACCGTGCACCCACCGTCGACCCGACGCAGCAGGGCGCGGGTCTCGTCGCCGGCTCAGACCAGGCGACCCTGCGGCACACGAGAGGGCCCGCTGAGAGCTGCTTCCTTCCGGACCTGACTCGGTTCACGAGATCTCGTTGCGCAGGACCCGGCCCTCGACGCTGCGTGCGAGTCGCCTTCCCTACTCCGGCTCGAGCCTCGGGCGGGGATTCAGCCCCCCATACGTGGATTTGGGGTACAGGGCACCACGGACTCCCCACCTAGCACGGTCCGCCGGCGCAGGGTAGCAGGGGGCCTGCTTGTACCATCACCGGCTCGACGTCTCGTTCGCGAGGCGCCCGGAGGGGTGCGAGAGCGGCCGAATCGGCACGCTTGGAAAGCGTGTGTGGGGCAACCCACCGTGGGTTCGAATCCCACTCCCTCCGCTCTTGCCCGTGCCGTTCGCCGTGCTCAACGGCTTGCGCGCCATCCCCGACGCGTGGCATATACTGAACTGTGTGGTTCAGTATTCGAGTGCGCGTCTTGATGCCTCTCTTGCGGCGCTGGCGGACTCCACGCGACGCGGTGTCCTCGAGCAGCTCGGCCGTGAGGAAGCCTCGATCACGGACCTCGCCGACCGGTTCCACATGACCCTCACGGGCATGAGGAAGCACGTCGGCGTCCTCGAACAGGCGGGACTCGTCGTCACCGAGAAAGTCGGCCGCGTCCGGACCTGCCGAATCGGCGCTCGCCGTCTCGAGGAAGTCGCGGCATGGATCGAGAGGTATCAGCAGGTCTGGGACGAGCGCTTCGGCGAGCTCGACGAAGTCATCGAGGAATTGAAGCGGAAGGAGAAGTCAGATGGACGCAAGCAGACAAGGTGAGCTCGTCCCGATGAAGAACATCACGAAGGTGGAGCGGACGTCCGATCGCGAGGTCGTCGTCACGCGGTCGTTCGACGCTCCCGCGCGCCTGGTGTTCGAGGCGTGGTCGAAGCCGGAGCTGTTCACGCGCTGGTGGGTGCCGAAGTCGATGGGCATGACGCTGCGTTCCTGCGAGATGGATGTACGCACCGGCGGCAGGTACCGCCTGGGATTCGGCGATGGCATGGACTTTTTCGGCAGATACCTCGAAGTGACACCGCCATCGCGCATCGTCTGGACCAACGAAGAAGGCGGAGAGAACGGGTCCGTCACCACGGTCACCTTCACGGAGACAGATGGCACGACGCTGCTCGTCGTGAGCGAGCTCTATCCCTCGAAGGAAGCGCTCGACGCCGACGGTGGCGGCGCGGCGGATGCCATGCACGAGACGTTCGGGCAACTGGATGAACTGCTCGTCGAGCTCGCCGCGCATCGAGGGAGAGCAACGAGATGAGACCACTTCGATACTCGATCAACGTCACGGTCGACGGCTGCTGCCATCACGAGGCAGGGCTCCCCCCGGACGAGGAGTCGATGCGCTACTGGACCGCTGAGATGGAACGAGCCGATGCCCTGCTGTTCGGCCGGGTGACCTACGAGATGATGGAGTCGGCGTGGCGGCGGCCGGCCACGGGCACGTGGCCGGACTGGATGGAGGAGTGGGAGATCCCGTTCGCCGAGACCATGGACCTGGCGAAGAAGTACGTCGTGTCGAGCACGCTGAGCGGGGCCGATTGGAACGCCGAGCTGGTGCGAGGCGACGTGGGGCAAACGGTTCAGCGGCTCAAGCAGGAGCCGGGCGAGGGCTTGTTCGTGGGTGGCGTGACGCTCCCCCTGGCGTTGGCAGATCTGGGACTGATCGACGAGTACGAGTTCCTCGTGCAGCCGGTCCTGGCCGGACACGGGCCGACGTTGCTCGCCGGTCTGCGCGAGCGCACCCAGCTCGAGCTCGTGGATCGCCATGAGTTCCGGTCGGGTGCGGTCGCCATGCGATACCGGCCCACGCGAGTTATGGCGTGACGTGACTCTTCCCGGAACCCGTATAGAACGGTCGCGACCTTCACCGTATCGATCGGAGCCGCTCGATGGATGAGATCAAGGGCATCGCACGCGTCGAGTTCCACCCCGGCAAGCTCGACGAGTGGAAGCGGCTGACTGAGCAAGCCATGGAGATCGTGCGAACCCGAGACCCCGGAACCCTGCAGTACGAGGTGTTCTTCAACGATGACGAGAGCGAGGCGATCGTCTTCGAGCGGTACCGGGACGCCGACGCCGCGTTGGAGCATTTCGCCAACATCAGCCACCTCATGGAACCGCTCATGGCCACCGCCACCGTCACCGGCGAGGTCCTCGGTACCCCGAACGAGACGATGCGCGCACAGCTCGGCGGCGATCAACCGAAGCTCTTCACGCCGTGGATGGCCGCGAACGAATAGCCGACACCCGGCCGCACCCCTCCTGGAGCTGACCCGGTTCGGTGGACACCTTGATGTTGCCCCGGATTCCTTGGCTCGGCTCTCTGGAATCGGTCATGCGACGGACTGGCGGGTGAGTTCGTATTCGGTCGGGGTGTAACGGGTCGGCCTGCGGCGGGGTTATCTGGTGCGATGACCGGGATCCGGCTCGACGTCCACACCACCGAACAGGTCCGGCGTGATGCGCGGCGGTCGACACCTGCACCGAGGCGGGAGGGTGAGCCATGACCGACGGGTTCTACTGCGCGGGCTGCGGCCGCGACATCGCGGCCACCGACCGCGTGTGGCACGCCGTCATGGTGTCGCTCGTGCCGTCACTCCGCGAGCAGCACAGCAGCGCGTTGACGCCGCCCCGCACCTTCCACCTGGCGTGCTTGCCGGTGCGGGACCCCAACTGGCGAGTTCTGCCCGACTGACGAGAACTCGTTGCCGCCGATGTTGGCGCAGCGTACGGTTCTCGATGGAGGTTCGGGGAGCGCGTGGCGCTGGCAAGTGACCTGACGACCGCACGGTGCGCTCGTCGGCATGTGAGCACAGGAAGGCGGCCTAGGAAGCCACGATGGCCTTCTCGTGCGTCTGCTGCGACAGCGCTCCCCACCCTCCAACCGCTCGGGCACGTCACTCGGCTTCGTTGCGGACTCGCAGGCGGTCGGGGTCGTTGGAGTCCCACACCGGGTGGAGTCGACGGTTCGCGTCGCGCCGACGGAGGAGCGCTCTTGCCCGTGTCTGCG
Source organism: uncultured Bifidobacteriaceae bacterium (assembly GCA_964639075.1). Lineage (GTDB taxonomy): Bacteria > Actinomycetota > Acidimicrobiia > IMCC26256 > JAENVU01 > JAENVU01. Next base: position 2,169 of record CAZXCB010000069.1, on the reverse strand, counting down.
CGTTGTGACTGGAGGACACTGACATCGGACGTACCGATCGCGTCGGGGTTGAGTCGCGCTAGAACTCCTGGGCGGCGAGGAGCAGCGCGGCGAGCGGTTCGAGGCTGACCATCAACTCATCGAGCTCGCCCGGCTCGAGGCTCGCGTAAGGCTTCGCCGCGAGGTCGTCGGTGATCGACTCGACCCGCTGTTTGACGGCGCGACCCTGTTCGCTCAGCCAACCGTCATCCCCGACGAGGCCGCGATCGCGCATCCCGCCGATCACGCTGTCGAGCTGCGCCGCCGGGAGGTGGTGGATGCGTCCGAACTCCTCTGCCGGCACGTCCATGTCGAGGGCGAGGAGCACGTGCGCCTCGAGGCCGCCGACCCCCTCGACCATCAGGGCCGCGATGTGCCCGTCGCCCCGGTGCTCGCGCAGCAAGGAGGCAGCATGGAAGAGGCGAGCCACGACATCGTCGGGGATCGGGATCGCGCGCAGCGCCGCGTACATGGGTCGGCCGTCGAACGGGGCACTGGTCGCCGCCTTGACCAACAATGCGGCCGTGCGGGCGAAGGCGGGAGTGTCGACGCGATCGCCGAGGATCCGCCGCAGGGCCTTCGCGCAGCCCATCTGACGAGCGGCGATCGCCGCTTCGGGCGTGGTGGCGCGCCACACCTTCGGAATGTGGCGAGCCACCTCGCCGGGAGCGAAGTTGTAGAAGAGCGCGGCCACCACCTCCGCCGGGGCGAGGCCCAGGGGCGCCGCCCGTCCGGCGAAGTAGATGTCCCAGTAGTCGGTGAACCCCAGGGCGGACATTGCCTCGTTGGGTTCATCGGCTGAGTATGGGATGACACCGATCGGCTCGACGAGCTCGAACATGCGGCGGGCCATCGAGTTCATCGACTCGACGCTAGCCACGGACATGCACCGCACAAGAAGGACGCGGAGCCGCTCGAACTCCTCCGGCGGGTTCGAAAGCACTCGCATGCTCTCCTCAACGCCGATGTCGCATCCACAACTGCATCAGGTCAGTCTTCGGCGAGCAATGTGGCCATCAGGGCGTTGGCGAGCCACTGCTCGTAGCTGTCGAGCGACCATCGGCGGTCGTGGACGAGCAGCAGGTACACCTCCGCGGAGACGTAGGTCCACACCAGGTCGCGCGCTCGTTTCCAGTCGAGCGATGGCGCGAGCGCTCCGACCTCCGCGAGGTGCCGAGCGAGGATGCCGGTGCCGCGGAGTCGCTCCTTGTCGAGGGTCGCTCGCAGCTGCACGAGATCATCGTGTGACTCCCACGTGCCGCGGAGCGCTGCGAGCAATGGCCCGAGGCGCTCGAAGACCCCGCGTGCCATCGAGGCGTAGAGACGGAGCTTCGCCCGAGGGTCGGGCTCGTCCGCCAGCGCTTTCGTTGCGGGCCGATCCGCGACGGCGACGGGTTCGTGGTCACCCACGAGCGTCGCGTCCCAGAGTGCCTTCACTACACCGGCTTTGCTCCCGTAGGTCTTGTACACGGTGTCGACCGACACCTCGGCGCGATCCGCGATGGCCGCCACGTTCGTGCCGCGGTAGCCCCGTTCCAGGATGAGCGTTCTCGTGCCTTCCACGATTCGTCGCTGCGTATCCAGCGCTCGTTCGCGCCGTCGAGTGTTGTCGTAGCGGCGTGGGACACGTTGCCCCTTGCCGGTCGGAGCTCCCCCGGCCATAATCCGATCCAGTGTACCAGAATGAATATCGATCGAGGAGAGCCATGGCCAACCCCGACAACGAAGCGGTTGTGCGAGACATGATGCGTCGTTGCGACGCTGACGATCCGACCGGTGCGGCGATGTTGTTCGCCGACCAGGGGACCAACCACGGCATCGCGGTCACGCGCGACGGGATCGAGTTGGTGCTGCGCTCGTTGCGGCAGGCGATGCCCGATGCCCGTACCGAGATCATCGAGATGATCTCCGACGGTGAGGTGGTGGCGTGCCGCGCGCGTGTCGAGGGAACGCACCTCGGAACTCCCGACCTGCCCTTCGTCGAAGGCGGGGTCTTCGCCGCGGGAGCGCCGACTGGTCGTCGTGTCAGTACGACGCATCAGCATTGGTTCAGGATCCGCGACGGGGTCATCATCGAGCATTGGGCGAACCGCGACGACCTCGGCCTGGCTCGACAGCTCGGCCTGGTCGAAGGTCTTCCGGCGCGAGCTT
>CAZXCB010000068.1:0-15022 GCA_964639075.1 uncultured Bifidobacteriaceae bacterium | reverse complement strand
CTCCGCCGGCTGACCGAGCAGTGCGAGTACGTGGTGATCGCCGCGGCGTCGCCGACCGTCGAGCCGTCCACGCTGGTCCTCGCCGAGCTCGCGGATGCCACCGTCATGATCGCCCAGCACGGCGTCACGAAGCTGCGCGACGCCGAGCGAGCCGGTTCCCGGCTCCGGCGCGTCGGCGGTGCCGTGCTCGGGATCCTCGCGGACCCGGAGAAGCCCGGCCCGGCGAGCGCGGCGTTCGTTCCCCGCGCCTCCGGAGTCTCGGCCGGCTGAAGCCCGTGGCCGCGCGTACGCGCCCGCCGCGGGTGCTCCATCTCGTGACCCGGTACCGGCAGGGCGGCTCGGAGCAGCGGGTACGGGACCTCGTGCGTGCGCTGCCCGACTGCGAGCATGTCGTGGTCGTGGGTGACGACTCCGACATCGCGCTCGCCGCGGATCAGCTCGGTGTCACTGTCGAGCTCGAGCCCCGGCTGGTCCGCTCCGTCGCGCCCCTCACCGACCTGGCCTTGACGGTCACGCTGGCGCGGCGCATCCGCCGTGACCGCCCCGATGTCCTCGTGACCCACCAGTCGAAGGCAGGCGCGCTCGGACGCATCGCGGCTCGGCTCGGCGGGCGGGTGCCTGTCGTGCACTCCCTCTCGATGGCAAGCTTCGGTCCCGGGTACCCGGCGGCCGAGAGCCGCGTGTACCGCGCGGTGGAGCGCGCCCTCGCGCCACTCACCGCCCGGTATTCCGTCGTCGGCGCTGACCTCGCCCGCCGCTTCGAGGTGGCCGGCATCGCGGCGCGCAAGCTCGTGATCGTGCGGTCGGCCGCGATGCTCCCGGAGGAGCGACCTTCGTCGCCGCCGGCGGTCCCGGGTGTCCCGGACGGCCGCCCGGTCGTGTTGGCGCTCGGCGCGTTGGAGGATCGCAAGCACCCGCTCGATCTCGTCCGGTTGCTCGCCGCCGTCCAACGAGACGTCCCCGATGCGTTCCTCGCGATCGCGGGCGAAGGGCCGCTCGCCGAGGCGTTGACCACGGCCGTCGCCGCGTCCGGCCTCGACGATTCCGTCGCGCTGCTCGGCTACGTGAAGCCGGTCGAGCCCCTCCTCTGGCGCGCCGACGCGTTGGTGCTGTTGAGCGAAGCCGAGGGTCTCCCCCAGGTGCTGATCCAGGCGGCCGCGGCCGGAACGCCCTTCGTGACCTACGACATCGACGGTGCCCGCGAGGTGCTCGCACTCGGCGCGGTGGGCGAGGTGGTGCCGATGGGCGCGGTCGCCGAGGCCGCGGCGGCCACAACGCGCATCCTGGGAAGCCGGCCTCCCCGGCAGCGGCGGGTGGATGTCCGTTCATGGGACACGGCGGTGATCGACGCGTCCTATCGTGCCCTCGTCGGCGACGTGCTCGGTATCGAGCTCGCCATGGAGGCGTTCGAGGTTCCCTGTGCTGGCTGAGCCGCCGGTCCGGCACCGACGCTGGACGCGGGTGCTCGTCGAGACGCCGATCCCGACGTTGCTGCTCGCGCTGTCGGTCATCCTCGTCGGGTTTCTGTTCCCGAAGCTGCCGAGCGATTTCGTCCTGACCGACCTGGTGGTCGGCGCGACCATCATCGCGTCGTTCCTGCACCTACTCCGAGGCGATTGGCGCGCGCGCGACGTCAGCCGAGACATCGCGGTACCGATGCTGCTGATCCTCGTCGGCGCGCTCGTCGGCGCGCTCTACTCGGGCATCCGAGAATGGATCATCGGCGACCTCGTGCGCGACGCCGCCGCGATCCTGTTCTTCCTCTCCGCGGTCGACATCCTCCGCCGCGGCGGCGAGTCGGCCGTGCGCCTCTGCTACGGGGCGGTCGGGATCACGATCGTCCTGGCCGCGATCCAGCTGGGCTCGTCCGGGGGCGACGAGCTCCGCGCGAGTGGCACGTTCCCGAACCCCAACGTGGCGGGAAACCTGCTGGCGATGGGGTTGCTGTGCTGGTCCGGCGCACCGTTCCGGTGGGGGACCAAGGTCGCCGTGATCGCCGTTGCGCTGCTCGGCCTCCTCTCGGCGGCATCCTTTGGTTCCATGCTCCAGCTGGGCATCGGCTTCGGGTACCTCGCGGTGACACACCTCGACCGTGCTCGCGATGCGATGCGCGGCCGCCGACTCATGGCGGTGATCCCGCTCTTGCTGCTCGCGCTCGTCGCGTTCATCGCGTTCTCGGCGCTGCGTGGCGGCGAAGACAAGAGCGGGTTCAACGAGGCCCGGTTCAACCGGAGCGGTGGCCTGCGCTTCGAGGTTTGGCAGGAGGCGCTCGAGAAGCTCCCGCTCACGCCGTGGGGTGCCGGCCCGGGTTCGGTGCGGGGTCTGGACCTCAACGAGCACGAGACCGAGCTGCACTCCGAGCCCATTGCGTATCTCGTCGAGCGCGGGGTGATCGGATTGTTCGGCCTGCTCCTCGCGTGGTTCGTGTTCTTCCGGATGACGCCCCGTGGCAGCGCGGCGCGCGCCATGGTGATCGCGTACATCTTCGGGAGCTTCTTCCGGGAGACCTCGCACTACCGGCACTTCTGGGTCTTCCTCGCGATCGCGCTGGTCGCGGCCCAGATGGAACAACGCCGCTCCCCCGAGCCGGAGTTCGTGCTCGGGTGAGCGAGTCCGCGCCTCCCCCCGCGCGCACGAGCACCGCCCGTCACGCGCTCGGTGGGATGATCTGGTCCGGCCTCGGCTTCGGTGCGCAGGGAATCGGTCAGTTCCTGGTCGTCATCGTCTTCGCGCGCTACCTCACGAAGTCCGACAACGGCGTCGTGGCCGCCGCGCTCATCGTGATCGCGCTCGGTCAGCTGTTCACCGAGGCCGGCTTCGGTCCCGCCGTCGTGCAGCGCGAGGACCTGACCGACGAGCACATCCGCAGCGCGTTTGCCCTGTCGTTGCTGACGGGCGCGTTCATGACGGTGATCGTCTACCTCGGTGCGCCGCTCATCGCCGACTTCTTCCACGACCAATCGGTCGCGCCCGTCATGCGCGGGCTGGCATTCGTGTTCCTGCTCCAGGCGCCGGGGGTCATCGCGATGGCGCTGCTCCAGCGCGACCTGGACTTCAAGTCGATCGCGCTCGCCGAGACGGTGTCGTACTTCCTGGGCTTCGCGCTCGTCGGCGTCGTCCTCGCGATGAGCGGCGTGGGTGTGTGGTCGATCGTCGTCGCGCAGCTCGCGCAGGCCGCCCTGTTCACCGGCATCCTCGTCCTGCGCCGCCCCCATCCGCGGTCGCTGCGGCCGCGCCGCAAGGAGTCGAAGGACCTCATCGTCTACGCGGGCGGCATGACCACCGCGCGCATGTTCAACTTCATGGCCCTCTACGGCGACAACACGGTCGTCGGCAACCGGATGAGCTCGGAGTCGCTCGGCGCCTACAAGAACGCCTACCAGCTCGCCGTGGTGCCGGCCCAGCTGCTCGGGCAGGTGCTCGACCGGGTGATCTTTCCGGTGATCGCCCGGTTCCAGGACAACCTGCCGCGCGTCGCGAACGCGTACCTGCGCGGCGTCGCGCTGGTCGCCGTGATCGCGCTGCCGGGCTCGGTGCTCGCGGTCCTCCTCGCGCCGGAGCTGATCCACGTGCTGTTGGGCGGCGGCGACAAGTGGAACGACGTCATCCTGCCGTTCCAGATCTTCTCCGCCGGTCTGCTGTTCCGGACGAGCTACAAGATCAGCGACTCGCTCGCCCGGGCGATGGGCACGGTGTACCAGCGCGCCTGGCGCCAGGGCGTCTACGCCTTCGCGGTGGTCATCGGTTCCCTCATCGGCTCGTCGTACGGGCTCGAGTGGGTCGCGGTCGGGGTGACGGCCGCGATCGTCCTCAATTACCTGCTGATGGCGCAGCTCAGCCTCGCCACCGCACCGATCACCTGGTGGCAGTTCGCGGTGCGTCAGAGCCGAGGTCTCCTCCTCGCCGCGCTGGTGGCGGCCGCCAGCGTGCCGACGGTCGCGCTGCTGCGTGACGCCGAGGTCGGGAACCTCCTGGTCATCCTCGGGGGCGTGGTGAGCGGTCTCGCGGTGCTGGGCGTCGCCGGGCTGGTCGCACCGAGGGCGGTGCTCGGCGAGGACGGCGCCTGGCTCGTCGGGGTGATCAAGTCCCGCCAACCCGCGGCCGACACCGAACCGGTGGTAGAGGTGGGCACGTGAGCCTGGTGCTGGAGGTGCTGCGACGGTTCGACGAGCGCGGGGTCGTGTACTGCCACTGGAAGAGCAACGACCACCTCGCGGCTGCGCTCCGCTCCGACACGGATCTCGACATCCTCGTCGACCCGGTGGCGATCGACGACGTCTACGCAGTCTTCGCCGAGCTCGCCTGCCGGCGCGGGCGGGTCGCCAACGCGCGCAACGACATCGGTCTCGAGGACTTCCTCGGTGTCGACGACGAGACGGGGACGTTGGTCCACTTCCACGTGCACTACCGCATTCCCGGCGGCGAGCGGCACAACAAGCGGTTCCGGTTGCCATGGGAGCGTATGGTGCTCGAGACGCGCGTGCAGGACCCGTCCGGCGTGTGGGTCACCGCGCCGGCGGTCGAGGTGGTCCTGCTCCTCACGCGCTACGCGCTGAAGCTCCGCGGCCGGGACATCGTCCGCGGCGCCCACGGCCCGGACGACGAGCTCGCGTTCCTGATGGAGCGCACTACGCGAGACGAGGTCCTCGTCGTGGCCGATCGCCTGCTCGGCGCGCGCGGCCGCACCGCGATCGCACGCGCGCTGGACGAAGGGCTGGACGCCCCTCGGCTCCACCAGCTCCGCCGGGTGATCCTGCGCGAGCTGTCCAGCCAGACGAGCTCGCGCGGGCCCGCCGCGTTCGGCCGGCGCATGAACCGGGAGGCGGCGTGGGCGATGCGCGGGATCTCGCGCAAGGTCGCGCCCCGACCCGTGCTCAAGGGTCGCGGTGGAACGGGCGGAGGTCTGCTCGTCGCGTTCGTGGGCTGCGACGGCTCCGGCAAGTCGACGATGGTCGCAGCGACCCGGGCGTTCCTCGCGCCCAAGCTGGACGTCTTCCCCATGTACCTCGGCTCCGGCGACGGCTCGTCGTCGTTGATCCGCAAACCCATGAAGGTCGTCCGTGACGTGATCTTCGGACCGGCCCGGAACAAGGGCACGATCGCCAAGAAGGCCGAGGTCTCGGTCTCGCACCCCGGCGCGATGTCGGTGGCCAAGGCGGTCTGGGCGGTCACGCTCGCCGCGGAGAAGGACCGCAAGCTCCGCCAGGTGATGCGGGCGCGCACGCGCGGCATGGTCGTGATCTGCGACCGGTGGCCGCAGATGCAGTTCGCGGGCGAGCTCGACGGACCCCGCCTCACGCACTGGGTCGAGGGCTCCGCGTGGCAGCGTCGGCTCGCCGCGTACGAGCTGCGACCGTACGAGCTCGCGCGCCGGTTCCCGCCGGATCTCGTGATCCGGCTCGACGTCGACGTCGACACCGCGGCCGCGCGCCGGCCCGAGGACGGCCGCGAGTACCTCGAGCACCGCATCGGGCTCGTGCGGTCGCTCACCTTCGACGGTTCGCTGTTCGGTGCGGTCGACATCGATGCCACCCAGCCGGCCGACAAGGTGCTCACGACCATCCTGCGCGCGATCTGGTCGCGGCTCTAGCGCGCCGGTGGGTGTCGTCGTCGAGCTCTGTGGCCTCCCCGGGGCCGGCAAGTCCACGTTGGCGCGCGCGGTCGTCGCGCGCTTGCGCCTCGCCGGGATCCCCACCGTCGAGGTGATGGCGCCGCTCGGGCCGAGCGCCGCGCGCGGGGCCCGGTCACGCCGGAAGGCCGCGGCGCTCGCAGGATCGTTGGTCGAGCCGGGCTCGATCCGGATCGCGGCCGACCTGGTCGTCCGGAGCCGGCAGCACTCCTGGCGTGACCGCGTCGCGAGGCCGGTCAACCTGCTCGTGGTGCGCCACGAGGTGGCGAAGGGCCGGCGGGCACCCGGGTTCCACGTCCTGGACCAGGGCCCGGTGCAGGAGTGGTGGTCGGCGGCCCTGCGCGCCGATGCGGATCGCGTGCTGGCGTGGGCGGCGACGGACCCCGCACCCCGTGCGGACCTGCTGGTCCGGATCGACGCGCCGGTCGGCGTGCTCCTCGAGCGGCTCGCTCGGAGGGCGGTCCGCCAGAGCCGCCTGGAGGGCCTCGATCGCGACGCCCTCGCGGCCGAGCTCGGGCGCGGGGAAGCGCTACTGGATGTCCTCTGCGGCCAATTGGTACATTCCCCCGGAACTCCGCAGACCCGGGTCCTCCGGGTCGGCGGACTCGAAGCGGGCGCTGCCGATCTCGTCACCGAGGCGGTGCGCGCGTTGGGCTGACACCGGGGAGGCGTCGGGATGCGGGGACTCGGCAAGGTCGTGCTCGCCGTACTCGTGGCGGGGAGCACGCTCGTCGCGGTGCCGGAAGCGGCGAGCAACGCCGCGGGCCCGTGCTCGGCGACGCCGACCCAGACGATCGTCGGTGCACAGACGACGCGCTTCACGCGCACCCTGAGCGCGAACGAGCGCATCGACGCGGACGCGGCGTCGTGGGCGCCGTCGACGTCGATGCCGTACCCCGTGTACTTCGAGTCGACCGCCGACAGCTGCTGGGACGGCGGCGACATCCGGGGAACGTTCCCGATCGGCACGAGCTGGAACGTGTACCACAGCTCCGCGGGCATCGGCGTCGGCGGCCAGCGCGTGACGATCGACCACCCGCGCATCTTCAACATCGGCGACGGCATCCGCATCCGCGACGATGCCGACGGCTGGCTCGTCGAGGACGCCTACCTCTCCTACATCCACGACGACTGCATCGAGAACGACCGCCTCGTGAACGGCACACTCACGAACTCGTTCCTCGACGGCTGCTACGTGGGCGTCTCGACTCGCCGCTCCAGCGGCGACACGACCGACGGTCATCTCAACACCGTCACGATCAGCAACTCGCTGATCCGGTTGCAGGCGATGCCCACCGTGTACTCGGGCAGCGCCGCCGGCCACGGCGGGTTCTTCAAGTGGGACTCCACCTCCGGCTCGAGTCCGAAGCTGGACATCTCGAACACGATCCTGCGCGCGGACCAGGAGACGAACCACGGGGATCTCAACCTCCCCGCCGGCTACCCCGTGACGTGCTCCAACAACACGCTCGTGTGGCTCGGTCCGGGCGCGTTCCCCGGCAGCCTCCCGTCCTGCTTCACCGTCACGACGAACCGGGCGGTCTGGGACACGGCGGTTCGTGACTGGGACATCGCCCACCCGGGCGTGATCACCGGACCCGAGGTCTCGGTCGGAGACGCATCGGTGGTGGAGGGCACGAACGGCAGCCGCACGATGCGGTTCCCGATCTCCCTGTCCTCGCCGCCCGGCACCGGCAACACGGTGACCGTCTACTGGGCCACCGCGCCCGGCTCCGCGACGACGAGCAACACGGACTTCACCTTCGCGAAGGGCAAGGCGACGTTCACCGGCTCGCAAGTCCTCAAGACCGTCAGCGTGACGGTGAGACAGGACGGGTCCGACGAGGCGAACGAGCTGCTGTACCTCGTCGCCGCGGGCGTCGACGGCGGGGAGAGCCACCGCGAACGAGGGACCGGGACGATCTTCGACGACGATCCGGGCAGCACGAGTGGTGTCGGGCTCTACGTGTCCGACGGCCTCGTCGTCGAGGGGGACGTGGGGACTCGCAACATCGTCGTGCCGATCGCGCTGACGAACCCGGCGGCCAGCGACGTGGTCCTGCACTGGTCGACCGTCGCCGACAGCGCGACGGCGGGCGTGGACTTCACGACCAAGTCCGGCACGGTCAAGATCGCGAGCGGTGCGCGCATGGCGACCGTGAGCATCCCGATCAGGGTCGACGCCACGTCGGAAGGAACCGAGTCGTTCCGCATCGTCGTCGACACCGCGTCGAACGCGTCGCTCGTACGGGCCACGGGCTTCGTCACGATCCGCGACGACGATTGACCCGGTGCGTCGGCTGGCCGCCGCTCAGGTCGTCGCCGCGGTCCTGCGCGGTGTCGGCGTGAAGGCGACCTTCATCCCCTCGTAGCCGCTCACGAAGTTGGCCGCCCGGTGCGCGGGCTCCGTCGTCTCCGCGAGCCGGAGGTCCGGGAGCCGGTCCAGCACCACGTCGAGCAGCGCGCGCAGCTCGAGTCGGGCGAGTGAGCTCCCGAGACAGAAGTGCGTGCCGAACCCGAACGCCACGTGGTCGTTCGGCGCGCGCTCGAGGTCGAACGTGTCGGGATCGGGGAAGTGGGTCGCGTCCCGGTTCGCGGACGGGTAGAGCAGCACGAGCTTCTGGCCGGCTGCGAGCGTCTTGCCGTGGAACTCGACCGTGCGGGTCACGGTCCGGGCCATGTTCTTGATCGGCGTCACCCAGCGCAGCATCTCCTCGACGGCGGGGACGATCAGCTCGCGGTCCGCCCGCAGGCGTGCCCACCGGCTCGGGTCGACGAGCAGCTGGTACACCCCACCCGACATCACGTGACGCGTGGTCTCGTCCCCGCCGATGAGGATCAGCAGGGACTCGTGCAGCAGCGAGTGGTCGTCGAGCCGGTCACCGTCGACCTCGGCGTGCACGAGGATGCTCATCAGGTCGTCGCGCGGGCAGGCGCGCCGATCCTCGACGACCTTGGCGCAGTACTCGGCGTACCCGGCGAAGGCTGCCGCCGTCCGCATGAGGAGCTCCGCGTCGTCGGTGCCGAGGCCGCGCAAGAGGTCGTCGGACCACTGGAGCAGCGTGGCGCGGTCCTCGAGCTCGACGCCGAGGGCGTCGCCGATGATGTGCAACGGCACCCAGGCGGCGATGTCCCAGACGAAGTCGCACTCACCGCGCTCGCAGACCTCGTCGACGAGGCCGTGCACGAGCTCGCGGATGCGCGGCTCGGTCTCGCGCACGCGGTTGGGGGTGAAGCCGCGCGCGACGAGCTTGCGCCGGACCTTGTGCTCCGGGTCGTCCATGTCGATCATCATCGGGATCGGGCCTGTCTCCGGGCGGATGCCACCCGCGTTCGAGAACGTGACCGGGTCGGACTCGATCTCCTTGACGTGGTCGTAGGTGCTGATCACCCAGACGCCACCCTGGGCGTCCCAGTGCACGGGATCGTTCTCGCGGAGCCAGCGCATCTCGGGATGCGGGTTGCGGCCCCAGAAGGACCCGCTGACGACGGAGTCCTGGGGTGGGCGGACCTCGGTCATGGGCGTGGCGATCCTCGGCGTTCGGCAGTGGTCGGGCGCAATATAGGTTGTGCACCTTGGCTGCTCCGGGCCCCACAGGCACCATCACCGACGAGGGCGTGGCTCGGTTGCGAGCCCGGATCGGCATCCCCGAGCCGCACCCGCAGCCACCCTGCTACACGCTGCCGACGGTCGACACGTTCCGGAACGTCGCGCAGGCCTACGGCGACGACAACCCGCTGTGGTGCGACCCGGAGTACGCGACCGCCGGCGTCTGGGGCGGCCCCCTCGGTCCGCCACCGCTGTCGGGGGGCGACACCCTCGTCGGTGAGGACGAGGTTCCGGTCGTCGCGCCCGAGCATCGAGACCTCATGAAGGGCGATCCCCTCCGCGGGGTGCACGCGTTCTACTCCGCGAGCGCGCGGGAATGGTGGTCGCCGCTCCGACCGCTGCACCGCGTGTTCCGCCGCAACGCGCTCGTCGGCGTGCTCGACAAGCCGAGCGATTTCGCCGGGCGGGCGATCCACGAGTGGACCGGCCAGGTGTTCCGGGACGACACGGGCGCGCTGCTCGGAGGTCAGTACCGGCTGATGATCCGCACGGAGCGGGACAAGGCGCGCACGCGCAAGAAGCACGACACGATCGAGCTCGCGCCCTACACCGACGACGAGATCGCGGCGATCGACGCGCAGTACGAGTCCGAGCGGCCACGCGGCGCAGCCGCGCGGTGGTGGGAGGACACCGCCGTCGGGGACCCGGTCGGGCCGATGGTGAAGGGCCCGCTCACGGTGACGGACATGATCTGCTGGCACGCGGGCATGGGGATGGGGCTCTACGGCGTGAAGCCGCTGCGCCTGGGCCACCACGCGCGGCAGCGCATCCCTCGCTTCTACCACCGCGACGATCTCAACGTCCCCGACGTGATGCAACGCGTGCACTGGGATCCGGAGTTCGCCCGCCGCGCGGGGAACCCGACCACCTACGACTATGGCCGCATGCGTGAGACATGGCTGATCCACCTCTGCACCGACTGGATGGGCGACGACGCATGGCTCTGGAAGCTCGACTGCGAGTTCCGGGCCTTCAACTACGTCGGCGACACGCAATGGCTCTCCGGGCGGGTCGTGCGCAAGTACCTCGCGGCGGGCGACCGGCCGGCGGTCGACCTCGACCTGGACTGCACCAACCAGCGCGGCGTCGCGACGACACCGGGCCACGCGACGATCCTGCTCCCGAGCCGCGAGCACGGCGCGGTGCAGCTGCCGGATCCGCCGGGCGGCGCGACCGACCTCCCGTCGGCGCTCGACGCCATCGCCGCCGACTTCGCGCGGCGATGAGCTCGCGGGTCCCTCCACCCGACGTGGTCGGACCGGCCGAGGGTTCCGCGGGCGGGCGGTAACGTGCGGCCCGGGGTCGCTAGCTCAACTGGCAGAGCGCCGGGCTTTTAACCCGTCGGTTCCGAGTTCGAGTCTCGGGCGACCCACCCCCGGACACCTGGAGGTGGCGTGATGGTCGCAGTGACGGTCGACGAGCTCGAGCTCCCGAGCTTCGAGGTCGAGGGGTTGGACCGCGCCGCGCGCGTGGCGCGGGCGGCGGAGGTGCGCGAGGAGCACTGGCTCGCCCGCACGCCCCTCGGGTACGCGGTCACGCGGTACGCCGACATCGTCGCGATCCTGCGGGATCAGCGGTTCCACTCCGCGCTGTCCCTGATCCCGCGCATGCAGGGCCTCGAGGAGTCCCGGATGCGCCCGCGGCGCCAGTCGATCCTCTCGATGGAGGGCGACGAGCACGCGCGGGTGCGCCGGCTCGTCGCGCCCGCGTTCACCCCCGCGGCCGCAAACCGGCTCCGCCCGTTCATGGCCGAGGTCATCGGGGAGCTCCTCGACGCGGTCGAGCCCCGGGGCGAATGCGATCTCGTCGCCGACGTCTGCGAGCCGTATCCGATCCCCATCATCTGCGAGCTGCTCGGCGCGCCCCGCGAGGACTGGCAGCTCTTCTCGCAGTGGGCTACCGACATCTTCCGGATCTTCAACCAGAATCTCGCCGACGACCTCCCCGCGATCGAGCGGGCGGGCGACGAGCTCGACCGCTACGTGCGCGCGCTCGTCGACGAGCACCGGGCCGCGCCGCGCGACGACCTCCTCAGCGCGCTCATCGCCGCCGAGGAGCAGGGTGACCGCCTCGACACCGACGAGCTCGTGATGCTCGCCGAGGCGGTGCTCATGGCGGGGACGGACACGACCCGGAACCAGCTCGGATGCAGCATCGCCCTGCTGCTCGCGAACCCGGACCAGTGGCGGGCGTTCGTCGCGGATCCGGACGGCCTCGCCGCGAGCGTGGTGGACGAGACGATGCGCTACCTCGGCGCGGTGCAGGGGACGATCCGGGTCGCCTCCGAGGACATCGAGTACCGGGGCGTCGTATTCCCGGCCGGGACGCTCGTCGCCGCGTCGCTCGCGGGGGGCAACCGCGACCCCGAGGTGTGGGAGGACGGCGAGCGGTTCGACATCACCCGCAGCGGCACCACGCCGCACCTGACGTTCGGCTCGGGCATCCACTACTGCCTCGGTGCGCACCTCGCGCGCTGCGAGCTGCAGGAGTCCTTGCGGCTCATCGCCCGCCGGTTCCCCGATCTCGAGCTCGCGGGCCGCGTCGAGTGGAAGCCCGAGACCTTCGGCATCTGGGGTCCCTCGAGGCTCCCGTTGCGCTGGACGCCGCCGGGGCCGTGACCGGCCGGCGCGCTCGATTGGCATCGGGTCCGGAGGACCAGCCGGTAGGTTGCTGACAATGCCGAGCGTCGTCGTCGCCGACGTCGTCCCGCTCGTGCGGGTCGGCCTGGCCGCCGTGTTGGAACGCGAGGGGTACACCGTCCTCGCCGACGCGGCGACCGCGCGTGACCTCGCCAAAGCCGTGGTCGAGCACGTCCCCGACCTCGCCGTCGTCGGTGCCGTGCACGACCTCACCGTCGACGAGATGGCGCGCCAGATCCGCGAGTCGGGTGCCGACGCGCGCCTCGTCGTGCTGCTGAGCCGGGCACCACGCGACACGCTCGCCGACCTGCTCGCGGTCGCGGTCGACGGGCTCGTCGCCCGGTCGGCCTCACCGGGCGACCTGCTCCGGGCGGTCGAGCGGGTGATGGCGGGCGAGCGCTACATCGACCCGGCGCTCGTGAGCGGTGACGCCCCCGACGAGGAGTTCGAGCCCGCCACGTTGACCGCGCGCGAGCGCGAGGTGCTCGGGCTCCTCGCCTCGGGCGGCTCCAACCGCGAGATCGCGTCGACGCTCTACGTCTCGCTGCCGACGGTGAAGACGCACCTCGCGCACATCTACGCCAAGCTCGAGGCGCGCAACCGCAACGAGGCGCTCGGTCGGGCCATGACCCTCGGCCTGCTCCCCTGACCGGCCCTAGGCTGAGGCCCTTCGGCGTCCACGGAAGGGGGTCGCGACATGCTGGTGCTGACCCGTCGGGTCAACGAGCGCATCGTGATCGGTGACGACGTGACCGTCACCGTGTTGGAGGTGCGGGGCGATCAGGTCCGGCTGGGCATCGAGGCCCCCCGCGAGGTCAAGGTGTTCCGCGAGGAGGTGCTCCGGCGCGACGCCGGGGACTGATCCGTCCGGCGCCGTCGGCTCCGCCGATGCCCACCGCACGGTCATGCGCGGCCGCCGAGCGTGTGGGTGCTCCTATGCCGCCAGCGCTTCCGCGAGCGGGGTGGCGGGACGGGCGAGCGCGTCGGCGACCGTCGGGTGCGTGACGTTGCCCGCGACGGTGTTGACGCCGAGCGCCAGTGCAGGGTCGACCGCGGTCGCCCCGGCGACGCCGTGGAGCGCGACTGCGAGCACGTACGGCAGCGTCGCGTTCGTGAGCGCGTACGTGGAGGTGAAGGGCACCGCGCCGGGCATGTTGCTCACCGCGTAGTGCAGGACTCCGTGGCGCTCGTAGACCGGCTCGGTATGGGTCGTCTCGTGGGTGGTGGCGACGCAGCCGCCCTGGTCCACCGCGACGTCGACGATCACCGCGCCCGGTTTCATCGAGCGGACCATGTCCTCGGTCACCACGATCGGTGCTCGGCCCGCGGGCACGAGCACCGCGCCGATCACCAGGTCCGCATCCGCGACCGCCCGCGTGACCGCGCCGCGGTTCGACGCGAGCGTGACGATGCGTCCCTGGTGGATCTGGTCGACCCAGCGCAGCCGGTCCAGGTTCTTGTCGAGCAGCAGCACCTCCGCCTCCATGCCCTGCGCGATCCAGGCGCTGTTCCAGCCCACGTTGCCCGCTCCGAGCACGACGACACGCGCGGGCCGGACGCCCGGCACTCCGCCGAGCAGCACGCCCCGCCCGCCGAGCTCGCGCTCGAGGAAGCGCGCCCCCACCTGGGTCGCCATGCGACCGGCGACCTCGCTCATCGGCGCGAGGAGTGGGAGCGCACCGTTCACCTGCACCGTCTCGTACGCGATCCCGGTCGTGCGGTGCTCGATCAGCTCGGTGGCGACGAGCGGGTACGCGGCCAGGTGCAGGTACGTGAACAGCACGAGGTCCGCCCGCAGGTGCGCGAACTCCTCGGGCTGGGGCTCCTTGACCTTGATCACCATCCCGGCGCGCGCCCACACCGAAGCAGCCTCGGCGACGATCTCGGCGCCCGCGGCGCGGTACTCGTCGTCGCCGATCGCGGAGTCGGCGCCGGCGCCGGACTGCACGAGGACCTCGACGTCGTGCGCGACGAGCTCGTGGACGCCGTCGGGGGTGATGGCGACGCGGTGCTCGCCGTCCTTCACCTCGGTCGGGATGCCGACGGTCCCGATCCGGCCCCCGCTCACGACCCGCCTCAGGCGATCCGTGCGAGCTGGTCGGTGGCGGCCGTCAGACATCGCCGCAGCGTGGCCTCGATTCGGTCGAACTCGGCATCGCCGGCGACGAGCGGGGGCGAGAGCTGCACGACCGGGTCGCCGCGATCGTCGGTCCGACAGATCAGGCCTTCGTCGAAGAGCATCGGCGACAGGAAGCCGCGCAGCAGCGCCTCCCCTTGGGCCTTGGTGAAGTGCGCCTCGGTCTCGGGATCGGCCACGAGCTCGAGCGCGAGGAAGTAGCCCGCACCGCGGACGTCGCCGACGATCGGGATGTCCCGCAGCCCTTCGATGCGCTCCCGGAACCCGGCCTCGTGGGCGCGGACGTGGTCCAGGATCTCTTCCTCCTCGAAGAGCTCGAGGTTCCGGACCCCGACCGCACAGCTCACGGGGTGGCCACCGAAGGTGATCCCGTGGAGGAAGCTCGCCGTGTCCGACAGGAAGGGCTCCGCGAGGTGCTCGCGGCAGATGACCGCCCCGAGCGGCGAGTACCCGCTCGTGAGCCCCTTCGCGGTCGTGATCATGTCGGGGAGGTATCCGTACCGTTCGCAGCCGAACATGTCACCGAGGCGGCCGTACGCGCAGATCACCTCGTCGGAGACGAGGAGCACGCCGTAACGGTCGCAGATCTCTCGGATCCGCGGGAAGTAGCCCTCCGGCGGGACGAAGCACCCACCCGCGTTCTGGACCGGCTCGAGGTAGATGGCCGCGACGGTCTCGGGTCCTTCGAAGACGATGCGCTCCTCGATCGAGGCGACGAGCCAGTCGCAGAACGCGGCGTCGTCCTTGCCGAGCGGGTGGCGGAACCGGTTGGTGTTGGGGACGTGGCTCGCCCCCGGCGTCAGCGGCTCGAAGGGGGTGCGCAGCGACGGCACGCCGGTGATCGCGAGCGCGCCGAGCGTGGTCCCGTGGTACGCGGTCTCGCGGGCGATCACCTTGTAGCGCTGGCCCTCGCCCTTGGCCCGGAAGTACTGGCGGGCCAGCTTCCAGGCGGATTCGACGGCCTCGGAGCCGCCGGTCGTGAAGAACACGCGGTCGAGGTCGCCCGG
>CAZXCB010000067.1:5232-15057 GCA_964639075.1 uncultured Bifidobacteriaceae bacterium | reverse complement strand
TTCCGTCTAGCAGCGACCAGGGGGGATGCTGTTCTGCACAGCGTTGAAGCCAGCGGAATTGCAAAGCAGGTGCTCTAGCCAGCTGAGCTACGTCCCCGAGGGGAGCCCATCGTAGAGGACGGGTCCCGGAGATCCGCCGCTACCGCGCCGGGCGGGGTGCGAGGTCGGGGTGCAGCAGCACGGTCTCACCGGTGCGGATCCGGTCCGGGATCCGCATCGGGCGACGCGCGCCGGTGTCGAACGCGAGGTTCACGATCTCGAACGTGACGAGCAGCTGCTCGGCATCCACGTCGTACGCCCACATGATGTTGTGCAGGATCTTGTCGCCGAGCCCGATCACCGCGCTGAAGCTCTGGATCCGGTCGCCGAGACGCGGCAGACGCGCGATGGCCATGCGCGTCTCCATCGACGCCCACCCCATCCGCTCCCCGTTCGGGCCCTCGTGGAACAGCTCCGGGAAGCGGCGGTCGATCGCCTCGCCGGCCCACACCAGTGCCGGTGCCATCGACGGGTCGTACGAGCCGTCGGCCTCGCACTCCTCGGGGGTGACGGTGCGGACGTTGCGTATCGCGAGCCCGCGCTCGCGAAGCTCGGCAAGCGCGGGCGCGCTCGCGATCGGATCGGTCGCGAGCGAGATGCTGCGCGTGGCACCGTGCGCGGGAACGACGATCAACCGCCCGCGCGCGTTCGCCACGACCTCGGCGGGGAGTGCCGCGTCGCCACCGTCGGCCGCGTCCAGACGGACCCGGTGCACGAACGTCGCGGCGAGCACGCCGGACTCCTCGTTCACCAGCTCGTGGTACAGGACGAGCTCGTCGTCGGAGACCTCGATCACGCCGCTGCGGACGGCGAGGCGCGCGCCGAGCAGCTGCTCGCGGTGGTGGCGCGTGTACAGGTCGACCAGGCGGACGCGGCGGTCGGGCGGTGCACCGAGTCCGGCGAGGAGCGCTCGCGTCCCGGCCGCGGCGTTCGCACCGTAGAACCGCACGTTCATGTGCCCGAGGTGGTCGATCTGCTCCTCGGTCACGACGCTGTGATGGGTCGCGATCAGGGTGGGCGCCGTCGTCTCCATGAGCCGCCGATCCTCCCCGAGCGAGCGCGCGTGCGGCAAACCACGCGCTCAAGCGTGCCCGCGCCGCGGCCGAAGGCCCCCGGGACGAGGAGGCGGACTGTCCCGGTCGTCACGCTCGTCGACACCGCGTCGGGCGCGCAGATGCGGCTGCACGGATCGGCGGCGAAGTACACCCCCAGAGCGGCCCCGAGGCCGCCGTGATCGCCGAGCTGTCCCGCGCCGCCTGACCGGACGCCGTCTCGACATCCCGGCCGGGCCTCCGACTCAAGATCCCCGGTCGTCCCGTCGAGACTTCCACCGGCGGGCGTGGGGGTTCTGGCATGGCAGACATACCGATCTCGGCGATCACGGTGCCGCTGTTCGTCATCGAGGGCGGGCGGGTCGTCGACTGCAACGACGCCGCGCGGGCGCTCACACCCGACCGCGAGCCGGCGGGCCGCGCGTGGTCGGAGTGCTTCGCGCCGACCGACGACGGCTACACCCAGCTTCTCGACGATCCCGCCGCGCGCTGGTTCCGCCTCGACGACCGCGGCGGCGACCCGTGCGTCGTCCTCGCGACGGACGCCACCGACGAGGTCCGTGCTCGCGCCATCCTCGAGGGACTCTTCGCCGACTGCTTCGTGCTCGATAGCGACGCGCGGCTGCAGTGGAAGCTCTCGCCCCGCCAGCGCGCGGCGTCGAGCTGGTCGGTCGACTCGCACCCCATCGACCAGCTCCACCCCGACGACCTGACCGCGTCGCTCGACCGGTTCGCCGCCGCGCTCACCGAGCCGGGGCGGCGCGATTCTTTCGGCCTGCGCGTGAAGCACCCGGCGCGCGAGGGCGTCTGGGAGCACGTCACGATCGACAGCGTCAGTGGCGTCGCGGATCCGTGGCTCGACGGGGTCGTCATCTGCTCACGCGTCAACGAGGCGATCGACACGCAGCTCGGGCTCGTCGACAGCCCGTTCTACTCGCTCGCCGAGGCCGCCCCGACCGGGATCGTCGTGATCGACCAGCGTCGGCATCCCGTGTACCTCAACGAGATCTCCCGCGACCTGCTGCGCATCGCACCCGAGGCACCGCCGGAGTCCTGGACCGACGCGTTCACCGACGCGGACGCCGCGACCGTGGCCGGCGTGGTCGAGGCCGCGTTCGGGTCCGACGAGCGCGCCCGCCATCTCGCGAAGATCGGGCTCGGCGAGAGCGCCACGTGGGTGCGGGTCGAGGCGGTCGCACAGCGGGCAAGCGTCGGCGCGGTCGGGGTGATCGTGACCCTCGTCGACGTCACCGACCTCATCGAGGCCCGAGCCGATATCGACCGGCTGGTCGACGCGCTCCAGGCCGGATCCGACCTCGTGCTCGTGGTCGAGCCGGACCTGCGCGTGAGCCACGCGAAGGGCTCGGGCCACGACCACTTCGCCGCGCTCGAGTCGGCGCCCATCGCCGACCTGCGCGAGATCCTCGTCGCCGACCGCGACGGTGACGACGGCGCGTTCGACCTGGCCGTCGAGCACGTGCTCGGCGGTCAGTCGTGGCGCGGCGAGCTCGCGATCGCCGTCGGGGACACGACGGTTCCGGTCTCGGTGCTGTGCGTGCCGCGCCAGGACGCCGACGGGAACGTCGAGAGCTTCGCCTTCGTCGCCCGCGACATCAGCGACCTCAAGCAGACCCAACACCGACTCGCCCATCTCGCGATGCACGATCCGCTGACCGGTCTCTCGAACCGCCTCGGGCTCCGCGACGAGCTCCACCGGGAGCTCGCACGCTGGCGGCGCGGTGAGCTGCACGGGCTCGCGCTCGCATTCGTCGACCTCGACGACTTCAAGGAGATCAACGACGAGTTCGGCCACGAGACCGGCGACCACGTGCTCCGCGAGGTGGCGTCCCGGATGCAGTACGTGCTGCGCGGCGACGACGTCCTCGCGCGGATCGGTGGCGACGAGTTCGTCGCGGTGCTCGGACTCCACAGCACCGGTCGGGCCGCCCTCGAGCAGCTCGCCGAACGGTTCACGGCCGTGTTCAGCGAGCCGATGGTGATCGGCGGGCGGGCGATGCGGCTGCGCGCGTCGGTCGGCGTCGTGACCGCCGCGGCACCGGACGAGGACGCCGCCGCGCTCCTCGGCCGCGCCGACGCGGCGATGTACGACGCGAAGCGATCGGGCAAGAACCAGGTCCGGGTCGCCTGATCCCGGACCGACCGGTCAGGCCGTGGCCGCCGCGAGATCGCGCAGCGCCACCGTCGTCCGCCAGTTCCGCACCGTGCCCGGGATCCCGAGGCGCTTCATGACCGGCTCGGCGAGCTTCGACCGGCCCATCCCGTTCGGCGTGCACAGGTACGCGTGGGCACCCACGACCGCGGCCTCGTCCGGCGCGTACACCGCTGGATCGACGGCGTCGAGTGTCGGAACCACCGGATCGAACAGGTACGACACCGACAGCTTCGTCGGGTCGCCGACGCGGTCCGGCCACGGGTTCGCGTCGACGACCTCCTGCATCTGCGCCGCGGTGCGCACGACGACCCGCGCGTCGATGCCGGACGCGTCGACGATCCCGTCGTGCAGCGCCCGACCGACCTTCGCCGCGCCGGCGCGTGACGTGAACACGACGTTCCCGCTCTGCACGTAGGTCTGCACCGCGCCGAACCCGCAGTCCTCGGCGATCGCGCGCAACGAGTCCATCGTGATGCGCCGGTTGCCGATGTTGATCCCGCGCAGCAGCGCGACGTAGACGGTCACGCGCTACTTGTAGCCGACCATGATGTGCTCGATCCACGACGCCGGCGCCGCCGACAACAGCGTGTTCAGGTCGAGGTAGTCGTGCCAGCGCACGATCTTGCCGTCGCGGATCTCCTGCACGGACACGAACGGGATGTCCACGTGCTCGCCGGACTCCCAGAACCACTCCTCGTGGTGCTCGGTGATCACCATGTCGCCGTCGGCCACGATCGGACCGTCGTGCAACACGTAGTTGGCGAGCGGCGCGAGGCCGAGCCGCAGGCGCGCCGACACCTCCTCGGGCCCGAAGGCACCCTCCTCCGGCGCCGGCACGTCGGTGTAGTGCCCGTCGGGCGCGAAGTACGCGCCGACCGCGTCGAAGTCGCGCCGGGCGAGATCGCTCCAGAACCGCTCGATCAGGGCCTTGTTCTCTGCTGGGGTGCTCACGGCTGCTCCGCGGTCGGCTTCTCGACTGACGGCGGCGCACCTTAGGAGCCGCTCGCGGCCCGCGGGACCACGCCGGCATCGTGCGGGCCGTCAAGCACACGCCCCGCCCGGCCGACAAACTGTCCATGATGCGTACCGACGCGCGCCCCAGCGCCGAGCTCGAGGCCGCCCACGGCCTCGCCGCGAGCCTCCGGACCGCGCTGAGCGACGTCCTCCGGGGCAAGCCGGAGCCGGTCCGACTCGCGATCGTGGCGGTGCTCTCCGGCGGCCATCTCCTCGTCGACGACGTGCCCGGGGTCGGCAAGACCCTCCTGGCCAAGGCCTTGGCACGGAGCGCCGGGGGCTCCTTCCGCCGGGTGCAGGCGACCCCGGACCTGCTGCCGTCGGAGCTCACCGGGGTGTCGGTGTTCCACCTCGCCGGCAACGAGTGGGAGTTCCGACCGGGTCCCCTCTTCGCCAACGTCGTGCTCGTCGACGAGCTGAACCGCGCCACACCGCGCACGCAATCCGCGCTGCTCGAGGCGATGGAGGAGCGCCAGGTCACGGTCGACGGCGTGACGCGCCCGCTCCCCCTACCGTTCTTCCTCGTCGCCACGCAGAACCCGTTCGAGACGGCCGGCACGTTCCCGCTCGTCGAAGGTCAGCTCGACCGCTTCACGCTCGTGACCGACATCGGTCCACCGGACGCGGTGACCGAGCGGGAGCTGCTGCTCGGCGCCGGTGGCGAAGCCGCGCTCGACACGCTCACGCCGATCACGGACCCGGCCGAGCTCGCCGCGACGATCGCCGCGGTCCGTGCCACCTACTGCGCACCCGAGGTGGCCGACTACACCGTCGCGCTCTCGAACGCGACGCGGGCGCACGGCGAGATCGCCATCGGTGCCAGCCCGCGCGCGTCGCTGGCGCTGCTCCATGCCGCGCAGGCGTGCGCGGTCCTCGAAGGTCGCGAGTACGTGGTCCCCGACGACGTCGCCCGCCTCGCGGTCCCGGTGCTCGCCCACCGCCTCGTCCTGCGGGACCCGGCGAGCCTCGCCGAGGCACGCGCGCTGGTCGAGACGATCCTCGCCGGAATCCCGGTTCCCCGGCCGTGACGGCCGGGTGAGCCGATGCCTGGCGGTGACCAGCGGTCGATGACGCGGACCGCGCTGCCCCGCCCGATCATCGTCCCCAAGTCGGCGGTCATCCTCGAGCTGGTCGGTCTCAGCCTCTTCGTGGTCGCCCGGACCACGGGTGCGGGATGGGACATCGTCCTGCTCTGCGGGATCATCGCGGTGGTCCTCACCGGCTCGATCCTGCCGGCCTTCGTGCTCGGTCGCGTGTCGGTCGGTGCCCGCGCGCCCGCCGACGCCGCGGTAGGCCGCCCGTTCCCGCTCGAGCTCGTCGTGCGGGCCCACGCCGTGAAGCTGCGCGTCGTGACCTTCGACTCCGACTGGGTCCGGATCGACGTACCGACCCGCGGGCCCATGATGGTCACCCCGACGCGCCGGGGCGTGCTCACGCACCTCCGGGTCGAAGTCGTGACCGCCGCACCGCTCGGCCTGGCGCGGTGGCGCCGCCGGTTCCGCGTCGCGCTCACCGTTCCCGTCGAGATCGCGCCCCGCCGCGAGCCGACGCTCTGTCCGATCGTGGCGGGCGACACCCTGGCGCCGGCCGAGCTGAGGACCACGACGCTCGGCGCCACGGAGCTCACCCGCGGCGTGCGCGAGTACCTCGACGGTGATCCGATCCGCTCCGTGCACTGGCCGGCGACGGCGCGCACCGGCGCGGTGATGGTCCGCGAGTACGAGGGTCCGCGGCGGCCGGTCGTGGTGATCGTCGCCGACCTGCGCGGCCCGGATCCGGAAGGGGTCGCGTCCCGTGCCGCGGGGATGGCCGACGACGCGCTCCGCGTCGGGGCGCGCGTCGAGCTCGCCACCGCCGAGCTCGCCGGCCCGTGTCTCGGCCCGACCCCGACGCCGCTCCATGTCGGTCGGCGGCTCGCACGGGCGGTGACGGGCGCTCCCGCGACCGGGCCGTTCCCAGCCGGCGCGACCGTGCACCATCTCGGGGGCGGAGGGCACCGATGAGCCGCGGCCCCGCTCCGGCCGTCAAGGCGCAGGACGTCGTCGCACTCCGGGTGTCGGTGTGCGTCGCAGTCATGGCGGCGGCGATCGCGGCGCTCCGCGAAGGCGGGGGCACGCCGCTGCTCTGGCTCGCGGTGACCGTCGGCCTCCCGGTGTGCTTCGCGGTCGGCTACGCCGTTCGGCGCACCCGCCCGCTCGCGCTGCGGACCGCGCAGTCGGTCGCGGCCGTGGCGATCATGGTGGTCTTCATCGCCGGGATCCACGACGTCAGGGACCTCGCCGCCCTCCAGGTGCCGCTCGCTCACGCATTCCTCTGGCTGCTGCTGCTCCACGCGCTCGACACACCGAACCGGCACGGTCTGCTCGTCCTGCTCGTCGCCAGCCTCGTGCTCGTGTCGCTCGCCGGAGTGCTCTCGATCTCGATGGCGATCGCGCCGTGGCTGCTGGTGTGGGCGTTCGCCGCGCTGGTGAGCCTCGTGCTGGCCTACCGCGCCGAGCTCGGGGAGCTCCCGTCGCTCGGGACCGCGGTCACGCCCCGTCTCACCCGTTCGGTGCTCGCGGTCCCGGCGGCCCTTCTCGTCTCGGTGTTGCTCGTCGGCTTCGGGGTGTTCATGCTGGTGCCCGTCGCAGGCACGAACCGGGCCCTCACCTTCCCCGCACAGCTGCCCGACGACACGCCGGTCCGCTCGAACGGCGCGCTGTCGAACCCGTCGCTCGGAAGCGACGACCCCGGCGCGCCGTCACGGTCGGGGACACCGAGCGGCCGCGCGTCGTTCGGCTACTTCGGCTTCTCCGATCGGCTCGACACCGCCGTGCGCGGCCGGCCCGACGACACGCTCGTGATGCGGGTACGGGCGTCCTCGCCCGACTTCTGGCGCGGCCAGACCTTCGACGTCTGGGACGGCCGCGTGTGGCGGGTGTCGAACGCTCGACCGTCGCTCATCCGGGGCGACACCATGATCGGCGTCCCGAGGGTGCCGGCCGACGGACCGACCCAGAGCGCGCTCGACGTCGACGAGCTCGTGCAGACCTACTACCTGAAGGAAGCGGGGCCCAACACGATCTTCGGCGCGAACCAGCCGTCGAAGGTGTACTTCCCCGAGCGAGCGATCTTCCAGAACGACGACGGCACGCTGCGGGCCGGGGTCCGCCTCGATCCCGGCACCGTGTACACCGTCGTGAGCCAACGACCGCTCGTGACGGCCGACGCGCTCCGCCAACCTCGCCCCGAGGTATCTCCGCCCGAGCTCCGCACCCGCTACGCGACCGCCCCGGTGACGACGGCCCGCGTCCGCGAGCTCGCGCACCGCGTCACGGCCGGCGCCCCGACGACCTACGACAAGGTGCTCGCGCTCCAGCAGTGGCTCGCCACCCACACGGAGTACTCGCTCGACATCCCGGCACTGCCGCGCGGCAAGGACGCCGTGGACCAGTACCTGTTCGTGGACCGCAAGGGGTTCTGCGAGCAGATCGGCACCAGCCTCGTGGTCATGCTGCGCGAGCTCGGCGTCCCCGCACGGCTCGCGGTCGGGTACGCGCCCGGGGAGCGCAACCCGTTCACCGGGCTCTACGAGGTGAAGGCCAGCGACGCCCACGCGTGGGCGGAGGTGTACTTCCCCGGCATCGGATGGCAGGGCTTCGACCCCACCGCCGAGGTGCCCCTCGCCGGCGACTCGCAGATCGATTCGGCCGGCACCGGCGCCCTCGCCTACCTGAGCTCGCGCCTCGACATCCCCGGCGAGCTGCTCATCGGCGTGTCGATCCTCGCCGGTCTGGCCGGCATCGGATTCGCGCTGCGCTCCCTACGGCGGCGGCCGCGCGCGATCGCGATCTCTCGTTCGTGGGCGTCGCAACGCCTCGCCCGCCTCGAGGCGCTCGGCAACCGGCGAGGGCGACCACGCGCACCGAGCGAATCGACGCCCACCTTCGTCCGCGCGCTCGGCTCGCTCGCGCCGGAGCACGGCTCGGACCTGGTGCGCGTCGGGTCGGTGATCGACGCGGCGATGTTCGCCGCCGAGCCACCGGATGCCGACGAGCGCGCAGTCGCCGACGAGCGGCTGGCGCGCGTGGAACGGGATTGGACGTCGGTTCGCCACCCCGGGGACCTCGTCCCGACCGGCTGACGCCGGACCGCGTCACACGACCGGGACGCCCTCGAAGATCGCGACCTTCACCCCGCGTCGCGCGAGCTCGGCGAGGAACGCCCTCGGCTCGGCCACACCGCCGAGGCCCATGACGCCGGGCGTTCGCCGCACGATTCCGGGCAGTGCCCCCACGAGCCCCGCCGCGGTCAACGCGAGCACCGTGCCGACCGCGATCTCGGTGCGTTCGATCACCCCGTACACGATGGCTTCGCGCGCGGGACCGCGCGTCCCCCACACCTCGACACGGACCGCGCCCCACTCGTTGACCGGGTCCGGTCGCCGCGGCCAGCCGCGTGGCGGTCGTTCCGCGTGCGCGAAGCGAACCGACGCGCGGTCGAGCCCCGGCACCGCGTGCACGAGCAGCTCGAGACCGTTGCTGACCGGTTCACACGCTCGCGCGTCGACGGGGTTCGGGAACCAGATCAGCTCCTCGCCGGCGCGCTTCACGAGCGGGACTACCACCCCGCCGCGGAGCTCGGCTCCCTTCTCGGCCAGCGCCACCCGCACCGTGCTCGCGCTTGCTTCGCCGGCCGCACCCCAGCGCGCCACGTTCACCTCGTCGACGGCATCGAACTGGTCGGCCGCGTGGCGCAGCAACACATCGGCGAGGCCCGGGGCGAGGCCCGCCCCGACGACCACGGGCACGCCCGCCGCGCGTGCGTCCGCGTCGAGCGCCAGGAGTGCGAGGAGCGCGGACGTGTCGTCGGTCGCGCTCACGTAGGGCACCCCCGCGTCGATCGCGTTGCGTGCGATCGTGAGGTCGTCCCCGGCCGGCACCGCGCCGACGACCACGTCGACGTGCTCGGGCAGCGCCATGCCCGGTTGCCAGTCCACGATCGCCGCGTGCTCGCCCATGATCTGCGCGACCTGCGCCGCCCGCTTCGGGCGCGCGTCGGCGACGAGCAGCCGGTCGACTCCGGGCGTCTCGACGAGCTGGCGGGCGGCCCGCCCGCCGACCGCACCGACGCCGACGAGCAGGACGGTGCTCATCCGCGTGCGCTCACCTTGGTCCGCTCACGGCCCTTCGGGCCGGGCCGCTCGGGCCCCGCTCGGCCGGAGCCGGCAGCGAACGCTGTTGCCTGGGCCTCGCTCACCGGAACTCGGGCGCCTCGAGCTCGCGCCACCCGCCGTTGGTGGGCGGCACCCCGCCCTTGCCGCGCAGTCGGACGACTGCGCCGGCGATCGCAGCTACGAACACCACGATCAGACCCCGTCGGAACGCCCGCATCGCCGGAGCATACCGACCTGCGCCCGCACCGGCCCGGGGTCCTCGCCGGGTTCAGACGACCGCGCCGTCGCCGAAGTCCGACTCGCCGCCGGCCTCTTCGGCCTGGGCCGCGAGCTCGGTGTCGTCGACGGCACCGGCGTCCGGATCGGTCCCGCCGAATTCGGCGAGCAGCGCC